>JBOHAU010000098.1:0-13967 GCA_050698015.1 Gaiellaceae bacterium
GCGGAGGGGCGATTGACAGAGGAGCAAGCCACCAAGGCGTTCCTCCGTGACGAGAAGGTCGCGGACTGGCTCGACCGCTATCCCCAGCGAGGCATCGTCAAGGATGCGACCTTCGACGACGAGCGCCACGAGTGGACCGTGCACGTCTGGTGGGGAGAGGCGGGCGAGATCGCCACCGGGAAGGTCGACGACCGAACCGGCAGGGTCAAGGAGGCCTGGACCGGCCCGCAGGTCGCCTGGAAGATGGCCCGCGGCTACCCGGGCGCCTTCGGCGGCAAGACGCTCAACCGAACTGAGGTCTGGCTCGGGCTCTGCGCCGTCTTCCTGCTGGGGCTGATCGACTGGCGTCGGCTACGCAGCGTCCGCACGCTCGACCTGCTCGTCCTGCTGTCGTTCTCGGTGTCGTTGTGGTTCTTCAACCGGGGCGACGTCTTCGAGAGCATGTCGCTTGTCTATCCGGTCTTCGTGTACCTCCTGGCGCGGATGGTCTGGATCGGACTGCGCGGGCGGAGCCCGTCGAGTCGCGCTGCCTTCTGGCCCGTCTGGGTGCTCGCAGCCGCGACCGTCTTCCTCGCCGGCTTCCGGATCGGCCTCAACCTCGAGGGCTCGAACGTGATCGACGTCGGCTACTCCGGCGTCATCGGCGCACAGCGAATCGCGAACGGAGAGATGCCGTACGGCCACATGCCCGTCCAGGGGAAGCTGAAGGCGTGCGGCCCGGCGGATGCGGAGGGCGAGATCCGCGAACGGGTCCAGACCAACGGACGCTGTGAATCGTCGAACGACCGCGGCGACACCTACGGGCCGGTCGCCTACTTCGCCTACGTGCCCGGTTACCTGCTGCTCGGATGGAGCGGGAAGTGGGACGCGCTCCCCGCCGCGCACTTCACGTCGATCGCCTTCGACCTGCTCGCGATCCTGGGGCTCGCGCTCGTGGGTCGCCGCTTCGGAGGGCTGCCGCTGGCCGCCACGCTCGCCTTTGCCTGGGCGGCGTACCCGTTCACCCAGTACGTCTCGAACTCGAACACGAACGACTCGATCCCGCCGGTGCTCCTGATCTGGGGGTTCTGGCTCGCCTCGTCGCCGTGGGCCCGGGGTGCGTTCTCCGCCCTCGCGGGCTGGGCGAAGTTCAGCTCGCTGATCGTGGCTCCGCTCTGGGCCGCGTACCCGAATGGGCTCAGCGTGCGCCACGCCCGCGACGCCGCGTTCTTCGTCGCCGGGTTCGCGGCGGCGACGATCGCGGCCTTCTCGATCCTCCTGCTCGAGCCGAGCCTGCTCCATGCCGCGCGGGTCTTCTGGGACCGGACACTGGGCTGGCAGCTCACCCGCGAGTCACCGTTCTCGATCTGGGACTGGGGTCAGTACCACGCCGCAGGCATCCCCGACCTTCGCTTCGTCCAGCTTCCGCTGATCGGGATCCTGCTCGTGGCTGCTGTGGCGGCCGCGTTCTATCCGCGCCGCCGCTCGCCGCTGCAGCTCGCGGCGCTCACGGCGGCGCTCCTGGTCGGCTTCGAGCTCGTCCTCACCCACTGGTCGTACCTCTATCTGCCCTGGTTCTTCCCATTCGCTGCGTTCGCCGTCCTCGCGCCGTCCCGTGCGAATCGCTAGCGCTGCCATCGGCTGCGCTCTCTTCCTCGTCTCCTGGGGACTGCTCCACCACGGCTTCTACGCGAGAGAACGGATCATCGACACCCCGGTCTACGAGCGCTACGGCGAGGCGATGACGCAAGGGCAGGTGCCATATCGGGACTTCGCCCTCGAGTACCCGCCCGCCGCGCTGCCGGTCTTCGTGCTGCCCGCGCTGGGCGAGGGGGACTTCGAGGACTACGAGCGCCGCTTCGAGGGACTGATGGCCGCGCTCGGCGTCGCCTGTGTCCTGCTCGTCGCGTTTACGGCCTCGTCGTGGTGGGCGCCGCTCTTCGTCGGCATCGCTCCGCTCGCCGTCGGCTCGGTGATCCTCTCCCGGTTCGATCTCTGGCCGGCGGCGCTGACGGTCGCGGCCCTCGCCCTGCTCGTCGCCGGTCGCTTCCGATTCGGTCTCGGGACGCTCGGCGTCGCGACTGCGGCGAAGCTCTACCCCGTGCTGCTGGCGCCGATCGCGCTCGCCCACGTCTGGCGCTTGCGCGGACGGCGAGAGGCGTTGATCTGCGCCGGGGCCTTCCTCGTCGTCCTCGCGGTGATAGTCGTCCCCTTTGCGCTCGTCGCCCCCGGCGGCCTGTGGGACTCCGTCTGGCGGCAGGCCGGGCGGCCGCTGCAGATCGAGAGCCTCGGTGCCGGTCTGCTGCTCGCGGCGCACCAGCTGTTCGGGCTCGATCTGACCATGGAGTCGAGCCATGGGTCGCAGAACCTCGCCGGAGCCGGCGCCGAGGTGCTCGGCGTCATCTCGACTCTTCTGGAGGCGGCTGTCATCGTGGCGATCTGGGTCTGGTATGCGCGCGGACCGGCGACCCGCGACCGGCTGCTGGCGGCGAGCGCTGCCGCGGTCTGCGCGTTCATCGCCTTCGGGAAGGTGTTCTCGCCGCAGTTCCTGATCTGGCTGATCCCGCTCGTGCCCCTGGTCGGCGGGCGCCGCGGCTTGGCGGCGTCGGGCCTGCTGGCCGCGGCTCTCGTGCTCACGCAGCTCTGGTTTCCGTACCGCTACTGGGAGCTGGCGCTCGAGTTCGACGCCGCGGTCTCGTGGCTCGTCTTCGCCCGCAACCTCGTCCTGGTCGCGCTCACGTTTCTGCTGGTTGTTCCAGCTCGACCCGGACGAGCTCGCAGCCCGTAGCGCGCCCATCCTCGCCGGACTCGACGAGCACGCCCTCGAGTCGCACGCCGCCCTTCGCGGTGCGAAAGCGAACCGGCACTCCGGTTCGCATCTGCTCGACGGCCAGCTCCGTGACGACGCCGATCACCGAGTCGTGCGGACCGGTCATGCCCGCGTCGGTGATCGCGGCCGTCCCGCCGGGGAGCACGCGCGCGTCGTTCGTCTGGATGTGCGTGTGCGTACCGAGCACCGCGGTGACCTTGCCGTCGAGGTAGGCCGCCATCGCCACCTTCTCGCTCGTCGCCTCCCCGTGGAAGTCGACGAGGATCACCGGCGTTTCCCGGCGTGCCTCCGCCACGAGCTCGTCGATCACCTCCCAGGGCCCGAGGGGCGGGGCCAGGAACAGCTGACCGAGCACGTTGATGACGGCGACGCCTTCGACGATGGTCAGCCCCCGTCCCGGAGTGTGCTTGGAGAGGTTCGCGGGGCGGATCACCCGGTCGGTCTCGGCGAGGTAGGGCATGACCTCCTTGCGCCGCCAGGTGTGATTCCCGAGCGTGATCACATCGGCGCCGGAGGCGAGGATCTTCTCGGCGAGCTGGGGAGTGATTCCGAGCCCGTCGGCCGCGTTCTCGCCGTTCGCGACGCAGAAGTCGGCCCCGAGCTCTTCGCGCACCCGCGGCAGCAGCCGCTCGATGGCCCGCACGCCCGGCGCGCCGTTCACGTCCGCGACGAAAAGGAGCCTTAGAGGCTTCGACATGATGATGCTTCGTCGCCTGGGCGCGATGGGGCGTGCGAGCCTAGGACGCAGGAAGCGCCCATATGCATGTCATATGGATGCGACTGAGGACACCGGCTCGCGCCGGTCCAGCGCGTCCAGGCGGCACAAGGCTTCATTGTGTCGGAGCCTCTTACGGGATCGCGAGCGTCGGGGCGGGGTGAACTTCCATCGAGACGTGGTTCCCCGCGTCCTGCGTGTAGCGGGCGAGGGCCTGGCGCTCGACACGCGAGAAGTCCAGGACGGTGCCGACCTTCGACGTCGCCGACCTCACCGCCGCGCCGACGGTCAGGGCCGGATCCGAGCGAAGGTGCGTGAGCGAGACGACGAAGGACGGAGCGCTCGCCGGCTGGATGTCGATCCGGCTGCCGAGCGGGCGTCCGCTGATGACGAAATCGGTGATGCCGACGATCGTGCCGTCGACGGGTGCGTAGACGTCGGTCCCGGGCGCTGCGCCGACGTCGAGCACCGTGGTGGCGGGTCCCCGTCCGCCGAGGTGGTAGTAGGCCAAGCCGTTGTCGCCGTCGCCGGCGATGCGGCGGACGAGCCGCCCGAGCACGCCTTCATTCGCCTTCCGGCCCACCGGCTCGAGCTCGAGGGCGCCGTTGTCGACGCCGTGGTAGCCGATCGCGGTCACGCGGCTCTGGGCGACGGGCATCTGGATCCGGAGCGTGTCGCGAAGGGCGACGATCTGCGGGCGCGGCGGCCCCGTCGGTAGCAGCCGCTGGGCCGGCGCCGGCGCGGTCGGACGCGGCTGCGACGACCCGGAGCCGAACGCGGTCAGGAGCAGCGTGATGCCGACGGCGGAAGACGCCAGCACGAGCAGGGCTACGCGCCTGGTCCGTCGATGACCGGCGGCGCGGCGTCGGCGGGCACTGCGTGCCTGCTCGACTGCCTTGGGCGGAGGCATCGCGCGGACGCTAACGCCTGTGCGAGCGCGCTTCAACTGGGCGGTTCGTGGCACGGCGGAGGCGGAGTCTAGAGCTAAATCCACCACGACTTCGTGACGATCGAGCGCGAGGTTCCCATCTTCCGCGAAATTCCACGTCCAGGCCGCAGGCCTGACTCGCGTCCGTCGAGCACGCGAGGTCGTGGAAGGGGTCTGGGGAAACCTGGAGGCTGCCCCAGCTTCAGGGGTGCCGCCGATCTGATCCAGCCAGATCTCGGCAGTACGATCAAGGCGATGGCGACTGGACCGGCGAAGATCGAGATCCCCCGCTGGATCCAACTGGTAGGGCTGCCGCTGGCGCTGCTGTTCCTTTGGACGCTGGCGAGCACGGTCGCTCACGTCGTCTTCCTCTTCCTCGTCGCAGCCCTGATCGCGCTGCTGCTCGACCCCCTCGTGCGGGCGCTCGGTCGGCTTCGGATTCCGCGTGGTTTCTCGATCGCCGTCGTCTACCTGAGCTTCGCCGCCGCGCTTGTAGTCGCCGTGATCGCGATCGGCGCGATCGTCGTCGACCAGTCACGCGAGGCTGCGGACCGGATCGACACCTACCTTACGGTCGAGCGCGGACAGAGCAGCCAGACGGACGCGGAACGCGACGTCGACCGGCTCCAGGGCTGGCTGGACGACCACGGCCTCGAGCGCATCCAGGTGCGAGAGCAGGGCCAGGACTTCGTCCAGTCGCTGCGTGACGCCGACCCTCAGGAGTACACCTCGCGGGCGATCGACTTCCTCGAAGGCGCAGCGCTCTCGATCTTCGAGCTGCTCTTCAGCCTCGTCCTGATCATCGTCGTCTCGGTCTACATGCTCCTGGACATGGGGCGGCTGTCCGCGGCGGTCGACCGCCGCTTCCCGCCGCATCCGGGCTCCGGCTCGCTGATCCCGAGGATCGAGAGCGCACTTGCCGGCTACGTCCGCGGTCAGGTCCTTCTGTCCCTGATCATCGGCGTCAGCGCCGGCGTCAGTCTCTGGGTGCTCGGCGTCCTGGGTTGGGCGGAGGGCATGGACCAGTACGCCCTCCTCTTCGGGGCCTGGGTTGGTGCGATGGAGCTGATCCCGTACCTCGGCCCGTGGCTCGGGGCGATCCCGCCCGTCATCTACGCGCTGATCGTCGACCCGGTCTCGGCGATCTGGGTGACGCTGCTCTTCCTCGGGATCCACCAGATCGAGGGCCACATCGTCGTGCCGAACGTGATGGGAAGCGCGCTCCGGCTCCACCCGCTGCTCGTCATATTCGGCCTGCTCGCCGGCGGCGAGATCTACGGGCTGGCGGGCATCTTCGTCGCGCTGCCGCTGCTGGCCGGGATCCGTGCGCTCTGGGAGTTCGTCGGCGAACGGGTTCAGCTCGAGTCCTGGCGTGAAGGAGGCACGCCGCCGGTCGAGGTGGAGCTCGAAGAGGCGCCGCCGCCACCCCCGGCGGCTAACGTCCGTTCGACATGACGGGCGCTTTCATCTTCCGGTGTGTCGACCGGTCATTTCAGACGGCCGCACGAGCAAAGCTCGCACGGCCTGGAGTCGACATCGCAGGCGACGTCTCATGACCATGTTTCCGGTCACGCGCCTGCGGCGCCTGCGGCGGACGGGGGCATTGCGTTCGCTCGTCCGTGAGACGCGTCTCGACCTCGAGAGCTTCGTCTTCCCCGTCTTCGTCGCCGACGAGCCCCTTCGGAACGAGGCGTTGCCGGCGTTTTCCCGCCTCACCCTCGAGGAGCTCGTCGCCGAGGCGGACGGGTGCGCGCGGCTCGGCGTTCCGGCCCTGATGCTGTTTGGGATTCCCGAGGAGAAGGACGAGCAAGGCTCCGGCGCGTGGGACGACGAGGGAATCGTGCAGCGCGCGCTTCGCGCCGTGCGGGAGCGCGTGCCTCAGCTCGTGCTCGTCACCGACGTCTGTCTCTGCGAGTACACGTCCCACGGCCACTGCGGCGTCCTCGACGGGGAGGAGGTCGCAAACGACGAGACGCTCGAGCTGCTCGCGCGGACGGCGGTCAGTCACGTGGAGGCCGGCGCCGACGCGGTGGCCCCGAGCGACATGATGGACGGCCGCGTGGCGGCGCTCAGGACTGCGCTCGACGAGGCGGGCCACGAGGGAACTCCGATCCTCTCGTACGCCGCGAAGTACGCGTCGGCGTTCTACGGCCCGTTCAGGGAGGTTGCCGAGTCCGCACCTGCGTTCGGCGACCGGCGCGGCTACCAGATGGATCCGGCCAACGTCCGGGAGGCGCTGCGCGAGTGCGAGCTCGATGTGCGGGAGGGCGCCGACGTCCTGATGGTCAAGCCGGCGCTGCCGAACCTGGACGTGATCCGTGCGGTGCGCGAGCGGTTCGACCTGCCGGTCGCCGCCTACAACGTCTCGGGCGAGTACGCGATGATCAAGGCCGCCGGCGCCGCCGGATGGATGGATGAGCAGACGGCGGCGATCGAATCGCTCACCGCGATCAAGCGCGCCGGCGCCGACGTGATCGTCTCGTACTGGGCCAAGGAGCTCGCCCGGTGGCTCTGAGAACCGCCAGCGACCTCTTCCGGCGCGCCCAGCGGCTGATCCCCGGCGGGGTCAACTCTCCTGTTCGCTCGATGCGGGCGATGGGCCTCGACGAGCCGTTCTTCGTCCGCCGGGCGGAGGGGGCGTTCCTCGAGACCGAGGACGGCCGCCGCCTCCTCGACTGGGTGTGCTCGTGGGGAGCGCTGATCTTCGGGCACGCCGATCCCGAGACAGTCGAGGCCGTTCGCGAGGCGGCTTTGGGTGGGACGAGCTTCGGCGCGCCGACCGAGCGCGAGGTGCTCCTGGCGGAGGAGATCGTCGATGCGGTTCCCTCGGTCGAGCTGGTCCGGCTCGTCTCGTCGGGCACCGAGGCGGCGATGAGCGCGATCCGGCTCGCCCGCGGCGCAACGCGCCGTGACCGCGTCCTCAAGTTCGCCGGGTGCTACCACGGCCATGTCGACGCCCTCCTCGCCGAGGCCGGCTCGGGGGTCGCGACCCTCGGGATCCCGGCCACGCCCGGCGTCCCGAGCGAGGTGACGGCGCACACGATCGTCTGTCCGTACAACGACCTCGATGCGACGGCGGCGGCCGTCGCGAACTACGGCGAAGGCCTCGCCTGCATCATCGTCGAGCCCGTCGCGGGGAATATGGGCGTCGTCCCGCCCGAGCCCGGGTTCCTCGATGGTCTGCGGCAGCTCTGCGACGCGAGCGGAGCCCTGCTCGTCTTCGACGAGGTGATCACCGGCTTTCGGATTGCCCGCGGCGGCGCGCAGGAGCGTTACGGCGTGATGCCGGACCTCACCGTCCTCGGGAAGATCGTCGCGGGCGGACTGCCGCTCGCCGCGTTCGGCGGGCGTGCGGAGGTCATGCAGGAGCTTGCTCCTTCCGGCCCGGTCTACCAGGCCGGGACGTTGTCCGGCAATCCGCTGGCAACCGCCGCCGGGCTCTCGGTGCTGCGGCGGCTCCGGGACTCCGGGATCTACGAGGAGCTGGAGCGCCGAGGGGCCCGCCTCCAAGCGGGGCTGTCGCCGCATGGACGCTTTGCGCGAGTGGGCGCAATGTCAACGCTCTTCGCCGCCGACGAGGCGCAGTACGCCGCGCTCTTCCGCCATCTGCTCGAGCAAGGGATCTACGTGGCCCCATCCCAGTTCGAGGCGATGTTCCTCTCGCTCGCCCACGGGGACGACGAGATCGACCGCACGATCGAGGCCGTTGCAGCTTTCGGCTAGCGAGGTGTTCGGCGCGCTCCGCGAGCCCGAGGAGGGCGAGCTGGAGCCTGTGTTCTCGTCCCTCGCCGAGGAGCGCTTCGCGCGAGGGCTCGAGACGATCTACGAGGGGTACCTGTCCCACTACGGCCGGCCGCGCGGGGATGACGCGCTGGACGGCGACGCGGCGCTCGTGCTCGGCGACTACTTCTACGCGCAGGGTCTCGCCCGAATCGCGTCGCTCGGGGACGTCGACGCCGTCTTCGATCTCGCCGAGCTGATCTCGCTCTGCGCGCAAGTCCGGGCCGACGGACGACCCGGCGACGGCGCCGCCTGGGCGGCGTCCGCGGCGCTGCTCGGCCGGGCTCGTCTCGCCGCCGCGCGCGCGGCGCTCAGCGGAGAGGGCGATCCCGGACCGCTCGAGACGCTGGCGCGTGAGGCCGCGGGTGACGAGGCCGTCGACCGCGCGCTCGAGGCCCACGCCCGCCAGGTGGATCGTTAGAGTCGCGCCCGCATGGCCTTCCTCACGGCAGCCGTCCTCTTCGCCCAGGAGCAGGAAGTGCAGATCGACCCCGCCGAAGAAGGCAAGAAGGTCATCTTCGGCATGCTCATCACCGGCTTGGTCTTCATCGCCGTGATCGCGCTCGGGCAGCTGTCCAAGTGGGCAGGGCACCGGCGGGCCGCTCGGCGCCCCCCTTCCTACTAGCAGCAGTTGCCACGTCGTTGACACGAACGGCGCGGCGCCGGTCTAATCCGTTTCGTAGACTCGCCGCGGACGAGCGCTGAGGAGGGCGTAACTGGAGCCGCACGGCGGAGAGCACAGTGCACACACCCCGACGCCGACCATCTGGCCGGTCGGCTTCGCCGTCGGCATCGCCTGTCTCCTAGCCGGTCTAGTCGTCAGCTGGCCGGCTGCGGTCGCTGGTGCCGTCATCGCCGTCGTCTTCGGCGCGCTCTGGGCTCGGGATGCGATGAGGTCGTCCCGGGAGGAGCACCTCGGGGGGCCGCCGCCGAGCACCGACGCTGCGCCCGTCCCCGCGGATGAGCGCCCTGCCGCGATGGCCGAGCCCGACGAGGGCGAGCTCGCCGCCGAGCGCTACCCACGGAACAAGTTCCTCGAGCTGACGACGCTTGGTCTCGGCGCCGTGATCGGCGGCGTCGTTACCCTCCCGATCGTCGGCTTCGCGATCCTGCCGGCGTTCACCGGCCAGGAGCTCGAGGGCATCGATCTCGGCCCGACCGACAACTTCCCCGAGAACGAGTGGAGGGAGGCCACGTTCCTGCTCGATCCGGCCGTGGGCGAGGTCTCCCGCCGGACGGCGTTCGTTCGCTACAACGGCCTCGACGAGGACTTGCCGAGCTACACGATCATCTCCAATCGCTGCGTGCACCTCGGCTGCCCGGTCCAGGCGAGCGGGCCGAGGAACGAGGACGAGAGGGAGGCGGTTGACGCCGAGCAGGCCGAGGTGAACCTGACTCCGGTGCTGCCCGCGAACTTCAGCTGCCCGTGCCACGGCGGCGCCTACGACACCGAAGGCAACCGGATCGCCGGCCCGCCGGTGCGGGCCATGGATCGCTACAAGTTCGCGATCGAGAACAGCCGCCTCGTCCTTCTCGAGACGTACGCCGTCGCCGAGGTCGAAGGTGAGGGCGCGCAGGCCAAGCTGAAGGCCTACGGGATCCAGGGCCCGGGCGAGCACGTCGACGGGCTGTCGGGCTGGCTGTACCCGATCCAGCCTCAGGACCTGCGCTGATGCTCGAGACGCCTCACAGCCGCCCGCCGGTCCCGCCGCCCAGCCGTCGCAAGAAGAGCCTCACCGCCAAGCTGGCCGCCCTCATCTGGGCCCCCCTGAACTGGCTCGAGGAGCGTTCGGCGATCGTCAGCGGCACCCGCTACTTCCTCTTCCGCAAGGTCCCATCCGACACGAACTGGTTCCACACGCTCGGTTCGGCGACGCTGACGGCGTTCCTCGTCCAGGCGGGCACCGGGGTGATCCTCGCCTTCTACTACCAGCCGACGCCGGACGACGCCTACGCGTCGATCCGGCACATCACGGACGACATCACGCTCGGCTGGCTCGTGCGCGGCATGCACAAGTGGGGAGCGAGCGTCTTCATCATCCTGCTCTTCCTCCACATGGCGCGAGTGTTCCTGTTCGGCGCTTACAAGTACCCGCGGGAGTTGAACTGGATCGTCGGCTTCACGCTGCTCGTACTCGGGATGCTCCAGGGCTTCACCGGCTACCTCCTGGTGTGGGACCAGACCGCGTACTGGGCGACCGTCGTCGGCATCAACCTGAACGGGACGGGGCCGGTGATGGGGCCGCTCCTCGCGCAGTTCTTACGCGGCGGCGACGAGATCGGGCCGAACACGATCACGATCTTCTACGCCATGCACATGCTCCTCTTACCGCTCGCGATCGCCGGCCTGATCCTGCTGCACCTGTACCTCGTCGTGCGCCTCGGCGTCTCGTCGCCGCCGTGGTCATCTGAGGCGGCAGGCGCGGAGCCTGTCGAGACGGAGCCGCGGGGGCCGGGGCTGGTGCGTCCCAGGGCGCGCGGGAGGCTGGCGCGGTGAGCCGCGCTCAGGACGAGCGCCGGGCGGCGTTCAAGCGCTACAAGGAGGACGTCGAGCGGCGGGGGAAGGCGTTCCACCCGTACGCGATGTTCCACGACACGGTGATGAGCCTCGTCGTGGTCACCGTGATCATCGCGCTCGCGTGCATCTGGTACTTCACCGCGGAAGACGTGGGCGAGGGAGCCTCGAAGCCGGGCTGGCTCGGCGTGCTCTACGAGGACGAGGCCGACCCGGGAACCACGAACTTCGTGCCGCGGCCCGACTGGTACTTCTACTTCCTCTTCTACCTGCTGCGGATCTTCAAGTGGCCCGACACGGTCGTCCTCGGTACCGTCGGGATCCCGACGATTCTGCTCATCATCGGGCTGGCCCTGCCGTTCCTCGACCGGCGGTCGGAGCGTCGCCCGCTGCGGCGCCCCGTCGCGATGGTCACGCTGATCCTGACCGCGATCTCGATGGGCGTTCTGACCTACAAGGGCGCGACGGCCGAGGAGGCCGGAGCAGGCGCCATCCTCAGGGTCCCCGAGTGGATGGAGATGTACAACCTCCCGCCGAACGCGCGTGAGGGGGCCGAGATCTTCGCCCAGTCCGCCTGCCTGAACTGTCACGTCTACAACGACGAGGGGTCGTCGCAGCTCGGCGCTCCCGACCTCACCGAGGAGGGGAACCGGAACCGCGGCATCCAGTGGCAGATCGATCACCTGAAGGCGCCGGCCCGCCTCTCGCCAGGCTCGCCGATGCCGTCGTTCGCCCAGCTCGGCGACGAGAACCTGCGCAAGCTCGCGATCTTCCTCGAAGCCTCCAAGGGCGAATCGGGCGGCGGCTAAGTGCCTCATCCGGCGATACATGCCGGCCCCTGGCCCGCGATCACGCGGCGCCAGAGCCCACCCTCCGCCTCACCAAGGCCTTCTGGCCTTGGCTCGTTGGAGTGCGAACTCTGGCTTGAGACGGCCGTACCGGCAAAGCCGGCACGGCCTCTTCTGGTCGGCGCCGACGAGTCGGCGCCTTCGGCTCGCGACCCAGAAACTCGGCGGCATCACCGGAAGAGGCACTAGTGTCGATCGCGAGCGGACGCCTGCCCGCCGCAGATGTCCACTCGATGTTCGACGGAGTCGCGCCGGTCTACGACGCGATGAACCGGCTGACGACGGCGGGGCTCGACGGCCGCTGGCGCAGGCTCGCCGCTCGCGCGGCGGTGCGCCCGGGCGACCGCGTCCTCGATGCGTGCTGCGGCACGGGCGACCTCGCCCTTGCCGCGGAGGCGGAGGGCGGGAACGTCACCGGCCTCGACTTCGCGGAGCGCATGCTCGCCCGCGCTCGGCGAAAGTCGACCGGAGTCGACTGGGTCCAAGGGGACGTCTCGGCGCTGCCCTTCTCGGACGGGAGCTTCGACGCGGTCACGATCGGGTTCGGGCTGCGGAACGTCGAGGACCGAGCGCACGCGCTCCAGGAGCTTCGACGCGTGCTGCGACGCGGCGGCCGCCTGGCGATCCTCGAGATCGTCCGGCCGAGTGGCCCACTTTCGTTCTTCTACGCGGTTTGGTTCGACCGGTTGATCCCACTGGCGGGAAAGGTGCTCCCCGGCGGCGCCGCTTACGCCTACCTGCCGGCGAGTGTGAAGCGCTTCCCCGACGCGAACGGGCTCGACGCAGAGGTGGGCGCGGCGGGCTTCGACCCCGTCGCGCACCGGCTCCTCGGGGGAGGAATCGTCGTCCTGCTTGCCGGGGAAGCCGCATGAACGCGCTCGCTGCCGTTCATCCACCCGGGCTGGACGACTACCTCGCCCAGCTCGAGGAGCGCCTGCAGGCGACGGTCGCGAGCCATCGCGGGACCGTCGCCGATGCCGGCGTGGAGTCGCTCGCCGCGGGCGGCAAGCGCCTCCGGCCGCTCCTGGTCTTCCTGACCGCTCCCGCCGAGCCGCCGCTCGCCGCCGGAGTTGCGGTCGAGCTCGTCCACATGGCCAGCCTCGTTCACGACGACTTGATCGATCGGGCTGCGCTCAGACGGGGAAAGGCGACGGCGTGGAAGACGCACGGGGCGGTCGGTGCCCGTGCGACGGGGGACTACCTCTTCGCCAGGGCGTTCGCCGAGCTCGCTGGCTCGGGCGATACCGAGGGCGTGCAGCTCCTTGCCCATGCCGCGCTGTCACTCGTCCGCGGCGAGGCGCTTCAGCACGCGCAGGCGCACCGGCCCGAGACGACGGTCGACGACTACCTCCGCCGGTGCTCGCTGAAGACGGCGGAGCTCTTCCGCGCCGCGTGCATGCTGGGCAGCCGCGATCCGCGGCTCGGCAAATTCGGCCACGCCCTCGGGATCGCCTTCCAGATCACCGACGACATTCTCGACTGCACCGGGTCGACGATCGAGACCGGCAAGGTCGCGGGCAACGACCTGCGCGAGGGGACGCCCACCCTGCCGCTGCTGCTCGCCGCCCGGGAGGACGACGTCGTCCGCGAGGCGCTCGCCGGAGGCTCGCTCGACGGGGCGCTCATCCGGGTGGCCGCCACGGGCGCGCTCGAAGGCGCGCGCAAGGTCGCGCTCAGGTACGCGGCCGAGGCGCGCTCCCACCTCGACGGCGGTGTGTACCGACCGGAGCTCGAGACGCTGACGCACATCGTCGTCGAGCGGCGCGCCTGACGTTATCGTCCTACTGATGGGCGTCCTTCCCGAGCCAATCGAAGCTCTGCTCGAGACGGCGCTGGTGAGCGAGCTCACCGTCGTCGACCCCTCCGGTCGCCCGGTAACGCATCCGCTGATCCCCCTCTACGACGGCGAGGTGATCTACCTCACCTCGAGCATCCTCTTCTCGAAGAAGCTCGAGCACATCAAGGCGAACGCCAAGGTCTCGATCTCGATCAGCGACCCGGTCGCGGTGGACGTCGAGCCGTTCCGGCGCGCGACGATCCAGGGCGATGCGACCGTCGACGACGCGGACCTCCATGCGGGCTGGGAGCGCGTGCTCCCGCTCTGGCGCAAGAAGGAGCCCGCGATCGACATGTTCCTCGGCAAGCGGGTCGCGCTGCCGCTGTTCTTCGAGCGCGGAGTGATCGAGGTGCGGCCGACGAGGGCGTTCCTCTGGGCGGACGGGGCGACGGACCGGCCGCCACAGGTCTTCGACGTCGCGAAGGCGATGGCGTGAAGCCGACTCCGGAGCTGATCGCCGGCCTGGAGAGCCGCTTCGAGCACGCGGTGATCGCGTTCGTCGACGACGACGGGTACCCGCTGTCGGTCGCGACGG
>JBOHAU010000099.1:0-18346 GCA_050698015.1 Gaiellaceae bacterium
GCCGTGAAGCTCGTGAGCTTCGAGCCGCACGTCCCGACCGCCGACTGGGGCCTCGTCCACGGCGCGGTACACGCGGCGAAGGAGCTGGGAAAGTCGGTGAGGGTCGGGCCGATCGTCTCCAGCGACCTCTTCTACAACCCGGACGACGGTCAGTACGAGCGCTGGTCGAGCCGAGGCATCCTCGCCGTCGAGATGGAGGCGTCGGTGCTCTTCACCCTCGGCGCGCTGCGAAAAGTGCAGGCCGGTTGCCTGCTGACGGTGAGCGATGTGGTCGTCGCGGGTGAGTTCGTTCGGATCTCGGACGAGGAGATGCGCGCAGCCGTCGACCAGATGACGGAGCTCGCGTTGCGGACGATCACCGCTTGAATCCCGACACCGTCTTTCTCGTCAATCCCGCGTCTGCGAACGGGAAGACGGGGACGCGGTGGCCGGAGATCGCGCGCGCGGCACATGCCGCGGGCCTTCGCGGCGAAGCGATCTTCTCGGAGCAATCCGGTCAGCTCGCCGACCTCGCCCGCGAGGCCGTCGACCAGGGCGCGTCGCTCCTCGTCGTCGTCGGGGGCGACGGGACCGTGCACGAGGTCGTGAACGGCATCGCGGGCCGCGAGGGGGTCGAGCTGGCGTTGATTCCCCGCGGGACGGGTTGGGACTTCGCACGCACGCACGAGATACCGAAGCGGCTCAAGGACGCACTTCGCATCGCCAAGGACGGGACGGCTCGAGCGTTCGACCTCGGCCGAGCGACCTACCGCGTGAACGGCCGGGAGGAGTCCGCCTGGTTCGCGAACATCGCCAGCGTCGGGATGAGCGGCGCAGTCGCGGCCAAGGCCAACGGGACGACGAAGGCGTTCGGCGCCAAGACCTCCTACCTCGTCGCACTCGGCATCGTCTTCGCGCGCTGGAAGAACGTCCACCTGCGCATCCGCGTCGACGAGGAGAGTCGGGACGCGTTGATGGAGGACACGATCGTGGCCGTCGGCCGTTACCTCGCCGGCGGGATGATGATCACACCCGACGCCGAGCCCGACGACGGGCTCTTCGACGTTCTGCTGATCGGCGACCTGACGAAGGTAGAACTCCTACGCGTAATGCCGAAGATCTACCGAGGCACGCACCTACCGCACCCGAAAGGCGAAGTGCTCCGGGGCAGCACCGTCTCGATCGAGGCCGACGAGCCGATGCCGATTCAGCTCGACGGCGAGCAGCCTGGGACGACGCCGGTGCGTTTCGAGATCGTGCCGGCGGCGATCCGCCTGCGCGTGCCTAGCTAGAAGACGGCGGCTTCTTGCGGGTCGCGGGGCGCGTCGTCGCGCGCTTCGTCGTCGACGCTCGGCTGCGACTCGACGCCGCCGCGCGCTTCGGCTTCGAGAGCTCCTCGACCCGCTTCTCCAGCTTGGCCACGCGCTTCTCCAGCGCATCCAGGCCGCGGACCTTCTTCTGCACGTCGTCCAGCCGTTCCCGCATCCCGCCGACGCTGTCGAGCAGGCGGGCGGTCGTCGGCGAGCCCGCGACGCGCGAGAGCGCTTCCTCGCCGACGTCGCTCAATCTCGTCAGCAGGTCTTTCTGTTGTTGTCTGCGGGCCATCGCGCCAAACCCTAACCGTTCAGGCCCGAATCAAGACCGGCGTGCCCGTCGGCGCGAGCCGCCAGATTCGCCGGATCGCGTCGTTCGAGACGCGGATGCAGCCGTTCGAGACCCGCAGGCCGAGCAGGGAAGGGCGATTCGTCCCGTGGATCGCCACGGGGCCGCCCTGGGGCCACCCGGTCAAAAGTTCCGAGAACGCGGAGATCCCGATCGCAGCCCAGCCGTACGGCCCGTTCGAATCGGGCTCGCGGAAGCGCTGGTTGATGTAGAAGCGGCCGAGCGGCGTGGGCGTCGCAGGCGCGCCGATCGCAGTCGTCGTCGCCAGCGTGAGGCGGCCGCGGTTGTAGACGGAGAGCCTACGCGCCGAGAGGTCGATCACGACCCGGCTCCGCACGACACGAAGGTTCACGCTCCTCGCCCGGACGTAGCCGGTCGTCTCGTTCGGCTTCATCGGGACATGCACGCGGTACCACGCGGCCCGGCAGCGCGCGCCCAGCACCGCCTGGAGGCCGGCGAACACTGTCGGGACTCCGTTCGCGTTGAGCGCGCCGAAACGCGCGAACGGACGGCCGCCCGGCTTCCGGTACACGCGCACGAGCCCCCGGGCGTCGACCGCGTAGGTCTTGACCGGTGCGACGAGCGTCTTGACCGTGCCCGGCGCGCAGCCCGCCGGCGTGCGGCGCTGAGACGAAACTTGTATCGAGGATGTAAAGCCGAGCAGGAGCGCCAACAAACTGAGCAGCGCCGCCGTCCGAAGGATTGATGGAATCGTCACGGAAAACCTCATCGTCAGCATGAGGGAACGATTTAAGCGGGATAGCCATATAGCCGAATGATGGGAACGACAGTGAACATGTTTCGCAGGACACGATCCCACCGGCATCACGAGGTCACAAACCACGTGATCCGGCAGCGGGCAGGCGTGCCCTACGAGGTGGAGCAGCGAGTGTGCAGCGAGTGCCGAACGGTGCTCTCTGAACGCCAGCTCCGCCGCGCAGCGGCTTAAGTCAAAGCCCGAACGAGCGCCGCGAGCGTCTCGCCGGCGCCGCTATCGATTTTCAGCACCGCTCGAGCGTCGAAAGTCGTCGGCCCCCTGTTGACGATGGCGACCCGGCCGCCGGCCTGGACTGTTTCCTCGGGAAGCAGCGAGACCGGCCAGACCTCGAGCCCGGAGCCGACGACGAGCAAGAGACCGGCCGAGCGCGCGAGCTCGTAGGCGCGGTCGATCGCCGCCTCGGGCAGAAGCTCTCCGAAGAAGACCACGTCGGGCTTGAGTACGCCGTCGCAAGCCGTGCACCGAGGGACGTCCCCCACCTCGAGCAGGCGCAGCACCTCGGCAAGCGGGTAGCGGGACCCGCACCGCAGGCATGTGGACGTCCGAATCGACCCGTGCACCTCGACGACGTCGCTGCTCCCCGCCCGTTGATGCAAGAGATCGATGTTCTGGGTGACGACCGCGCGGACCAGGCCGGCGCGCTCGAGCTCGGCCAGGGCGACGTGCCCGGCGTTCGGCTCCGCCTCGGTGAGCGCCGCGAAGCGAAGGGCATAGAAGCGCCAGACCTTCTCCGGGTCGGATCGAAAGGCGTCGATCGTCGCGTACTCCTGCGGGTCGTACTCCGCCCAGATCCCCGTGGGCGAGCGGAAGTCCGGAATCCCGCTCTCGGTCGAGACTCCGGCGCCGGTGAGGACGACCGCCGGGCCGGACTCGCGAACGAGCTCCGCAAGTCGCGCAACGCTCATCCCTAGAGTCTCCCCATCGACGGCTTCCGCTTCCACACCGACGTCAGAGTTCGCTTCGCCGAGACCGACGCGCAGGGCGTCGCCAACAACTCCGAGTACCTCGTCTGGTTCGAGGTCGCGCGGGTGGACTACCTCTCGCGGTTCCGCGGCGGCTACTCCTCGCTGCGCGAGCAGGGGGTCGAGGCGCTCACGGTCGAGACCCACGTGCGCCACCTGCAGCCGGCCCAGTTCGACGACCGCCTGCGGATCCACGCGCGCTGCGTCGACGTGCGCGGCGCACGCTTTCGCTACGAGTACGTCGTGGAGCGAGACGAAGAGACGATCGCGGACGGCTGGACCGGGCATGCGTGCGTGGACGCGGTCACCTTCCGCCCGACCCGCGTCCCCGACTGGCTGATCGACGAGATCAGGCGGGCGGAGGCGGGGGTGGAGGCGTAGGCTCGCCGGGCGGCGGAGGCGGCGGCCGCTTGGGTTTGTCCTTCGGCGGCGGTGCCGGCAGCTTCGGGCGCGCCTTCGTCCCATAGCGGACGATCCTCGGCTCCGATCGATACCAGGACGTCCAGGTCGTCTCGGAGAGCAGCTTCCCGGATTCCGAAAAGACGCGGCGCGTGACGCTCGTCTTGCGCGAGGGCTCGCCGGAGTCCTCGGTTACCTGAACGCCGGTCCACATGCCAGGGTTCGGGACGCGCTTGATGCGGGGTGGGCCGGTGACCTCGAGCGGCGCGGTCTCGCTCTCGACGCGTCGGTTCTGCGGCGTTCCATAGAGTTTCACGGTCAACGCCGAAGAGCCGACGAACGTCCGGAGCAGAAGCCAGCGCCCCGTGTCGTTGCGGAACTTGAGGTCGATGTCCGGGTAGTTCACGGTCGCATCCCGCCCCTGCGGGTAGTGGGCGATGTACAGCGCATGGTTGGTGCGCGTCTCGATCGGCAGTCCCGCTTCGTAGGCAGCGTTGAACACGGTCGTCGAGACCTGGCAGACTCCGCCGCCGATCCCGTTCTGGAGCTCGCCGTTGATGATCACCGGCGCCTCGCGGAAGCCCCGGTCGGGCGAGCGCTCGCCCGTCGTCTGGTTGAACGAGAAGGTCGCGCCGGGCGCGATCACCGCGCCGTCGACCATGCTGGCGACGAGCTGGACGTTGTGGATTCGGTTCGGCTCGCCGCCGTAGTAGGTGGTGTAGCCGGCGACGCGCCCCGTGATTCCCATCGCGCGAGCCTCCCGCGTGGTGCGCTCGGGAAGGGCGCGCTGCACGACGAGGCGCGCAACACGATCCGTGGGCGAAAGCGCGGCGGCGAGGATCGCATCGCCTGCTGCGGCGACGTCGAGCTCCAGCCCCGGCTTGCCGGGGCGCACGACGACCCGGTCGCTCGGCAGGACGACGAACTCGGCGTCGACCGCCTCCTTGTCGACCGCTGTCCGGAAGCGCTCGAAAAACTCGTTTGCGCCCGCACCGCCGATCGTCACCGACGCCCGGCCGTTGCTCGGCAGGACGAGCATCTTCGCGATCCGCCACCGTGGGAGCCGCCAGCGGGTAGGGCCGAGGGCCAGGCGAACGGGCCCAGAGAGCGCCGTCCGGACCTGCGCCAGTGCCGGTTCCAGCTCGGCCGCGGTGACGTCCGGCTGGGTGATGCGGACGGGCAGCGCCGCCGGTGAGCGCTCGAGTGAGACGAGCGAGCTGACCATGAGACGGGCTGTGGCCTGTCGATCGAGCGTGCGGCCGGTCGCGCCTCGCACCAGCTCCGGGTTGAGCCCCCGGAGCCGAAGCGCGGCGTCGCGCTCGGACCGGTCGATGCGGCGCGCGAGGACGCCGAGGCTGTGTGCGAGCATGGCGGTGGAGACGCGCGCCCGCGGCGTTACGTCGGCGCCGAAGAAGCGCGCACCGAGGCGGCGGAGGCCGCGGACCGGCGCGAAGCCGTCACCCTGACGCCGAGCCGTCTCGACGGCCGCGGCCCAGTCGACCTCCAGGATCATCTCGTTCGGCCTGAACCGCCATTCGCGCGGGCCGGCGGTGAAGACGACCGGCGTCGTCTTGAGGGCTTCGTAGCGGCGCTCGAGCTTCATGACTGCCTCTCGCGTCGTGAGACCGCCGACGTCCATCCCCGCGATCGTCGCGCCTTCCGGCAGCGTCTTCGGGGAGCCCGCGAACCCGAGACTGAGGACGAGAATCGCTACGGCCAATGCCGCGAGGCCGACCAGGGACCATTGCCGGAGAAGCCGCTTTCGAGCAGCACGCTTTCGGCGGAGGTACACCGCCCGAGACCCGGCCTCGGCGTACAAGCAGCTGAGTCTACCCAGCAGCCTGGAAGACGAATTTCTGGATTTGCTCAGAAGGTGAAGAGCTCGATCCCGCCGGAGACGTTGAGGCCGACGCCAGTGATGTACGACGCGAGGTCGGAGCTCAGAAACGCAATCGCGTTGGCGATGTCCTGCGGTTCTCCGGTGCGGCGCATCGCTGTGCGCTTCACCATCCGCTCGTTCATCTCCGGGTTGCCGAAATGAAACGCCTCCGTCCCGATGATCCCGGGAACAATCGCGTTGACGGTGATCCCGTGACGCGCTCCCTCGAGCGCAAGTGACTTGGTGAGGCCGAGCAGGCCAGCCTTCGTCGTGGAGTAGCTCGCCTGCCCGAACCCTCCGAGCGTCCCGGCGACGGAAGCCATGTTCACGATCCGCCCCCACCCCCGTTCCTTCATGTGCGGCCAGACCGCCCGCGCGCAATTGAACGCCCCGGTCAGATTGACACGGAGGTCGCGCTCCCAGAGCTCCGCAACCTGGTCCTCGATTTGACCGACGTGGTCGAGGGTGCCCGCGTTGTTGACGAGGATGTCGACCGAGCCGAGCTCCTCGACGGCCCGCTGCACCGCCCTGCCGACCTGCCCGGCGTCGGTCACGTCACACTTGAGCGCAAGCGCTCGGCGCCCCATCCCGGTGATCTCCTCCGCAGTCGCTTCGGTGTGGACGAGCCCCTGAGAGCGCGCCGCCTGGGCGAGCGGTCCGTAGCGATCGGCGTCGCCGGAATCGTCCGACTCGACCAGGATGTCGGCGATGACGACGTCGGCGCCGGCGCGCGCGAGCGTCAGCGCATCGGCGCGGCCGAGTCCACGCGAGCCGCCGGTGACGAGAGCGACACGCCCGCTCAGGTCGATCTCAAGCGCCACGGAGGACCGTTTCGGGGGTCAGGTCTTGCATTGCAACATCCGCTGCGCGCTGAGCGGGCTCGCGGCAATGCAAGACCTGACCCCTAGTCGCGCGGCAAGAAGATCTCACGGGCGATCACGAGCCGCTGGATCTGCGAGGTGCCCTCGTAGATCTGGAACAGCTTCGCGTCGCGCATGAGCTTCTCGACCGGATACTCCTTGATGTAGCCGTAACCGCCGAAGATCTGGACTGCGTCGGTCGTGACCTTCATGGCGGTGTCCGCTGCGAACCGCTTTGCGAACGACGATTGCAAGGTCGCGCGCTTGCCCTGGTCGAGCAGCCAGGCCGCCTGCCAGACGAGAAGGCGCGCGGCCTCGATCTCGGTCGCCATGTCCGCGACCAGGAAGTTGACCCCCTGGTTCATCGCGATCGGCTGCCCGAATTGCACGCGCGTCTTCGCGTACTCGACGGAGTATTCGTATGCGGCCTGAGCCACCCCGACGGCGCCGGCGGCGGTCCCGGGCCGGGTGAAGTCGAGGGTCTTCATCGCGATCTTGAAGCCCTCGCCTTCCTCGCCGAGCCGGTAGTCGACCGGGACTCGGACGTCCTGGAACGCGAGCGCCGAGGTGTCGGTCGCCCGCTGCCCCATCTTGTCCAGGTGCTTCTCGACGGTGACGCCGTCGAGGTCGGTCGGGATGATGAACGCCGAGAGGCCGCGGTGGCCCTTGCTCTTGTCGGTGGAGGCGAAGACGACGAGCCAGGCGGCCTGGCCGGCGTTCGTGATGAACATCTTGGAGCCGTTGATGACGTACTCGTCGCCGTCGCGGACGGCGGTCGTCTGGATCCCGGAGACGTCGGAGCCCGCGTTCGGCTCGCTGAGGCCGAACAGCAGAGGATCGGCTCCTCGATCAGCGGCGGCAGCCAGCGCTGCTTCTGCTCCTCGGTCCCGGAGATCATGACCGGGGCGGAGCCGAGCGTGTTGGCGACGATCGAGACGGCGATGCCCGAGCAGCCCCACGAGAGCTCCTCGCCGACGAGCATCCCGTCGAAGCCGGGTAGGCCGAGCCCGCCGTACTCCTCGGGGATGTGCGGGTTCATCAGGCCGAGCTCGTGCGCCTTGGCGATGATGTCGGCCGGGTGCGTGGAGTTCTCGTCGTACTCGGCCGCCTTCGGCCGGATCTCCTTCTCCGCGAACTCCCGAGCCAGCTGCCTGAGCTCGCGTTGCTCGGTGCTGAGCTCAAAGGAGACGCCTGTCGCCGTCGTCATCGCCTCTTCAATCGCCACCATCTGACCGCCTCGTCGTCGTTGATTGACGCGTCAGTCAATAACTTACCCCGGCGAGCCCGGACCGTACACTCCCCCGCGATGGACTTCGAACTGACCGACGAGCAGCGGCTGATCCAGGACACGGTCCGCACGTTCGTGGACGAGCGCGTGCTCCCGAACGCGGTCGAGAACGACATCACCCACAAGCTCGACCTCGGGGCGATCGAGGGCATGGCGGAGCTCGGACTGCTCGGAATCGTCATCCCCGAGGAATACGGCGGGTCGGGTCTGGACTTCGTGTCCGAGGCGCTCGCCTGCGAGGAGATCGAGCGCGGCGAGGCCGCGTTCCGCACGCTGATCTCGGTCCACGTGGGCCTCAACTCGCTCTCGCTGCTTCGGTACGCGTCAGAGGAGCAGAAGCAGCGCTACCTCGTACCGCAGGCGGGAGGTGAGAAGCTCGCGTGCTTCGGGCTGACCGAGCCCGCCGCCGGCTCCGACGTGGCCGCGATGCGAACGACTGCCCGGCGCGAGGGGGACGTGTACGTCCTCAACGGTCAGAAGAACTGGATCTCCTACGCCACGGTCGCCGACCACCAGCTGGTCTTCGCGAAGACGGACCCGGCGGCGAAGCACAAGGGGATCTCGGCGTTCGTCGTGGAACGCGAGTGGCCTGGTGTGACCACGCGGGAGACCGAGCACAAGCTGGGCATCTGGGCCGGCTCGACCGGCGAGCTCTACTTCGAGAACGTCGAAGTTCCGGCCGAGAACCTCGTCGGTGACGAGGGTCAGGGCTTCGAGATCGCGATGTACGGCCTCGATCAGGGCCGCTTCACCGTTGCGGCCGGAGCGTGCGGCGTCATCCGGGCCTGCCTCGAGCGCTCGGTGGAGTACGCGCGCGAGCGTGAGACGTTCGGCCAGGCCATCGGCCGTTACCAGTTCGTCCAGGACATGATCGCGGAGATGGTGCTCGGCTACGAGACGTCGAAGCTCCTCGTCATGCAAGCCGCGTGGATGAAGGACGAAGGCAAGCGGAACACCCGCGAGACCTCGCTGGCGAAGTGGCATGCAACCGAGTCCGCGTTCCGCGCCGCGCACCTCGCGATCCAGGTGCACGGGGCCTACGGCTACTCGGCCGAGTACGGGATCGAGCGCTACTTCCGGAACGCGCGCGCGCCCATCATCTACGAAGGCACGACGCAGATCCACAAGCTGATGCAGGCCGAGCACGCGCTCGGATACCGGCAGCTGAACGGACGCGGCGGGGAGATGTCACCGCTGGCCGCCTGGGGGCCGGCACTCGCGGTCGCGGCCGCCGAACGCGCCCCGGTCACGACCGGCTCTTAGCGGCGTAGCTCCAAGGCCAGTTGCTCCACGTCCGGGCCAGTTTTCCTCGACCGGGTTTTCGAGCACGTATCGACATGCTGCCTGGAAGTAGGTCTCGATGACGCGAGCATCGAGTCGCTTACCACGCTGATAGCTTCATCGGCCCCGTGGGGCCGCTCGAGGGAATGCTCGTGGTCGACCTCACCCGGAACCTGCCGGGCCCGTTCGCGAGCCGCGAGCTGCTGCAGCTCGGCGCCCGCGTCGTGCGCATCGAACCGCCGGGCGGCGATCCCATGCGCGCGACCGCTCCGGCCTGGCACGAGACCCTGAACGGCGGCAAGGAGTCGATCACGTGCGACCTCAAGGCGGAACCGGAGCGTGCGCGGACGCTCTGCGCTGAAGCGGACGTCGTGATCGAGGGTTTCCGTCCCGGCGTCGCCGATCGGCTCGGGATCGGGCCCGCCGATCTTCCCGAGACCGTCGTCTACTGCTCGATCACGGGCTTCGGGCTCGGCGGCAGGCACGAGCTCCGGGCAGGCCACGACCTCAACTACCAGGGCTGGGCCGGGCTGCTCGCCGACACGGCGCCGGCGCTCCCGCCCGCGCAGCTTGCCGACCTCGCCGCCGGCTCCCTGACCGCCGTGATGCAGATACTTGCGGGGTTGCTGGCACGCGAAAGAACCGGACGCGGTGACCACTTCGTCGTCTCGATGACGCACCGCTCGCATCGGTTCGCGGCCCACCGCCTCGGCGGCGAGCCGATCCCCAAGCTCTTGACGGGCGGGCTTGCGTGTTATCGCGTCTATCCCACGGCTGACGGGCGGCACCTGACGGTCGCCGCCCTCGAGGAGAAGTTCTTTGCGCGCCTGTGTGAGCTTCTCAGCCTCGAGGAGCTGACTCCGCGCCAGTACGACCCCGATGCACAGGCGGAGCTTGCCGACACGCTCGCCGAGACCTTCGCCTCGAAGCCGCTCAGCGCCTGGCTCGAGCTCTTCGACCGAGAGGATGTCTGCGTCGGTCCGGTGGCGACGCTCGAGGAGGCGGCTGCGGACTTCGGGAGCGCGCGATGAAGACCCACGCGGTCGCGCTGGCGGCGATCACGCTCGCCGCCGGCCTGCTCGGTGCGGCCGCGCTCTCACGTCCCGGCACCGCCGCGCGGCGGGAGCAGGTGCCGTGGGCGACGCTTGCCGTCTCGCGCTCGGTTCTGGTAGGCGGAGGCGTCTACGTCGTGGGGAGGGGGCACAACCGCCTGGTCGCACCGGGTGCCTCAGACCCTGCCTGGTCTCCCGACGGCCGCCGGCTCGCGTACGTGGCACCGGGCGATGGGGGACTCGGCGATGTCTTCGTCGCCGACGCGAACGGCACTCACATCGGCGCGATCACGCACACCGATGGGGAAGACGAGACCGCTCCGTCCTGGTCGCCCGACGGCCGCCGACTGGTCTTCGAGCAAGAAGGCAGGATCGCCATCGTGCGCGCGGACGGCTCCAAGCCACGCATCCTCGCACGGGGCGAGGAGCCCGCGTGGTCACCCGGAGGCCGGCGAATCGCATTCCAGCGGTCCGGCGACCTGTTCGTCGTCGCTGCGGCCGGAGGTAAGCCCAGGGCTCTGACGGCCTCCGTGAGCTGGGAGCTGTCGCCCGCGTGGTCGCCGGACGGGCGCCGGCTGGCGTTTGCCTCCGACGAGGGCTCGCCGGCGTTCGACATCCGGATCCTCGACCTGCGCACCCGTAGGACGGTGAGGGTGACTGCAGATGAGTTCGACGACTCGATCCCCGCGTTCAGTGCCGACGGGCGCAGAGTGCTCTTCCTCGCCGACCGCACCGGCGTCCAGTCGCTTTGGAGCGTTCCAGCGGCGGGAGGAGTGCCTGTTCCGATCGTGACGCCTCCGTTCTCCGAGTACCCCGTCGCGCGGCCCCGACCCACGCTGCTCGAACTGCCTCCCGATCTCCACCAGCAGCCTCCCAGCGACCTCGACGTCCGGCCAAGCGCGCGCGGCTTTCGGCTCTGGTTCACGTCCGCCGCGGACAACGTCGGGCTCGGGCCGCTGATCGTGCAGGGACGAAGACCGGCGTCCGGCGGCGCGATGCGTGCAAGCCAGCGGATCAGGCTCTCGAACGGCAGCCTCCGCACGAACCCAGAGATTGGGATCTGGCGCTACAACTCGTCGGCGGATCACTCGCACTGGCACCTGATCCACTTCCAGCGCTACGAGCTGCGCCGCCCGCGCGGCTCCGTTGTCGTACTGGACCGCAAGAGCGGCTTCTGTATCGGCGACCGCTATGGCGTCGCCCCGGGCAAGATCGAGGGGCGCATACCGGCCCCACGGTTCCGGGGGTTCTGCAACCTCTACGAGCCGGGGGCGCTCGGCGTCGACGGCGGCACGTCGGTTGGCTATTCCGACCGCTACCACTCGCGGCTCGACGGCCAGAATCTCGACCTGACCCGCGTGCCGGCAGGCGAGTACGTGCTCGTCAACCGCGCGAACCCACAGGCGCTGATTCAAGAGCTTCGGTACGAGAACAACGCGGCGTCGGTGAGGATCCAGCTCTCTTGGCCCCGCGGGCGGTCGCGCGAGCCGTCGGTGCGGGTCCTCAGGACGTGCCCACACTCCGACCGCTGTTAGTGCCCCGTCCGGCAATACATGCCGGCTTCTGGCCCGCGATCACTCGGCGCCAGAGCCCACCCTCCTCCTCACCAAGGTCTACAGACCTTGGCTCGTCAGAGTGCGGCCTCTGGCTTGGTGCTAGCGACCCAGAAGTGCGGCGGCATTACCGGATGGGGCACTAGAGCCCCAGCGCGGCCGGGAGCGCGAAGAGGTCGGGTAGACGGTCGGGCGCGTCGGGGTGGACGCCCTCGCGATCGACGAGGAACGCCTGCATCCCCAGCGCCCGCGCGCCTTCCAGGTCGTCCTCGGGGGAGTCGCCCACCATCGCGGCGTGCTCGGCCGCCACTCCGAGCCCATCCAGAACCGCCTGAAAGATCGTCGGATGCGGCTTGACCTTGCCGTGGACGCGCGAGGACAGCGCCGCGTCGACCTGCAGCTTGTGGTGGGCGAGGAACTCGTGGACGTCCCGTCCGGTGTTCGAGACGATCCCGAGTTTGAGCCCGAGGCGACGCAGCTCGGTGAGAACCGGCGGAACGTCGTCGTAGAGGTCGAAGTTGTGCGCGTGCTCCCATGCGCGGGTCATCTCGACCGCGAACTCGTACGCGCGGTCGGAGTCGCCGCCCATCCCGCGGATGATCCGCTCGGTGAACGCGACCCAGATCTCCTCGTCGTGGCGGAAGTCGGGACGCTTCCTCAGTCCCTCGAGGGCCTTCACGCGGGCCTCCTTGTAGCGCGACGGATCGAGCTCGAGCCCGAAGCGCCGACCGAGCCGCTGATACCCCTCTGGCCCCAGATCGGGACCGGGCTTGGCCAGCGTGAAATCGAGGTCGAAAAGAACCGCCTGAATCTTCATGCGACTAGGACGTAGGAGTTGGCCACCGGTAGGCGTCTGCCTGCCTGGAAGCCAGTGAAGGGAGCTTCGCCCGAACGTCCTCCAGCCGCTGCCGGTGGAGCTCGGCGGCGATCACCGTCTCCTCGTCCGGCGCCATCGCGACAACCGTTCCCCACGGGTCTGCGATCAGCGAGCGGCCGTAGCTGAGGCGGCCCGGAAGCGTCTCGCCGATCTGCGCGGCGGCGACCACGAAGTACTGGTTCTCGACCGCTCGTGCCCGGAGCAGGAGCTCCCAGTGGTCCTTACCCGTGTAGAGCGTGAAGTGCGCCGGAACGGTCACCAGCTCGGCGCCCTGGAGCGCGAGGATCCGGTAGAGCTCGGGGAAGCGGACGTCGTAACAGACGGTCAACCCGGTCGGCCAACCCTCGACCTCGACGACGACCGGCTCGTCGCCGGCCTCCTCCGCGTCCGACTCGCGGTAGACGTGGCCGCCGACCTCGACGTCGAACATGTGGATCTTGCGGTAGAGGCCGACGATCGCCCCCTCGGGATCGAAGACGATGCTGGTGTTCGAGAGCTTCTCGCGGCCCTCCCGTCGCTCCGTGATCGAGCCGCCGACGAGCGTGATTCCATGCGTGCGCGCCCAGCGCGCCATCGCCTCGACGGATTCGCCGCCCTCCAGTGCCTCGGCCGCAGCGTGTAGTTCGTCGCGATCTCCGATCGCGTTCCACTTCTCGGGCAGGACGACGACGTCGGCACCGGACGCAGCCGCCTTCGCGACCAGCGGTTCGGTTTTTTCCAGATTCGCCGCCTTGTCCGACCGGCTCGTGAGTTGGACGCAGGCGACGCGCAGCTTGCCGGACATCGGCTGGCAGGATAGCTCCGGCCAGATGCGATCCCCCGAGCAAATCCTGCGTGAGTCGAAGACGATCGCCCTCGTCGGCGCCTCGCCGGACCCGAATCGCCCGAGTCACGGCGTGATGCGCTACCTGCTCACACAGGGTTACCGGGTCATCCCCGTTCGCCCGCTCACCTGTGACGAGGTGCTCGGCGTCCCGTGCGTCCCCTCGCTGGCCGACATCGACGAGCCGATCGACCTGGTCGACGTCTTCCGGCGTGAGGATGCGGCGCCCGGACACGCGCGCGAGGCGGTGGAGGCCGGCGCGAAGGCCTTCTGGCTCCAGCTCGACCTCCGGTCTCCCGAAGCTCGCCGGATCGCCACCGAGGCGGGGCTGGACTACGTCGAGGACGCCTGCACGGCGATCGTGCATCGACAGATGCAGAGGCCGCCGGAGGCTCAAAATCGGGGTGCCCAGATTTGAACTGGGGACCTCTCCGACCCGAACGGAGCGCGCTACCAGGCTGCGCCACACCCCGAGAGCCGACAGAGTAGCGGCGATGGCGGCACGGGACGACATCCTCGAGTACGCGCGCGAGCTGCTCGATCTCGACGCCTTCCACGACTACGGCCCGATGGGGCTTCAGGTCGTCGGAGCGGACGAAGTGACGAAGATCGCAGCGGGCGTCTCGAGCTCACGCGAGCTCTTCGAGCGGACGGCGCAGACCGGCGCGGAGCTGCTGATCGTCCACCATGGGCTCTTCTGGGAGAACGACCCGCGGGTCGTGGACCGGCAGCTGAAGGAACGGTTGCGGGCTCTCTTCGACGGTGACGTGACGCTTGCCGCCTACCACCTGGCCCTCGACGCCCACCCTGAGATCGGCAACAACGCGCTGCTCGGAGGCTTGCTCGGCGTCGAGTCCCGGGAGCGCGTGCTCGAGTGGGGGTTCGGAGGTCGGCTCGAGCCCGCCGTCGGCCTCGACGAGCTCGTCGCACGGCTCGAGCAGGCGACGGGCCAGAAACCTCGGGTGTTCGCCGGTGGCCCCGATCGCATCGAGCGGGTGGCTGTCATCACAGGCGGCGCCGCCAGGCTGTTCCCCCAGGTCGCCGCGCTCGGCTACGAGGCATATGTCACGGGCGAGCCGGCCGAGCCCACGCTGCACGCCGCGCGAGAGCTCGGCACGCACTTCCTCGCCGGCGGCCACTACGCCACGGAGACGTTCGGGATCAAGGCGCTGGCCCAGAGCATGGCCCAGCGCTTCGACCTCGATTGGGAGTTTCTCGACCTCCCCAACCCGGTGTAAGATCGGAGTGTGCTGAGTTGGAGGTTGAGCGACTGATGGATCGCCCAGCCGACAGCGCGAGCCTTCGAGCCCGTGGCGCCCTTGTGGCGGCGGGCTTTTTTGTTGCCCACTTGGAATGTGCATGGAGACAGGATTGATCCTGTCCCCATCAACCCGTGAACGAGAGGAGTAGCCGCATGCCCAACCACCTGACGCCCGAGGAGCTGTCGAAGGAGATGAACCTGGATCGCGACCAGGTGATCCGGCTCTGTCTCCAGGAGGGTGTTCCGATCTACAACGGGAAGATCGACAAGACCCTCTTCGCAGCGCAGCTTCAGGCCACGGGCGTCCCCGCAGTTCCGCAGCACCACTAAGGGGTCTTCGCTACTTCTTCGCGGCGGCGGCGCGCTTGCGCGGGCCCGTCGAACGGCCACTCTTCGGCTTCGCGGCAGGCTTCTTCTGGACCTCGGTGACGCTCTGACGCAGCGCCTCCATCAGGTCGATCACGGGCGCCTCTGCCGGTTCCGGCTCCGGCCGCTTGATCTCCTGGCCGGCAAGCTTGGCCTCGAGCATCGACCGCAGGTCGGCGCGGTATTCGCTCTCGAGCTGTGAGGCGTCGAAGTCGGCGGACAGGCTGTCGATCACCTGGCGCGCGAGGTCGAGCTCTGCGTCCTTGACGTCCATGTCGCCGACGGCGTCCTCGATCTCGGCCTGCGAGCGCACGTCCTCGGCGACGAAGAGCGTCTCGAGCGCGAGCGCGTCTCCACGAGGCCGGATCAGGCAGAAGTTCTCCTGCCCGCGGAGGATGAAGCGGCCCTGCGCGCCCATCCCCGTCTCCTGCATCGCGCGGAGGAGCAAGACGTACGGGCGGCGCTGCGCCGGGGTGGACGAAGGCGCGAGGTAGTACGTGCGGTCGTAGAAGACCGGGTCGACCTGGTCGAGCGGGACGAAGCTGGTGATCTCGATCGCCCGCGAGTCGTCCTGCACCATGATCGCCTCGAGGTCGGCGTCCTCGACGAAGACGAACTCACCCTTCGCGACCTCCCAGCCCTTGACGAGCTCGTCCGACGGGACCTCGCGGTCGTGCACCGGGCACCAGCGCTTCTGCTTGATCGGCGTCCCGCACTCGCGGTGCAGGGTCCGGAAGCTGACGTCGGACTGCCTCGCCACCGGCTTCGTCGCCAGGGCAAGACCGACCGGGATGTTGACCAGGCCGAAGTTGATCGAGCCGTTCCAGATCGTCCGCATGAGAACTCCAAATTCTAGAGGGACCAGGGTTTTTCGCCCCTAGGTGCCCCATCCCTCCCCTTCTGAATACGATTAGCGCCATGGCGGTCGAGGTCGAACGCGCGGCGGGGACGAAGACGATCGCCGACCTCTGGCGCCGGGCCGAGTCTCGGACGGGAACGGCGTATTTAGTCGAAACCGACGGCGAGTGGCGCGAGGTCTCGTGGGAAGAGGCCCGCAAGGGAGTCGACGAGATCGCGAACGGCCTCCTCGCCCTGGGCGTCGGAAAGGGAGACGCGTTCGGCATCGTGGCGCGCACGACGCTCGAGTGGGTGCTCTTCGACTACGCCCTCGGCTGGATCGGAGCGATCGGGGTCGGGATCTACCCGACGCTCCCGGCCAAGGACTGCGCCTACATCCTCGATCACTCCGACGCAGTGGGCGTCCTCGTCGAGAACGACGAGCAGCGAGCGAAGATCGAGTCCGAGCGGGCGAGCATGCCGAAGCTCCAGCACCTGCTGACCTTCGCCGACCTCGACGACCTGAGATCCCGGGGCCAGGATTACGCGGCGTCCAACCCGGACGCCCTCGAGCAGGCGCGTAACGCGATCGGCGAGGGCGACCTCTTCACCTACATCTACACGTCGGGGACGACCGGCCCGCCGAAGGGGTGCATGATCACGCACCGCAACTACTACGAGATGGTCGGCGCGGTGGACGATGTGCCGGAGTTCATCGGCGCCGGTGACCTGATCCTCCTGTACCTGCCGCTGGCCCACAACTTCGGCCGCTGCCTTCATCTCCTCTCCGGCTACGTCGGCGCCACGATCGCCTTCTGCCCGGATCCGATGCGAGTCGGCGAGGTCGCTCCGATCGTCAAGCCGACGGTGCTTCCGAGCGTCCCTCGGGTGTACGAGAAGGTTCACACGGCCGTGCAGGCGAGCTTCGACGAGGCGACCGGTGTGAAGCGTCGATTGATCGACTGGGCCTTGCGAGTCGGGAAGGAAGTCAGCGAGCTGAAGCAGCAGCACAAACCCGTGCCGGCGGGCCTCGCGTTCCAGCATCGGCTGGCGGACAAGCTCGTGTACTCCAAGGTGAAGTCGAAGCTGGGAGGACGCCTCAAGCTGCCGATCTCGGGCGGTGCGCCGCTCGCGAAGGAGATCGCGGAATTCTTCCACACGATCGACATCGCGATCATGGAGGGCTACGGCCAGACGGAATGCACGACGGCGTCGAACGTCAACATGCCGACGGGCTTCCGCTTCGGGACGGTCGGCCCGGCGATCCCGGGCATCGAGGTTCGAACCGCCGGCGACGGCGAGATCCTCGTCCGCGGCCCGAACATCTTCGCCGGGTATTACAAGGACGAGGAGGCGACGCGCGAGGTCCTGGACGACGAAGGCTGGCTCCACACGGGCGACATCGGCTCGATCGACGATGGGTTCCTCACGATCACCGACCGCAAGAAGGACATCATCGTCACCGCCCAAGGCAAGAACGTCGCGCCGCAGAACATCGAGAACGAGCTCAAGGCGTCGAAGTACGTCGCGCAGGCGCTCGTGATCGGCGACCGCCGCGCCTACCTGACCGCCTTGATCACGCTGGACGAGGACGAGAGGGCCAAGCTCGAGGGTGGTACCGACGTTCGGTCGCTGATCGAGCCGGTGGTAGACGAGTACAACCGCGACAAGGCGTCGTTCGAGCAGGTCAAGCGGTTCGTGATCCTCCCGCGCGACTTCTCGGCGGAAGAGGACGAGGTCACGCCTACAATGAAGCTGCGTCGCAAGATCGTCGCGGAGCACTTTGCAGACGAGATCGACGCCCTCTATGGAGACGCATCACCACCATCACGGTGAGCAGAGCCTGAACCGCCTCGCGGCGAGCGCGACCACCCACTGCCTGACCGGGTGCGCGATCGGAGAGGTGCTCGGGGTCATCATCGGGACGGCCCTTGGCTGGAGCAACCTGCCGACGATCGTGCTCGCGATCGTCCTGGCGTTCTTCTTCGGGTACGCCTTCACGTCTTGGCCGCTGCTTCGGTCCGGGCTGGCGCTCTCGGCCGTCATCCCGATCGCGCTGGCCGCCGACACCTTCTCGATCGCGGTGATGGAGATCGTCGACAACGCGATTCTGCTAGTGATCCCCGGGGCAATGGAGGCAGGCCTTGCAGACATCCTTTTCTGGGGCAGCTTGGCCTTCGCGCTCGCGGTCGCCTGGGTGGCGGCGTTTCCCGTCAACCGTTACCTGATCGCGCGCGGCCGTGGACATGCCGTGGCGCACGCGCATCACGCGCATCACTAGCGCTCGGTTACACCTAGCGGTTACAGCCACCTAGCGGTTACAGCCCGAAGGGGTCGAGGATCAACCGTGCGACCGTGATCCCGACGACACTGGTCGAAATCGTGATCACCCGAGCGACGATGCCTTCGTCGATCGGCCATTCATGGATGGCACGGGCTCGTTTCTCGAGCGCATCGGCCGCGCTGAGGAGAGAGTGTTGCCGTTCGAG
>JBOHAU010000100.1:0-8443 GCA_050698015.1 Gaiellaceae bacterium
GATGACAGCGAAAGCGACGAGGCCTGCGGCCGGGGTGAGGAAGCTGATTTTCAGTGACTCTCCAGGTGATGCTGCCTAGCTTCTGGGTCGCGAGCACCAAGCCAGAGTCCGCACTCGGACGAGCCAAGGTCTAAATAAGACCTTGTTGAGGAGGAGGGTGGGCTCTGGCGCCGCGTGATCGCGGGCCAGAAGCGGGCGTGTCTCGCCTGGTGAGGCACCTACTCTTCGATCACTTGACGATACGCCGCGGCGTCGAGGAGGTCGTCCGACTCGCCGGGCTCGGTGAGGCGGATCCTGATCAGCCACCCGGCGCCGTACGGATCCTCGTTCACCGTCTCGGGCGCGTCGATCACGGCCCGGTTGACCTCGATCACCTCGCCGGAGAGGGGGGCGATGATCTCCGAGACGGCCTTGACCGACTCGACCTCGCCGTAGCTCGAGCCCTGCGTAACCATGGAGCCGGTCTCCGGCGGCTCGTAGTGGACGAGCTCCCCGAGCGCGTCTTGCGCGTACCAGGTGATCCCGAGCACCGCCTCACCGTCCTCCACGCGCGCCCAGTCGTGCTCGCGGTGGTAGCGGAGATCCTCGGGATAACTCTCGTCGGCCGCCATCAGTCCTCCTCGCGTTTGTAGATCGGCTTCGGCACGACCCGCGCGCGCCGCCCGCGGCCGCGCACGTCGATCGTCAGCTCCGTCCCAGGCTCGGACTGGTCGGTCGGCACATAGCCCATGCCGATGCCGACGTCGAGCATCGGTGAATGCGTGCCCGAGGTGACGTTCCCGCCGCCGGCGATCGGCATACCCTGCCGTGGGATGCCGCTCTCGTCCATGACGAACGCCACGAGCTTGCGCTCCGGTCCGCCCTCCTTGATCCGGCGCAGCTCGTCGGCGCCGGTGAAGTCAGTGCCCAGCGCGCACACCCAGCCGAGACCGGCGGAGATCGCGTCCGTGTCGGGGCCGATGTCGTTCCCGTGGAGCGCGTAGCAGACCTCCAGCCGAAGCGTGTCCCGCGCCCCGAGTCCGCACGGGACGGCGCCTCGGTCGAGGACGCGATCCCAGAGCTCCGCGGCCTCGTCGGCCGGAACCATCAGCTCGACGCCGCGCTCGCCCGTGTAGCCGGTGCGGTTGACCATGCACTCGATCCCGTCGAGCTCGGCCATGGAAAACGTGAAGGAAGGAGCATCATCGAGGCCGAGCCGCTCGATCGACCGCGGCCCTTGCACCGCCAAGAGGGCGTAGTCGTCCGAGACGTCGCGCACGTCCGAGCCCGGAATCTCGCGCTCCTTGAGCCACCTGAAGTCCGTCTCACGGTTGGACGCGTTGACGATCAGGAGGTAGCGGCCCTGCTCGAGGCGATAGACGATCAGGTCGTCGACGATCCCGCCGCGCTCGTTCGTGAGCAAGGTGTACTGGGCGTCGCCGGGTTCGAGCCTGCCGACGTCGTTCGAGAGCAGCGACTGCAGCAGCTCACGCACCCTTGGGCCTTCGACCTCGAGCTCTCCCATGTGCGAGACGTCGAAGACGCCGCAGTCGCCGCGCACCGCGCGGTGCTCCTGGATCACGCCCTCGTACTGCACCGGCATCTCCCAGCCCGCGAACGGGACCAGGCGCGCCCCGAGGGCGAGATGCCGCTCGTAGAGCGGGGTTCGATGCAGCGTCTGCACGCCGCCGGATGCTACAGCGGCGTTCGCCGTTGACGGCCGTGGGAAGAAGCGCTAGTCGCGTAGGAACGACGGCACTTCGAGGACGTCCTTCGGGACGTCGAAGCGTTCCTCGCTCTCCGGCTTCGAAGCCGGTGCCGGCTCCTCGATCGTCGCCCGACGGCGGCGCCGGTGCGCGCCCGGGCCGAAGCCGGTGGCTATCACAGTCACGCGCACCTCGTCCTTGAGCGCATCGTCGATGACCGCGCCGAAGATCACGTTCGCGTTCTGATCGGCGGCGCTCGTGACGACCTCGGCAGCCTCGTTCACCTCGAACAGGCCCATGTCCGCCGGCCCGCTGATGTTGAGCAGGATCCCGGTCGCGCCTTCGATCGACGACTCGAGCAGCGGCGAGGAGACGGCAGTGTGTGCGGCCTCCGCGGCGCGGTTCTCTCCCGAGGCGTTACCGATCCCCATCAGTGCCGAGCCGGCCTCGGTCATGATCGCCCGCACGTCGGCGAAGTCGAGGTTGACGATTCCGGGCACCGTGATCAGGTCGGTGATTCCCTGGACGCCCTGGCGCAGGATGTCGTCCGCCATCCGGAACGCCTCGATGATCGAGGTCCGCTTCTCGACGACCTGAAGCAGCCGATCGTTTTCGATCACGATCAGCGTGTCGACGCGGTCACGGAGCTCCTCGATGCCGAGGTGCGCCTGCTCCGCTCGGCGGCGACCCTCGAAGCCGAACGGCCTCGTGACGACGCCGACGGTCAGCGCTCCCAGATCCTCCTTCGAGAGCTCGGCGACGACCGGCGCCCCTCCCGTGCCGGTCCCTCCGCCTTCGCCCGCGGTGACGAAGACCATGTCCGCGCCCTTCATGACCTCCTTGAGCTCGTCCCTGCTCTCCTGCGCAGCGTTCTTGCCCACCTCCGGATTCGCGCCCGCGCCGAGGCCTCGGGTCGAGTCCGCGCCGATCTGGACTTTCACATCCGAGTCGACGACGAGCAGGGCCTGCGCGTCGGTGTTCGCGGCGATGAACTCGACGCCGCTGAGGCCCGCGTCGACCATCCTGTTGACGGCGTTGGATCCGCCCCCTCCGACGCCCACGACCTTGATTACTGCCAGGTAATTGCCGGTCTGCTCACGCACTCTAAACGTCCCTCCACCTCAAGCTCGACTGAAGCTCGCGCCTTTGCGGCTGCGGCAACGCCTCAGCGTATGGGCCGCTACGCCGCGTGTCAACGGCTCGCACCGTGGTTAGTCTAAGGCTCTACCTGAGAGTTGAGGGTTGTGCCTGCGACGGGTCGCTCGGGCACCGCGACGTCGACGTAGGACGCCGGCGTGCCTACCGAACGGATCGCGTCGAGCACTCGGCGCGCCACCTCGAGCTTCAGCGGCAGCTCCGACGCGGTTCCGAGTCGCACTTCGAGGCGGTCACGAAGGACAAGGGTGAGGCCGTGGTCGCCTTCCGCCACGTACCAGATCCTGCCCACGAAGCCCGGTGCCGAGGCGCGCATCGAGGCCAGCGCCACGACCGCCTTGGCAGGCCTCTCGGCGCGCACGAAACTTCCGATCTCGGGCTCGGAGCCGCGTGGGATCCAGACGACCGGCAGCGGGCGGCGCAACCGGCGCTCGAGCTTCCGAAGCACGCGCCCCTCGCCCGAGACCAGCCAGTTCTCGTTCGCCTTCCGCAGAACGGCGACGGGGCGCTCGACGCTGACGGTCACCCGGAGCCCGTCGGGGAAGGAACGGTCGTAACCGAGGAGGTGAACGTGTGGCAGGCGTTCGAGCCGGCGTGCAATCGCGTCCTCGTCGATCTCGAGCAGGCTCTGTCCGGCGAGTGGTCGGAGCGCGCGCTCGACGAGTCTCGACTGGCCGGAAGGCTCCGTCGTGACCTCGATCGAGTCCACGGAGAACGCGGAGCTCTCCCGTGCACCGAGGTACAGCGCGAGCGCTGCGGCGAGCAGGCCGAACCCCGCGGCCAGCGAGCGCATCGAAGGGAGCAGCTGCAAGAGCGGAGGACCGCCACGAGCCTCCGCACGAGCAGCCGCGAGCTGTCGTCCTCGGGCCACGGCGGTCACTTCGCCGCGGCGGAGGCCGCTCCTACACGGGCGGTAGTACGAGCTCCCCGAGCAACTGAACCTCGTGCTCGAGCGCAACGCCGAATTCCTCGAGCGCCCGGTGGCGCGCCTCCGCCATCAGCGCGATCGCGTCGGCCGAGCGTGCGCCATCGGCGTTCTCGATGAAGTTCGCGTGTCGCGGTGAGATCTGCGCGCCGCCGATTCGGTGGCCCCGGAGGCCGCAGGCTTCGAGCATCCGGCCGGCAGTCAGTTCGTGCTCCGGGTTCTTGAACACGCTTCCGAAGGTCCGCTTGTTGGTCGGCTGCGCCGCCTTGCGCTTCGCCTGCATCTCCGCCACTGTGGCCTTGATCTCGTCCTGCGGCCTCGGCTCGAGGCGGAACTCCGCCCGCGCGACAACCTCCCCCGGCTCGAGACCGGAGCGGCGGTACTCGAGCCCGAGCTCGACCGGCGTTCGCCATTCCGCCCCGTCGGCGGAGACGACGAGCGCACGGTCGAGAACGCCGGCGATGTCGCCGCCGTACGCGCCCGCATTCATCTTCAACCCGCCGCCGACCGTCCCCGGGATCGCGCATGCGAACTCGAACCCTCCCAATGACGCGGCGCGCACGCGGTGGAGAGAGACGGCGAGCGCTGCGCCGCCTCCGGCCAGCAAGCGATCCTCCTCGACCACCGCTTGCGCGAGCTCTCCGGCCAGCTTGAGCACCAGCCCGTCGACGCCCTCGTCGGCGACGAGGAGGTTCGAGCCCAATCCGACGACCGCGACGGGAACGTCGCGTTCGGCGGCCCACTCGAGTGCCTCGACCAGCTCGTCGAGCGACTCGGGCGCCCCAAACCAGCGGGCCGGGCCGCCGGTCCCGAGGGTCGTGAACCGGGAGAGAACCACGCCGTCCTCGATCATTCGCACTCCAACGAGCCAGGGTCTGTAGACCTTGGTGAGGCGGAGGGTGGGCTCTGGCGAAGCGTGATCGCGGACCAGAAGCCGGCATGCATTGCTGGGCGGGGCACTAAAGCAGCTCCAGCATGAGCTCCGCGGCGCGGTCGACGTCGCCGGCGCCGATCGTGAGCACGACGTCTCCGCTTCGAGCGCGGCCGGCAAGGAAGCGCGCACCGTCTTCGACCTCCGGCGTCCACGCGAGCGGCAGCCCGGGTCGATGCTGGGCTACGGCTTCGACGACGAGCTTGCCGGACACGCCTTCGATCGGCTCCTCGCGGGCGGCGTAGATGTCGGTCACGGCGACGACGTCGGCCGCGGCCAGCGCCTCACCGAGCTCCCGAGCGAGGTGCCGGGTCCGCGAATAGAGATGCGGCTGGAAGAGCGCCAGCACGCGGCCGTCCAGGTGCTCGCGCACGGCGGCGAGCGTGGCGGCGATCTCCGCCGGATGGTGCGCGTAGTCGTCGACGACCCGGACTCCGCCGGCGACGCCGCGCTCGTCGAGCCTCCGCACCGCCCCGCGGAACTCCCGGAGGACCGGCCACGCCTCGTCAGCTGCGACTCCGGCGAGCTCGAGCGCCGCCAGCGCCGCGGCGGCATTGCGGCGGTTGTGCTCGCCCGCCAGTTTGAACTCGCCCTCGAACGGGTCGAGCTTGTCGCCCCGGACGACCTGGGGCACCATGGAGAGCCAGCGCTCGAACAGCTCTTCGACTTCGCCCTGCGAGCTGAACTCGCTGTGGTGGTCGAGGTCGATGTTCGTCACGACCGCGATCTGCGGGCGGAGATGCTCGATCGTCCGGTCGGATTCGTCGCCCTCGACCACGAGCCATCCCGACCCGGCACGCGCATTCCCGCCGAGCTGCGGGATGTCGGCACCGATCAGGAAGGACGGGTCACGTCCGAGGCGGTCGAGGACGAACGCGATCATCGCGGCGGTCGTGGTCTTCCCATGCGCTCCGGCGACGACGATCGCGTCCTGGAGCGAGACGAGCTCGGCGAGGAACTCGGCTCGGGTCCGGCCCCGAGCGCGGCCGGCGAAGGCCGTCGAGACGACAGCTTCGGCGTCGGCGGGCGCCGCCGGGATGTCGTCGCCGACCACGACGGGGATCCCCGCCTCCCGGACGTGCTCCAGGTACGGCGTCTCGTACCGGTCCCAGCCCGAGACCTCTGCACCCCACGCCCGTGCGAGCAGCGCGTAGCCGCTGAGGCCGGCACCGCCGATCCCGACGAAGAAGAGCCCTCTACCGTCCAGAGGCCGCAAGGGCGATCAGCTCCTCCGCGATCTCGTCCGCCGCGTCGGGTCGAGCAACCCGGCGCATAGCGGCGGCCATCTCCGCCAGCCGCTCGGGGTCGCCCAGAAGTGAGCGCGCCGTGCCGGGAACGACGCCGAGCTCGGATTCGGGAATCACGACCGCGCCGCCCGCGTGTTCGAAGTAGAGCGCGTTCTTCGTCTGGTGATCACCGGTCGCAAATGGATAGGGCACCAGGATGGCCGGGACCCCGGCCGCCGCCAGCTCCCACACGGAGCCCCCCGCGCGGGCGAGCACGAGGTCGGCTGCGGCGATCGCGGCGCCGAAGTCCGGGAGATATGGCAGCAGCCGGTAGTCGGGGCGCGAGACCTGTTGGGCGAGCGAGTGGAAGTCGCGCTCGCCGCTCAGGTGGAGCACGGCCGGCCCTGCGGCGCCGAAGCTCTCGACCGCTAGCTCGTTCAGGCTCTTGGCGCCCTGGCTGCCGCCGAAAACGAGTAGCACCGGACCCTCCTCGAGGAAGAAACGCTTCCGTGCCTCCTCCTTCGAGAGCGTCACACGGGACGACGCCCGGATCGGCCTCCCCGTCACTCGATACTTTGCTCCGGTTCGTCCGGCGATCGGAAAGGAGAGGAAGATCCGGCGAGCGAACGGCGCCGCGAGGCGGTTCGCCAGCCCGAGGTGGGCATCGGCCTCCATGAGCGCGCTGGGGATTCCCTGGCCTCGCGCAGCGAGCACCATCGGCCCGGCGACGTAGCCGCCGCCGCCGAAGACGACATCGGGCTGCCGCCGGCGAAGGATGCGCCGGCAGTCCCTCACGGCCCCGGCGGCCCGCATCGCCGCCTTCACCTGCGCGACGCCGGGTCGTCGCGGCAACCCGGAGACCGCGAAGGTGTCGAACTCGAAGCCCGCGTCGGGAACGAGCTTGGCCTCAAACCGCCCGGGGGACCCGGCGAACGTCACGGCGGCGCCGCGAGCGCGCAGCGCTTCGGCTACCGCCAGCGCCGGCAGCACGTGTCCGGCGGTTCCGCCGGTTGCGATCAGGCACACGGGACGTCCGTCGGTCTCGCCCATCGTCCCCGGCGATGTTAAGGAGGATGCCGACGGCGGCGAGGCCCACGACGAGACTCGAGCCCCCGTACGAGACGAACGGGAGCGTGATTCCGGTGAGCGGCGCGGCGCCCATCACGGCCGCGAGATTGATGAGGGCCTGGCCGCAGACGAGCGTCGTGATGCCGGCCGCGAGCCTCTTTCCGAACGGGTCACGGCAGCCGAGGGCGACGCGGAACCCGGCGTAGGCGAAGGCGGCGTAGGCGGCGATCAGCGCGGTGGCGCCCACCAGTCCGAGCTCTTCGCCGATGATCGCGAAGATCATGTCGGTGTGCGCCTCAGGGAGGTAGTTCGCCTTCGAGACCGACTGCCCGAGGCCCTCGCCGAAGATCCCGCCCGAGCCCAGTGCCAGCATCGCCTGGACCGGCTGGTAGCCGTCACCCTGCACGTCGCTCCAGGGATTGAGGAAGCTGAGCAGGCGCGCTCGGCGGTACGGCTCGAACCAGGCTGCGGCGAGGACGAGCGTCGCGCATAGGCCCCCCGCGGTCATCAGCAACCGTGTCGGCGCTCCCGATACGACGAGGACGCCGCCCATCATCACGACGATCGTGATCGCCGTCCCGAGGTCGGGCTCGGCGAGCAGCAACGCGCAGACGACTCCCGTGACGAGCCCGATCGGCTTGATCAACTCCCCGAGCGTCTGCGGCGCCGGGCGGCGCGCCAGGTACGCGGCGGCGAAGACGAGTAGCGCAAGCTTCGCCAGCTCGGACGGCTGGAACACGACGGGCCCAACCTGGAGCCAGCGCCGGGCACCGTTGGCCGTCGATCCGATTGCCAAGACTGCGAGCAGCAGGCCGATGCTGACGAGCACGAGTGCCGGCGAGAGAACGCGGAGCGCGCGGTAGCCGCTGCGCCTGGCGAGAAGCAGAAGTGCGACGCCGACAAGGGCATAGAGCCCCTGCTTGCGGAAGTAGTACGAGGAGTCGCCGTTCGCGAGCGCCGCCGAGGCCGACGTCGCGCTGTAGACCATGACCAACCCGAACGCGACCAGGGCGAGTGTTACGAGCAGGAGGATCTGCTGCTCGAGCTGTCCCTTCTTCACCGGAGCTCCTGAACGAGCCGGCGGAAGGCGTCGCCGCGGTGCTCGAAGTCGTCGAACTGGTCGTAACTCGCGCAGGCCGGCGAGAGGAGCACGATCTCGCCTGGCGCGGCCGCCGCCACCGCGCGGCGCACGGCGGTCGCCAGGTCACCGCACTGCTCGCAGGGAACGTCGAGCGCGGCTGCGAGCTCACCGGCCGCCGCGCCGATCAGATACGCGCGGGCGCCCTTCGCGCGGAGGTCCGCCGCGAGCTCGGCGTAGCTCTCGTTCTTCCCGAGCCCGCCGAGGATCACGTGCAGCGGCTCGTCGTAGGCGGCGATCGCCCGCCGGGCGGCCGCCGCGTTCGTCGCTTTGGAGTCGTTGTCGAAGCGCACGCCGCCGACCTCGCCGATCTCC
>JBOHAU010000101.1:0-1635 GCA_050698015.1 Gaiellaceae bacterium
GTGCGATCTGGAAGAACGCCTCGGTCTCGGCTGCGACCTCCTCGCCGATCAGCGTCCCATAGACGCCCTCGAGCTCCGTCGCCTTCGAGACGTCGATCGCGCTGATCGCCGCGTGCGCGTAGGGCGACCGGACGAAGTGGACGTACGCCATGCCGTGCCGCTTCACGTCGTCGACGAAGACGCCCTCACCCTGAACGAGCCGCCGATCCTCCTTCCGCGGGACGTTCTGGCCGATGAAGCCCGGCGCGACCTCCCGCTCCTCGACGGTGATCGGCTGATCAGGCGTGACCGTCGTTTCGCTCACTTGACCTCGCCCTTGGCCGCCGCCGCAATCGCCTCGACGATGTTCACGTAGCCGGTGCAGCGGCAAATGTTGCCCTGGATCGCCCGCCGAATCTCGCTGTCAGTCGGCTCCGGATTGTGGTCGAGCAGGTGCTTTGCGCTCATGAGCATCCCCGGCGTGCAATAGCCGCACTGAAGCGCGTGGAAGGAGCTGAACGCCTGCTGGAGCGGCGTGAGCTCACCGTTCGACGACAGACCCTCGACGGTCTCGACGCTCGTTCCGTCCGCCTGGACTGCGAGCATCATGCAGCTCTTCACGGCCACGCCGTCGACGATCACTGTGCAGGCGCCGCAGTTTCCCGTGTCGCAACCGACGTGCGTGCCGGTGAGGTCGAGATCGTCGCGAAGGAAGTGGACCAGCAGCCGCCGAGCCTCCACATCCCGCTCGTGGCGCTCGCCGTTCACTGCGACCGAGATGCGCTGACCGCGAACGGGCTCGATCACGCCGCCGCCTCGACAGCCCGAATCGCGACGATCTCGGAGAGGTGCTTGCGGTAGTCGGCCGACGCGTGGACATCGGACGGCGGATCGAGACCTGCGCCACGCACCGCTTCGCGAACCGCGGCCTCGCCGGTCGCCGAAGTGACCAGAAGCGGCGTCGCCGCTACGCACCCGAGCCCGATCCGCGCCTGACCGTCCGTGACGGTAGCGGCGGCGTTGACGATGCAGGTGCCGTCCCGGCCGATCGGGACTGAAGCGAAGCCGTCTTTGGCGCCGTTGGGCGCGGGAACGGTGATCTTCGTGAGCAGCTCGCCCGGGCCGACCGCGGTCATGTAGACCCCAAGGAAGAACTCGTCGGAGGTCACGGTTCGCTCTCCGTCGCCGCTGCGGATGGTCATCGTCGCGCCCAGCGCCGCGACCAGCGGCGGCAAGTGGTTCGTCGGATCGTTGGAGCAGATGTTTCCGCCGATCGTGCCCCGGTTTCGAACCTGGACGTCCGCCACCTGCGAGGCAACGTCACCCAGGATCGGACGCGCCTCGGCGACCTCGGAGGAGCGGATCAGCTGGGAGAGCGTTGCCATCGCGCCGAGCTCGAGGGTGCCGTCCGCAGCCCGCGAGATCGTCCGAAGCTCCTCGAGGCCGTTGAGATCGACGAGCACGTCCGGCGCGGCCGCCCGGGCCTTCATGACGTTCGTGAGCGTCTGTCCGCCGGCGAGCGCGCGGGCACCGTCGTGAGCGGAGAGCAATCGCACTGCGTCCTCCACGGTCGGCGGACGTGCGTATTCGACCGCAGCGAGGAGCATGCGACTGATTCAACGCATTGCGCAGCGAAGTTGTCAAGAACGAACCGTC
>JBOHAU010000102.1:0-38797 GCA_050698015.1 Gaiellaceae bacterium
CACGGCTTCCGCCCGCTCTCGCTCGGCCGCCTTGGCGACGACTGGGCGGTCGCCTCGGAAACGTGCTCGCTCGACCTGGTCGGGGCCGAGCCCGAGCGCGAGGTGCGTCCCGGCGAGCTGGTCGTGATCGACGACGAGGGCTGCCGCGTGAGCCAGGCCGTGCCGCAGGCGAACGGCGGCGCGCTCTGCATCTTCGAGCTCTTCTACCTCGCCCGGCCGGACTCGCGGCTCGCGGGCGTCGAGGTTCACAACGCGCGAGTGCGGATGGGCGAGCGGCTGGCGGAAGAGTCGCCCGCCGAGGCCGACCTCGTGATGCCGATCCCGGACTCGGGGACCCCGGCGGCGATCGGATTCTCGCGCGCGACGTCGATCCCCTTCAGCGAGGGGCTGATCAAGAACCGCTACGTCGGCCGCACGTTCATCCAGCCCGACCAGGGGCTGCGCGACCAGGGCATCAAGCTGAAGTTCAACCCGCTCGCGGAGGTGCGCGGCCGGCGGATCGTCGTGGTGGACGACTCGATCGTCCGGGGGTCGACGATGCGCCAGATCGTCGCGATGCTGTTCGAGGCCGGCGCCCTCGAGGTGCACGTGCGCGTGTCCTCACCGCCGATCGTGTCGCCGTGCTTCTACGGGATCGACTTCGCCGACGAGGACCAGCTCGTCGCGGCCGATCGAGACGTCGAGGCCGTACGGGAGCTGATCGGCGCCACCTCGCTGGCCTATCTCTCGCTGGAAGGTCTCCAGGCGGCGACCCGAAGGCCGGCGTCCAACTTCTGCCGGGCCTGCCTGACGCGCGAGTACCCCACACGGGTGCCGCTCGAGCGCCGCCTGGACAAGACGCGCTTCGAGGCTACTGCTCGAGCACCCGGCTCGCCTTCGCCACTCCGCGGCTGAGCAGGTAGGCCACGCTGGTGAAGGTGAAGAAGGTCATCCAGTCGTTCGCAGTCAGGCTGTCCGTCAGCCAGCAGACGAGCCAGGCGACGATCAGCGCGAGCAGCCAGACGCCGAACTCGGCGTTGCCCGGGATCGGCAGGCGGGCGATGTCGCTGACGTTGACCGTATAGGCCGAGCTCGGCTGGACGGTCGTCGGCTGTTCGTCGGGGGGTGGCGGCGTGGTTGCCATTTCAAGCTCCTTCCGTCAGGCGGCGTGCGCCGGGACATGCACGAGCTCCAGTTTGAGCCCGTCGGGGTCATAGAAGAACACGGCGTAGTACCCAAGCTGGTACCCGTACGCCTCCGGACCACTCTCGATCTCGACTTCGTGCGCCCGCAGCCACTCGGCCCGTTCGTCGACGGACGCCCGGGAGCCGACCTCGAAGGCGACGTGGTGCATGCCGACGCGGTAGCGGTCGAATGCGCCTTCGGTGGGCGCGAGTGCCTCGCGGAGGCCGAGCGCGGTTCCCGGTCCGGTGAGGTAGTGGATCGTCTCACCGCGCTCGCCCTCGACCTCGCTGTGCCCGTGCCAGCCGAGCGGGCTGAGGAGCTCACGGTAGAAGGGCAGGCTCCGCTCGATCGACGAGACGACGAGGTCGAGGTGATGGATGCCCGTGGAGCGCAATACCAGGGTGATTTCAGCGCGGTTTCTCCAGTTCCTTTCCTCGCCCGTAGCGGACCGCGCGCTGCGCTGTCCTCGCGTCGACGCCCTGCTCGAGCAGCTGCTGCCGCTGCTCGCTCTCTGCGCCCCAGCGCAGGAACAGCCATGCGATCGCCCCGAGCGTGACCAGCGAGCCCTCGATCATCATGATCGTGCCGGCCAGCCCCTGGTCGCGCAGCGGCGAGAGGCCGTACAGCTCGGAGCCGTCGTCGTAGACCCCGTAGATGGGCGAGCCGGCCCAGATGAAGACGTTGCCGAGCACTGTCTCGAGCAGGCGGACCACGACGATGTAGCCGAGCTTCGCCGCGGTTCCGAACCAGGCGGGACCGGGAAGCACCTCGATGACGGCAGCCCACATCAGCGCACCTGCCGTGAAGAAGCTCAGGTGCTCGAGCGCGTGGACGGCGTCGTTGCGGACAGCCGCTTCGTACAGGTAGGGCACGTGCCAGACGTAGAGGTTGAGCGTCCAGAGCGGCAAGGCCACGAGCGGATGCGCGAGCACTTTGAGAGCCGCGATCGGACGGAGCGCGAGGAGCGGCCGGAGCAGCGGCCCCGTTAGCCCGAGCACGAACAGCAGGGGCGCCAGGTCCCCCAGCAGGACGTGCTGGATCATGTGGAAGGCGAAGAGCTCCTCGGCGCGGTCCTCGAGCGGCGGGGCCAGTGCCACGATGAACAGGACGACCGCGCCGGCGAAGGCCGCGATCCGCCAGCGCGGGACCGGCGTTCCACGCCGCGCCAGGGTTCGCGCCCGGAGGCCGTACATCACGGCCGCGGCGAGAGGCAGAGCCAGTTGCGCCACAGAACGAGTCTAGGAGCGCGGCCGTCTTCCTCCGCTACTACACTCGCGCGCAGTGGGAGAGGCTCGGACGTACGAGGCGGCCGGAGTCTCGATCGCGAAGGGCGAGTCCGTGGTCGAGCGGCTGCGTGCAGCCGTCGAGTCGACCGGCACGACCGGCTTCGGCGCCTTCGCAGGCCTGTGCTCGCTCGACGACGGGCGCCTGCTCGCCGCCTCCACCGACGGGGTCGGGACGAAGCTGATCCTTGCCCGCCGGCGAGGTCGCCTGCACGCCTGCGGGGCGGACATCGCCGCCCACTGCATCAACGACGTCCTGACGACGGGCGCCGAGCCGCTGTTCCTGCTCGACTACGTCGCCGCGGACTCGATCGACCTCGAGCAGGTCGCCGAGCTCGTCGAGGGCGCGGCGCAAGTCTGCCGCGCCGCGGGCGTCGCGCTCGTCGGCGGCGAGACCGCGGAGCTCCCGGGGATCTATCGCGACGAGGAGCTCGACTTCGCCGGCACATGCGTCGGGCTCGTCGATCGCGACCGGCTGATCGACGGGTCGCGAGTCAAGGAAGGCGACTGGATCGTCGGCTTTCCCTCCGCGGGCGTGCATGCCAACGGCTTCACACTCGTGCGACAGGTCCTCGAGGCCGAGGACTACCGAGGCGACGACCTCCTTGCCCCGACCCGCCTTTACCTCGACGAAGTCCGCAGCTTGGACGAGGTTCACGGGCTGGCGCACGTCACCGGCGGCGGGATCCTCGGCAACCTCGAGCGCGTCGTTCCCGACGGGCTGCGCGCCGAGATCGACTGGACTGCGTGGGAGCGTCCGCCGGTTTTCGAGTGGCTGGCGCGACACGTCGACGAGGACGAGCTTCGCCGCGTGTTCAACCTCGGGATCGGCTACTGCGCGATCGTCCCCGATCCCGGCAGCGGGCTCGTGACCGGCCGGATCGTGGCCGGATGATCGGCGTCCTCGTGTCCGGCGAGGGCACGAACCTCCAAGCGCTGGTCGACGCCGGCCTGCCGATCGCCTGCGTGGCGTCGAACAGGCCCGGCGTCCGCGCGCTGAAGCGCGCCGCCGCCGTCGGAATCGAGACCGGCGTCTTCGCCGCCGACGATTACGAGAGCCGGGAGGCGCGAGACGAGGCAATGGCGGGCTGGCTCGAGGAGCGCGGCGTGACGCTCGTGGTCTGCGCGGGCTACATGCACCTCCTGCGCAAGCCGTTCTTCGACCGCTACGGCGGGCGGATCGTCAACACCCACTCGGCGCCGCTGCCGGACTTCCCGGGCGCCCACCCGATCGAGGACGTGCTCGCCGCGGGTGTGCCCGCGTCCGCTGCGACCGTGCACTACGTCGACGAGGGCATCGATACAGGCCCGGTCATCGTCGCCGAGCCTGTGCCGGTCCTCGAGGGCGACACGGTGGAGACGCTCCGCGCGCGCGTCCAGGCTGTGGAGCACCGCCTCCTCCCCCAGACCGTGCGTTCGTTGATCTCGTGATCAGGCGCGCGTTGCTCTCCGTCTGGGACAAGACGGGGCTGGAGGAGTTTGCGCGTGGCCTCGCCGAGCTCGACGTCGAGCTCGTTGCGAGCGGCGGAACCGCTGAATTCCTTGCCGAGTGCGGCGTCGAGTCGACCCCGGTCGAGGAGTTGACGGAGATCCCGGAGATGCTCGGCGGGCGCGTCAAGACGCTCCACCCAAGGATTCACGCCGCCATCCTCGCGCGGCGCGACCATCCCGACGACCTCGCCGCGCTCGACGAGCACGACATCAGTCCCTTCGATCTGGTCTGCGTCAGCCTCTACCCCTTTGCGCAGATCGCCGCCCGGCACGGCGTCACCGAGCAGGACGCGGTCGAAATGATCGACATCGGCGGGCCCTCGATGCTCCGTGGCGCGGCGAAGAACTTCGCGCACGTGGTGCCGGTCTGCCGCCCGGAGCGCTACCCCGAGATCCTGGCCGAGCTGCGGGAGCACGGCGAGCTGTCGGACGAGACGCGCCGCGAGCTCGCGGCCGAGGCCTTCGCGACGACGGCGGCCTATGAGACGGCGATCGCAACCTGGTTCCTCGGCCGCAAAGCGTTTCCCGAGCGGTTCATCCCGAGCTTCACGAAGGTCGCCGACCTCGCGTACGGGGAGAACCCCCACCAGCGGGCGGCCTACTACGCCGAGGACGGCGCCCGGCGCCACCTCCTGTCCCGCGTCGAGCAGATCCACGGGCGACAGCTGTCGTTCAACAACCTCAACGACCTCTCGGCGGCTCGGCGCCTGCTGGGCGAGTTCCAGCTGCCGGCCTGCGTGATCGTGAAGCACGCGAACCCGTGCGGTGTCGGGGTCGCCGCGTCGATCGAAGAGGCGTTCGCGAAGGCGCACGACGCCGACCCGGTGTCGGCCTACGGCATGGTGCTCGCGCTCAACCGCCCGGTCAGCGCCGAGCTCGGGGACACGCTCGCCGCGAAGTTCATCGAGGTCGTGATCGCGCCGGAGTACGACGAGGGCGCGCTCGAGGCGATGCGACGGAAAGAGGCGACACGGACTCTCGTCGACCGCGAACGCCGCCGCGGCGACCTCGGCGAGCGCGAGTACAAGCGTGTGATCGGCGGGCTCCTCGTCCAGGACGGCGACCGCGAGATCGACGACCGGAAGTTGATGGACCTCGTCTGCGGCGAGGCGAGCGAGGAGACCTGGGGCGATCTCCTCTTCGCGTGGCGGGTCTGCAAGCACGTCGTCTCGAACGCGATCGTGATCGCGAAGGACCTGCAGACGATCGGGATCGGAGGCGGGCAGACCAGCCGCGTCGACTCGGTCCGGATCGCGATCGAGAAGGCGCGGGAGCACGGCCACGACCTCGCGGGATCGGTGCTGGCGTCGGATGCCCTGATCCCCTTCGCGGACGGGCCGGAGCTGGCGCTGGAGGCCGGCGTGACGGCGATCATCCAGCCCGGCGGCGCGAAGCGCGATGAGAAGGTTGTGGAAGCCGTGCGGCGTGCGGGTGCGGCGATGGTCTTCACCCACCGCCGCCACTTCCGGCACTAGCGGCTGCGCCGCCTCCTGGCCGCGGCCTGGCTGGCGCGGTTGGTGCACTGCACCGAGCAGTAGCGGCGGTTGTGGTTCTTCGAGCGGTCGACGTAGACGCAACGGCACGGCCCCGCGTCGCAGACGCCCAGCCGCCCACGGCCGTGCTCCCGGATCTCGTCCAGCACCGCAGAGGCGGCGAGCGCGGGCGCGAAGGACGACGCCCGCGCCCCGGGCGCGTCCCAGCGATACGCCCAGCCGTCCTGCTCGCGCTCCAGACGCGGTCGGGCGGAGCTCGTGGCGAGCAAGGCGTTCAAGGCCTCCACGGCGGCCTCGTCGGACGACGCATCCCAGGCCGCGCGGACCGCGCTCCGCAGCGACCGGAGAGCCCGCAGCTCCCGCTGGTCCATCCGCTCCGCGGCGCGGTGGAACCCGTGCCGGCGTAGGAACCTCGCCCCGACCTCGGTGTCGACGAGCCGCTCTCGCTCGGGCTCGAGCTCGTCCCACGAGTTGAGCAATCGCACGACGAACGTGAGGCCGTCACTCGGCGAGAACCACTGCTCGACCATTCAGGACAGACTAACCATTGTCATTAGCCAAACGTCTTATGCTCATGACAGCAACCGAGGGAGGAGATCATGACCAAGACTGTGCTCGCCGGCCTGCTCGTGGCCGCCGTGCTCGCGCCGGCAGCCGTCGCAGACCCACCGTTCACGGTCACGCACGACGAGGTGAACTTCACGGCGCCGACGCCGTTCTGCGCCTTTCCGACGATCGTGCACTCCGAAGGGATTCTCACCACGAAGACCTACCTGGACGAGAGCGGCAACGTCGTCCGTGAGGTGCTCAACGTTCAGCGGAGCTTCATGATCACGTACACGAACCCGGCGAACGGGAAGTCGATCTCGACCGTCCTCGGCGGGCCGGTGCGCATCGACTACCACCCGGACGGCTCGTTCACGCAGACGATCACCGGCCGGGAGCGGCTCTACAACGCGCCGGGCGAAGGCGTGGTCGCAAAGCAGGTTGGGCGGCTCGTTGTCCACGTCTCCGCGGACGGCGCCGTCGTGACGCTGCACGAGGCAGGTCGCTGGGACGACTCGGTCTTCCCCGGGATCTGCGCGTACCTCGCGGGGTGACTTAGCGTGGCATCGGCTCCAGCGCGCGCGCCGCCGAGAGAATGAGCTCCGGGCTCGACCCCTGAATGACGACGTAGAGACCGTCGTAACTCAGGTTGCCCTGTCGATTCCCGGCGGCGATAAACAGGGTCCCCTCGTCCGGAAAGTACGCGCCGCCGACGACCATCTTCGGGATCTCCGTGGTGATGCTGAGCTTCACATAAGGCTCCGACCTGACCGGCACGCGGGGCATGCGGTACGTGCTCGGATCGTCCCCGAGGGTTCCGTAGAAGAGCGAGACGCCCCGCTCCTTCTCGCCCCAAACAACCGGCCCATGCTGGTACACGGTGTCGCCGCGGATCGAGAAACCATGCCGTCGGTCTCGCATTCGCAGGCACGCCTCGCTCTCGAGCCGCTCACCCCGCCGCATCGCCCTGGCGCACTCCTTCGCGTCCTCGGCCTCGGGGCCGGTCAGAGCCCTCTCGGACTGCTTTCCCTGCCGCACGAACGTCTCGCTGACCCGTGCTAGCCGCAAGCCCGAGTGCTCTTCGCCGAGCCAGACGCCGGCGCGCCCGAGCACGTCTGCGACCGCCTCGCGCGTGATCGGGTCTTCTCCCCCGGTGAATGGGCCCTCGACGCCAGATGAGGGCGAGGCGAACTCGACAGCGGCGGCGGGTAGGGCCTCGACCTCGAGCACGCGCTGCAGCGAGCCCCTGCCCGCCTTCCCGTCGTCGACAAAGTCCTGGGTGGCCACCGGCTTGAACGTCTCGTTGGAGACGGCCACCTGCTGAGTCCACTCGCGCAGCTTGCCGTCCCCATGCGGAAGTCTCCGGGCCTCGACCACGACCCAGGTCACCGGCTGCCCGTCGATGACGTCTTGGCCGGTTGTGCGCGCCGACCCGGATTCGAGTGCTGCCTTGTAGTCACGCGCGAGCGCGACGAGCTCCGGCGACGCATCCTTCTCGTAGACGCTGTCGTGGATGACCGTCTCGCCGAGGCGCGAGACGGTCCTAATCAGCCCACGCTGGCGGTCGTACCAGATCTCGTTCTCGCCGTGCACGGGCGTGCGCGCCCGGGTCGTCAGATCGACGTCCGTCCCGCCCCAATCGCCGCGGAGCACCGCGTGGATGACCGGCCCGTCGTCGACCGCCGCGAGAGCGCGCTCGAGAAACGTGCGCCGCTCGGTTGCCCACGGCTCGAAGAGCACGAGTGCAAAGAGTGCCGCGGCGGCGACCGCGACGCCCGCGACCGAGCCGAGTAGAACCGGCCGCCGGCGGCGGGCGTCGCGGGCGACCGCATGCCAGTCGCCCGGCTCGTCGGGCATCGGCTCGAGGCGTTCTACGGCATCGTTCAGGTCTCGCATCGCTCTGCCTCCAGGGCTCGGCGAAGGGACGCGTGCGCAGCGTGGAGCGTCGCGCCGACAGTCCCTTCCTTGATCTCGAGAATCGCCGCGATCGCGGCGTAGTCCAGGTCCGCGTAGTGCCGCAGGAACAGCACGAGCCGCTGGCGCTCGGGAAGCGTGGCGACCAGCGCCCGCACCGGGTCGCCGACGCCGTTCTCGACGGCGGCCGGATCGCCCCGCGCAGCCACGGCCGGAAGCGCCCGCTTCCGCTTGAGCGCCGCGTTGACGACCATGCGCCAGACCCAGGCCTCCAGCGTCCCCTCGCCGCGGTACGAGCGCCGGTTGCGAACCGCCTGTACGAAGGCGTCGTGGACAGCGTCGGCGGCGTCGTCAGCGCCGACGGCGCGGGCAACCCGGAGGAACACCGGATACCGCTCCCGGTACAGCTCTTCGAGGTCCGCGAGTCGTCCCACTGTTCTAAGGATCTCGCAGAACGCGGAAACCTTTAGTGCCGATCTAAGCTTCGCCTTGCATGCCGCGCGACTACCCGACCGTCTTGGAGCTGGTCGGCGACACGCCGCTCGTCAGGCTGCAACGGATAGTCCCCGAAGGCGCCGCCACGGTCGTCGCGAAGCTCGAGTACCTGAATCCCGGCGGGTCGGTCAAGGACCGCATCGGGATCAAGATGATCGAGGCCGCCGAGCGCGAGGGGAAGCTGAAGCCGGGCGGGACGATCGTCGAGCCGACCTCCGGCAACACCGGCACGGGGCTCGCGATTGCGGCGGCGATCAAGGGCTACCGCTGCATCTTCGTCATGCCGGACAAGATGAGCCAGGAGAAGATCTCGCTGCTGCGCGCCTACGGCGCCGAGGTGGTGATCTGCCCGTACGCCGTCGCGCCCGAGTCGCCCGAAAGCTACTACTCCGTCTCGGACCGCCTCGCGGAGGAGATTCCAGGCGCCTACAAGCCCGACCAGTACACGAACTCCGGCAATCCCGAGGCGCACTACGAAACCACCGGGCCGGAGATCTGGGAGCAGACCGGCGGCGAGCTCGACGCGCTGGTGATCGCCGTCGGCACCGGCGGGACGATCAGCGGCGCCGGTCGCTACGTCAAGGAGCAGAGCTCAGATGTCCTGATCGTCGGCGCTGACCCCGAGGGCTCGATCTACACGTCGGGCGCCGATGCGATGCACCCCTACCTCGTCGAGGGGATCGGCGAGGACTTCTATCCGAAGACGTTCGACAAGGACATCGTCGACCAGTGGGTGACCGTGTCCGACAAGGACTCCTTCCTCACGGCCAGGAGCATGGCGCGGGAAGAGGGGCTCCTGATCGGCGGCTCCGGCGGCACGGCGGTCTGGGCCGCGATCGAAGTCGCGAAGCAGCTGGGCCCGGGCAAGCTCGTCGTCACGCTGATCCCCGACAGCGGCCGCGCGTACCTCTCGAAGTTCTACGACGACAACTACATGCTCGAGCTCGGCTTCCTGGAGCGCGAGGCGCCGGTACCGACGGTGGAAGAGGTCCTCAGCTCGAAGCGGACCGAGGAGCCCGACATCCCCGACCTGGTGACGATCGGGTCCCACCAGAAGGTCGGTGAGGCGATCGATCTGATGCAGCGCTACTCGATCTCGCAGCTGCCGGTGATCCGTGACGGCGAGGTCGAGTCGCTTGCGGACGTGATCGGGTCGCTGCAGGACCGCGACCTGCTCGACCGGGTGTTCAAGAACCCGGACGCACTCAACGAGAACGTGGCGGCAGCGATGCAGCCCCCGCTGGCCGCGATCGACCTCACGCAGCCGCTGAACGAGGTGTTTGCCGCCTTGACCGGGCGGACGAACGCGGTCGTGGTAACGGAGAACGGTCGGCCCGTGGGCGTCCTCACTCGCACCGACCTGCTCGAGTACCTGGCGCACAACAGGTAGTGCGCGTCGCACTCTTCTCCGACGTGCACGGAAACGGCGTCGCGTTCCGCGCCATGCTCGACGACCTCGCAGGGCAGCAGGTCGACACGGGCGTCTGCCTCGGCGACCACGCGCAGGGTGGGCCCGAGCCGGCGCAGACTCTCGAGCTCCTGCGCGAGCTCGGCTGGCCCGCCGTCATGGGCAACTCCGACCACTTCCTGCTCACCTTCGATTTCGGTGAGGAGGCCGTCACGGAGGCGCAGATCGAGAACGCGAGATGGTCGCAGTCGCAGCTCTCGGACGACCTGCTCGAGTTCCATCAGGGCTTTCCGCAGACGGTCGAGGTCGACCTCGGCGAGGGCCGCACGCTGCTCGCCTTCCACGCCACGCCTCGGTCACGCGACGAGATCGTCGGGCCCTGGATGGAAGAGGAGGAGTTCAGGGCGCCGTTCGACGGGCTGACCGCGACTGTCTTCGCGGGCGGTCACACGCACCAGCAATGGGCGCGCCGCCTCGGTGACGCGTACTACGTCAACCCGGGAAGCGTCGGTCTCCCGATCGACCGGCACCAAACCGCGGAGCCGCCGCAGGCCGACGTCCACGCGGAGTACGCCCTCCTCAGCGTCGACGACGGCGGGGTCGGCGTCGAGTTCCGCCGTGTCGCGTTCGACGTCGACGAGCTACTTCATTCGATCGAGTCGAGCGGAATGCCGGATCCCGAGGACGCCGCGAAGTACTGGCGTCAGCGGGGAACGCCGACGTAGCGGAAGCCGAGCCCCGGCACCTCCTCGCCGTCGACGGGGTACGGGCGCCACTCGAAGAAGAGCTCCTCGAACCGTGCATCGAGCTCGGGGCGCATCTCCGCGTAGCCGTAGAGGTCGGCGTGCTCCTCCTCCCACTCCGGTGTCATCGGCTCGAGCCGGTCCCACGCATGCTCGTTGAGGATCAGCGGTCCGTCGACGAGACCGACGAGCTTGTCGAGCACGCCGCCGAGATCCTCGACGTGGTGGAGCGAGAGGCTGGCGACCACCGCGCCGAACGGACCGGGCTCGTCGAACGCCTCGATCGTCGTGCGCCGGAAGATCGGCCCGTCCGGAGCCTCGGGGTCGATCGCGACGACGTCGTAGCCCGCGTCGGCGAGCGCCCGAGCCAGCTCACCCTCCCCGCAGCCGACCTCGAGGACCCGCGCCGGGGCCGGCGGCAGTTGCGAGAGTACGAAGTCGGTGAGGTCGGGCATCGAGGTCACGCGAGAGGAGGCGCGGAGGATTGCAGTTCGCGCGCAGCTCCTCGACGGGTCGGCGCGCAGCGTCCTGGAGACGATCCAGCGGCTCGGTTTCCTCCAAATGGATCCGATCTCGACGGTCGCACCGCCGCAGTACCTCGTCCTCTGGAGTCGGCTCGGCCCATTCGACCGCGCCGAGCTCGACCGCCTTCTGTGGAAAGAGCGACGGTTGTTCGAATGGAACGCGTTCATCTGGCCGATCGAGGACCTGCCCCTCATCCGGGCTCGGATGCGCGAGCGCTGGGGGCACTACGAGTGGCAGCGCTGGGCGAAGGAGTTCCTGAAAGAACAAGCTGGGCTTCGTCGGTACGTCCTCCGAGAGCTCGAGCGGCGTGGCCCGATGCCCTCGCGAGAGCTCGAGCACCCGGCGACGCGTGCCGACGAGCGCTATGTCTGGTGGGGCACCCGCGCCCAGCTGACGTGGATGCTCGAGCTCCTGCACCGCCGCGGCCAGATCGCCGTCGCCGGCCGGAGTGGTGGCCAGCGGCTCTGGGATCTCGCGGAGCGTTGGTATCCGGAAACGGAGACCGTGCCACTGGCGGAAGCACGCCGCGTCCTCGGGGAGAAGCGCTTCCGCGCGCTCGGCGTGAAGCTCGAGAAAGGGCGCTGGTTGGTGCACCCCGAGGCGGACGCGCAACGGGTCGCGAACCGCGTCGCCTTCCTGTCGCCCTTCGACCGCCTCGTTCACGACCGCGATCGCGCCGAGGCGCTCTGGGACTTTCGCTACCGGCTCGAGATGTACGTCCCGAAGGCGAAGCGTGAGTACGGCTACTACGTGCTCCCGGTCCTGCGAGGAGACCGTATCGTCGGGCGGATCGAGCCCGTCCTCGACCGCAAGGAGGGAGTCCTGCGCGTGAACGGCGTCTGGTGGGAGGACGGCGTCCGTCCCGCGTCCCTCGACCGCCCGCTTCGCAGTCTGGCGCGGTTCGTCGGTGCCAAGAAGGTCGAGCTGTGACACATCAGTTCCACTTCGACCCGGACACCTACGTCGAGAACATGCGCGAGGACATCCCGGTCTTCGACGAGCTGCAGGAGGAGACGGCCAAGGCGACGGAGGGACTCGACGTGCAGGACATCCTCGAGCTCGGCGTCGGCACCGGGGTGACCAGCAAGCGTGTGCTGGAGGCTCACCCACTGGCGCACCTCGTCGGGATCGACGAGAGCGAAGCCATGCTCGCCGCAGCCGACATCCCGGGGGACCTCCGCGTTTCGCGCCTCGAGGACCCGCTGCCCGAAGGCCCCTTCGACCTCGTCGTCTCGTGCCTCGCCGTCCACCATCTCGACGCCGAGGGGAAACAGGACCTGTTTCGCCGGATCGCCGGCGTGCTCAGGCCGGGAGGCCGATTCGTCCTCGCGGATGTGGTCATCCCGACGCGGCCGGAGGACGCGGTGACGCCGACGACACCCGGATTCGACCGGCCGGACCCGCTCGAGCCTCAGCTGGAATGGCTTCGCGAAGCTGGTTTCGACCCCGAGACCACCTGGACCTGGAAGGACCTCGCGATCGTCCGCGCGGATCTCGGCCGGTAGCATCGAGACATGGATTTCGAGACCCGCGCGATCCACGAAGGGCAGGAGCCCGACCCCGCGACCGGCGCGGTCACGGTCCCGATCTACCAGACGTCGACCTACGTCCAGGAGGCCGTCGGCGTCCACAAGGGCTACGACTACGCCCGGGTCGCGAACCCGACGAGAACGGCGCTGCAGCTGTGCCTCGCCTCGCTCGAGGGTGCAGAGCACGGTGTCGCCTTCAGCTCCGGGATGGGCGCGGTCACGACGGTCATGCACCTCGTGCACCCCAGCGAGCGCGTGGTCTGCGTCAACGACGTCTACGGCGGCGTCTACCGGCTCTTCTCGCAGGTCTACGAGCCCAAGGGCTACGAGTTCGAGTTCCTCTCGGCGGACACGATCAACGAGTCGCTGCGAGATCACCTCGACGACCGGACGCGGATCGTCTGGCTCGAGACGCCGACGAACCCGCTCCTCAACATCGTCGACATCAAGGCCGCGGCTGACGCTGCGCACGAGGTCGGCGCCATGGTCGTCGTCGACAACACGTTCGCGACCCCGTACCTGCAGCGACCGCTCGACCTCGGTGCCGACGTCGTCGTCCACTCGATGACGAAGTACCTCGGCGGCCACTCCGACGTGGTGGGCGGGTTCGTCGCGACGAGCGACCACACCGTCGCGGAGCGCCTCTACTTCCTGCAGAAGTCGCTCGGCGCGGTGCCGGGACCGTTCGACTGCTGGCTCGTCCTCCGCGGGCTGAAGACGCTCGCGATCCGCATGCGGCAGCACTCGGAGAACGCGAAGCGAATCGCCGACTATCTCTCGAGCCACCAGTCGGTCGAGACCGTGCTCTACCCCGGCCTTCCAGGTCACCCCGGGCACGAGATCGCCAAGCGGCAGATGGACGACTTCGGGGGCATGATCTCTTTCCTCGCCGAGTCCGAGGAGGCGGCGGTCGACCTCGTCGCGCGGACGAAGATCTGGAAGCTGGCCGAGAGCCTCGGCGGGGTCGAAAGCCTGATCGAGCACCCTGCGCGGATGACACACGCGTCGACGGCGGAGTCGACCTTCGCCGCGCCGAGGAACCTGGTGCGGATCTCGGTCGGGATCGAGTCCGTGAACGACCTGATCGAAGATCTCGAGCAGGCACTCGTCCGCTCCCCGGCGACCGCCGGCGCGTAGCGGTCGCCGCGCCGCGCTCGAGCGCCCTGCTCGGCGCGACCCTGGGGTCAGGTCTTGCAATGCCACAACGGCTTCGGCGGGCTCGGCGTGTGTTGCATTGCAAGACCTGACCCCCAAGGAACCCGGCGCAGCGGTGCGGTGTAGAGGTGGCAGCGACCACCTCGAAAGGAGCCAGACGATGAAGCGCGCCTTCCTCATCCTCGCAATCGCCGCTCTCGCGCTGCCCGCAGCCGCGCTCGGCAAAGGCCCTTCAGGCGCCTCAATCGACGGCCCGGGCAGCGGTGGCATCACCTTCAGCGGTGACGGCGAGTCCGGCGGCACGCCCCTGGGTGATCTGACCCAGCAGGCCGGATTCTTCCCGGCGGTGTTCGGCCAGGAGCCGAACCCGATGCTTGCGGGCCGTCCGAAGGGCGACCTCGGGCCGAAGCACACGATCAGCTACACCGTCCCGACCCCGAACAACGGGATCGACGAGATCAAGCAGGACATCTATCCCTATGCGAAGGGCGGACCGGTGACGTATACGGAGCCGGGCCAGAAGATCTTCGACATGACGGCTCTGGGCGGCTGGTTCCAGGCGACCCCGCAACTCAAGGAGACGCTTATCGCAGCAGGTCTCCCGTCCAGGCCGCCGGCGGCCGCCTCCTCCGACGGGAGCTCGCTCGGCACGAGCCTCTTCAGCGCCTTCGTCGTCGCGCTCTTCCTCGTCGCGGCAACCGTACTGTTCCTGCGCCGGCGCGCGCGGCCCGCGACCGCCTAACTCCATGACGCTCGGCGATCCGGCGAGAATTGCCGGATCGCCGACCTGATCGACCTCCACCACCGCGGCGCCGAGCGCGTGATCGGCTCCTATCTCGTCGAGACCGACGACGGTCTCGCGCTCTTCGACTGTGGGCCCACGAGCTGCATTCCGGCGCTCGAGAGGGGTCTCGGCGAGCGCGGCCTCCCGCTCTCGGACGTCCGTCACCTGCTCCTAAGCCACATCCACCTCGACCACGCCGGCGCCGCGGGCGTCCTCGTGCGCAAGCACCCTGAGTTGCAGGTCCACGTCTCCGAGGTCGGCGCCCCGCACCTCGTCGACCCGACAAAGCTGGAACACAGCGCCCGCCGCCTCTACGGCGACACGTTCGACGACCTCTGGGGCGAGCTCGCGCCGGTGCCACGCGAGAACGTCCATGTCGTCGGCGGGACCACCGCCCTAGGACTCGAGACCTTCGCAACGCCGGGGCATGCCAGGCACCACGTCTCCTATCTCGGCGCCGACGGGACGCTGTATGCGGGGGACGCTGCGGGCGTACGCATCCAGCCTCACCAGGAGGTCGTGCCACCGACTCCCCCACCGGACTTCGACCTCGCGACCTGGCAGCGCACGATCGACGAGATCGATCGCCGACGGCCGCAGCGGCTCGCCCTCATCCACTTCGGCGTCGCCGAAGACCCGGGTCCGCACCTCGAGGAACTCCGCCGCCGCCTGGACGAGTGGGCCTCCGACGTCCTCCCGGAGGAGGACTGGATCGCGAAGCGCTCGAGCGAGCTCCCCGATTTCTACGAGCGGGCGATGCCGCTCTGGCAGTCGTATGCCGGGCTCAGTCGCTACTGGGACAAGACCGGGGCTTCGGCAGCCACAAGCGCGCCGCGGTAGGCCCGGACGTAGTCGTCGACCATCCGCTCGGGCGAGAAGCGCTCTTCGACGTAGCGGCGGCACTCCAGGGGATCGAGCGCGTCCGCCCGTTCGAGTGCGTCGACCATCTCGCGGTAGTGCTCGACGATGATGCCGGAGCGGCCGTCCTCGATCACCTCTGGGACGGCGCCGTGATTCGTCGCGATCACGGGCGTCCCGCACGCCATCGACTCGATCATCACCAAGCCGAACGGCTCCTCCCAGTCGATCGGGAAGAGCGTGCTCCTGGCGTCCTGGAGCAACTCGACTTTCGTGCCATGCGAGACCTCGCCGAGGTACTCGATCCCGTGGATCCCGAGATGAGGCTCGACGAACTCCTCGAAGTACTCGCGCTCCTTCGGCTCCTGCAGCTTCCCGGCGATCTTCAGCGGCAGCTCGAGCTCCATCGCGACGGCGATCGCCCGGTGACAGCCCTTGTCCGGGCTCATCCGTCCCAGGAAGAGCAGGTAGTCGCCGATGTGGGGTTTGCAGGGGTAGACGGAGAGGTCAAGGGCGTTCGGACAGTTTGCGAGCCAGGGGAGGTCCGGCTTCGGACGGCGCTGGTTGAGCGAGAGCGAGATCAGGTGGAGGTTCGGCACGAGCCCGGCCAGTCGCTCGTACATCTCGCCGGGCTCCCCAACGAGCGGCCCGTGGACCGTGTGGACGACCGGCGTGTCGACGAGCCCCGACAGCGCCACGCCGAGCATCCCGGAATGGTCGTTGATCACATCGAACGTCTCGGCGTCGCCGTAGCACGAGAGGCCGTGGCGAAGCTCCCAGTGCGAGCGGCCGATCCACTGGCTCGGGGCTTCCTCGTAGACGTACGCGAGCTCGGCCTTCGTGTGCGAGTCGCCAGAGGCGAAGAGCGTGACCTCGTGGCCGGCTTCGACGAGACCGTCGGCGAGCAGCGACACGATCCATTCGATGCCGCCGTAGCCCGACGGCGGCACGGGGAACCAGACCGGGCTCAGGATTGCGACCTTCAGCGGCTCGCCGTTGATGTCGCCGTTCATGTCGCCGCGCTCACGCGAACGCTTCCCTCCTCCAACCTGATCTCCCACTGTCGCTCGAACGCGCGCACGCCCGACAGTCTGAGGGATCCGGCCCAGGCCGGCAGCTCCGGAGGCGCGACGGTCTCCAGCGTGTTCTGACGCCGGTCTGGCTGGAGCCCGAGGAGCAGCTGTAGAAGGATCACCGCGGTGCCCGCCGCCCAGGCCTGAGGGCGCGCCGCGGTCGGGTAGGCGATCGGAAAGCGCGTCTCCGCCCGCGGTAGGCCGGCGAAGACCTCAGGAAGCTGGTAGTCGAAGTGCCGCCCGGCGGTCAGCATCTGCCGGATGATCCGCTGAGCCTCCGGCCAGCGCCCGTAGCGCGCCAGCCCCCAGGCGATCAGCGAATTGTCGTGGGGCCAGACGGTTCCGTTGTGGTAGGCCAGCGGGTTGTAGGCGCGGTCCTCCGAGGACATCGTCCGCACTCCCCAGCCCGACCAGAGTGCATCGCCCATCAGGTGGTCGACGACGGCATCGACGCGCTCCGGGGGCACGATCCTGCTCCAGAGGAGGTGCCCGATGTTCGAGCAGAGGGAGTCGACCTTGTTCCCTTCGGCGTCGAGCGCCAGCGCGTAGTACCCGTGGCGCTCCTCGACCCAGAATGTCTCGTCGAAGCGGCGACGGAGCTCCTCGGCCTCCCTCTCGAGCCGCTCGGCGAGCTCACGATCGCGCCAGACCTCTCGCGCCAGCTCGGCCATGCGGCGCTTCGCGTCGTAGACGTACCCCTGCACCTCGCAGGGCGCGATCGGCGGATCCGCGAGACGCCCATCCGCAAACCGCTGCGAATCGTGGGAGTCCTTCCACGACTGGTTGTCGAGGCCGCGCCGGCTGCGCTTCAGGTATTCCACGAACCCGTCGCCGTCGAGGTCGCCGCGTGTCGCGATCCACTCGAGTGCGCTCAGTGCGCTGTCCTTGAAGTCGTGGACAATTGCCGCGTCGTCGGTCCAGCGCCAGACCTCGGAGAGCAGGACCAGGTACAGCGGCGTGGCGTCGACAGTCCCGTAGTACGAGCCGTGCCACGTTCGCGCGGCCTTGCCGCTGCGGACCTCGTGGACGATCTTGCCGGGCTCGGCGTCCCTCGTCGGGTCGTCCACGGTCGACTGCAATCCTCGGAGGACCTCCAGCGCGGTCAAGGCGAGCTCGGGCCCGAAGAGCAGTGTCTGGAGGCAGGTGATGATCGTGTCGCGCCCGAACACGGTCATGAACCAGGGCATGCCGGCCGCGGGGAGCTTCCCGACGCCTCCGTCGCTGCCGCCCATCCGTAACGAAGCGAGATCGGAGACCGAGCGCCCGAACGAGTGGGCGAGGTCGTCCCAGGTCGCACGCAGCTGCGGAACGCGGAGATGCCAGGCGGCGAGAGAGTCGCGGACTCGCGCGATCTCGTCGCCGAAGCGTCGCTCCGCGAGGCGTGGCATCAACTGCTCTCCATCCGGCGACGGGACGATGTCGATGCGCAAGTCCCAGCGCTCCCTGGGCGCGAGCTCGATGCGATACGTGACCCGTCCGGCCTCCTCGATTCGACCCTCGCGGGAGAGGATCACCTGCGTCTGAGCGGGGACGCCGGTCTCGTCAGCGAGCAGGAACTGGTTGTTCTCTTCGTCGTGGCGCACCTCGACGAGTGGCGGCAGCGGAGCTGCATGCGCCGGGTCGCCGAGCGCGAAGTCGTAGTCCTTGACGGCGAAGATGTCCGCGAAATCGCACGCCACCTCGATCGCAAGGTCGAAGGCGACCGGCCGCATGCCCTGGTTCTGGACCCTGAGGTGGTCCTGCATCGCCTCGCCCACGAAGCGCTCGCGGATCACCGAGACCTCGTCTTGTTCGAGCCCCTCGCTCGGCTGGTTTCGCAGGTAGAACGCCGCCGAGAAGTAGTCGACCTTGCCCGACGAGAGCAGCAGCGGTCGCCGCCCGTTGATGCTCAGGCGGAGGATCGAGAGGAAGCGCGTGTCGTCGGTGAAGAAGCCGCTCGTCGGCCAGCCGCCGATGTCGCCCAGCTCGTCGCAGATGCAGAAGGTCGAGCCCTCGAGGATCGTGATCGCCAGCCTACGGCTCCTGTGTTCCACGGAGGATCCGACCTCCGCTGCTTTGTGCAAGCGCCTTGACGACGAGCTCGTCGACGTTCACGTGCGGCGGCCGCGTGACGGCGAAGAGCACGCACTCGGCGATGTCCTCCGGTCGGAGCGGCTCGACACCCTGGTAGACCTTCGCGGCCGCCTCCTCGTCGCCGCGGAAGCGCACGCGCGAGAAGTTCGTCTCGACGAGCCCCGGGTCGACGGTGGTCAGGTGGATCGGCCGGCCGAGCAGGTCTTCACGTAGCGCGTAGGTGAACCCGCGCACGGCGTACTTCGACGTCACGTAGAGCGCGCCGCGGTCGTAGGCCTGGCGCCCCGCGACCGAGCCGATGTTGACGACGTGACCGCCGTCCGCCAGGTGGGGCAGGGACAGCCGGGTCATGCGTATCAGTCCGTGGACGTTGGTCTCGAGAACGACCTCCTCGTCCTCCTCGGTGCTCGCGTCGAAGAAATCCCGGCCAAGGGCGAGACCGGCGTTGTTGACGAGGATGTCAAGTCCCTCGAGACGATTGACCGCGCTCGCGACGAAGCTGGCCGAGCTTTCCGGATCGGTGACGTCGAGCTCGAGCGCGATGAAGCCCTCTCCGAGGTCTGTGAGTCGGTCGAGCCGGCGCGCGCCGACCGCGACGAGCGCGCCCTCATGGGCCAGCGCCTGCGCGATTGCCGCGCCGATCCCGCTCGAGGCGCCGGTGACGATCGCCTTCTTCCCTTCCAGCGCCCCCACGGGCGAGGAGCTTACGGATTCGGGACGATGGGTACATTCACCCTGTCCCCGTCAAGGAGGCTGACGAATGTTTGCCCGTGTCGTCCGTTACCAGGTCCCCCAAAGCCGCTTCGGCGAGGTCGTCCCGGCCTTCCGCGGCGCCGTGGAAGGTCTCCAGGACATCGAGGGATCGCGCGGCGGTTACCTACTCATCGACCCGGACAACTCCACGGCTCTCACGGTCACGCTCTGGGAGTCTCGCGAGGCGCTCCAGCGCAGCGAGATCCGCGCTAGCCGGTTGCGAGGCGAAGCCGTCGACAAGATCGACGCGGACATTCAGGCGACGGACATCTGCGAGGTCGCGCTCGACTTCAGCGAGCAAGCACGCGTCTAGTCCCCCGCCCAGCAATGCATGCCGGCGGCATCACTGGACGGGGGACGGGACCAAAGCAAAGCCCCGGACGGATCTGCGGCCAATCCGCCGGGGCTGACTGAGTCGTCGGCTCTTTCGCGGGCCGCCTGCACCCCACTTTCGAGGGATACGCGCGAGGGTCGCAGCATCGAGCGGGGAGTGGCTCAGCCGACTGCGTAGCGCCGCGCCTGCGGGCAGTCTTACGAACAAGGGTCGGACGAAGAGGAGGCAGCCGCGATGACGAATCACAAGATCGGCAGCCGCGAGGAATGGCAGGCGTCTCGTGAAGAACTCTTGCAACGTGAGAAGGAACACACACGGATGGGCGACGAGCTCGCGCGCCAGCGCCGCGAGCTGCCCTGGGTTCCGGTCGAGAAGGAGTACCGGTTCGCAACCGACGAGGGCACGCGGACACTGCCGGAGCTCTTCGAAGGTCGCTCCCAGCTTCTCGTCTACCACTTCATGTTCGGCCCGAGCTATGAGGCAGGTTGCCCGACGTGCTCGTCGATGGCCGATACCGTCGACGGCCTCATCCTCGGAGAGGTGGTCTGTTTTCGAGCCGCCTGCTTCAAGGGTCCGTCCCTCGGCTCAACTTCTTCGTCAACCTCGAGCCCACCGCGGTAGGGGCCACCCCGAGCGCGCTTTCGTGGTTCCGGGTCCTCTCCGGGGGGCTCACCACGCTCGACGGGGATCGGGCTCAAGTGGTTGCGCGTCACCGGCGCATCGTCGTACGATCGCGAGACTGCGAGCAAGGAGGTCCGCATGAACTGGGCCCGCTGGGAGCGGTTCGCACCGCTGACAGGGATCGTCGCCGTCGTACTCTGGGTCGTCGGTGTCATCGTCGAAGAGAGCACCGATTATTCGGACAAGGACACGCCGCAGGAGATACTCGCCGTCTTCCAGGAGGACACGAACACGCTAATCGCCGCCGGCGTCATCTTCGCCTTCGGCGCCGTCTTCTTCATCTGGTTTCTCGGCAGCCTGCGCGCAGCCCTCTACTCAGCCGAGGACGGGGTCGGTCGCCTGTCGTCGATCATCTACGGGAGCGGGATGCTGGCGGCTCTCTGCCTGCTCCTCCAGGTTGCCCCCACTCTGCAGGGCGCGGTCGAGGAAGACGATCTGAGCGCCGACACCGCACAGTCGCTCCAGTCAATGGGCGAAGCGTTCTTCGTCGGCACCGAACTGACGCTGCTTGCGATGTTCGTCGCCTTCGGACTGCTCGTGCTCCGTACGCGCGTGCTCCCTGTCTGGCTCGGTTGGGTGAGTCTTGCGGTCGCGCTTCTGCTCGCGATCATCCCGATCGGATGGGCTGGCGTGGTCTGGGCCTTCCCGCTCTGGACAATCGTGACGAGCGTGCTGCTCTACCTGCGGGCACCGGCAACTCGGGCGGATTAGACGCTCCTGCGCAAGCGAAGCGCTTACATAAGCAGTCTAGGCAACCTTTCGTCGGCCGCAGGACGTTCGACGACTCGTTCGCAAAGCACGACGACGAGTTCACGTTTCCGAACGTCCGCGGCGGGCCGGCGGCCGAGAATACCGCCTCTGGGGCATGGAGGTTTCTCCCGATCCCAGGGGCAGGGCACCCCTGGTACCCCATCCCCCGGAACGGTGGGAGCTTACGGGCCCTCTGGGCTCGGATTCGGTTACCGGCAGCTCGCCGGCTCGTAGCGCGTCCCGGCGACCGAGGGCTGGGGTCGCTCCCCGAGCAGAACATAGGTCGTCATCTCGCCCTTGCCCTTGACGACGACTCCCGGGCGCCGCTCGAGGATGAAGCCGTCTTCGAGCCGGTGATACGTTCGCTCGGTCACCTGGATCGCGCCGGGCGGAGCGTGAGACTCCATCCTGCTCGCTGTGTTGACCGTGTCCCCCCAGAGGTCGTAGCCGAACTTGGTCCGGCCCATGACGCCGGCGACCACCGGCCCGGAGTCGATGCCGACACGGAGGCTCAGGCCGGACGCGATCGGTAGATCGGCAAGCGCCTGTCTCATGGCAAGCGCCAGGCGGGCGGCCGCCTCAGCGTGGTCGGCTCGTGGCGTTGGAATCCCGGCGGCGACCAGGTAGCCGTCGCCGATCGTCTTGATCTTCTCGAGGCCGTGGCGCGCTACCAGCTCGTCGAAAGCCGAGAAGATCTCGTCCAGGAGGACCACGACCTCCTCCGCCGGGAGTCGCTCCGCCACGGGAGTGAAGCCAGTGATGTCGGCGAAGAGGACGGAGACTTCCTCACTGCGCTCCGCGATGACGTCCTGCGAGATCTTCAGCCGCTCGGCGATGGCGTGCGGGAAGATGCTGAGAAGCAGGGTCTCCGACCGCTCCTGCTCCGCGGCCAGAAGCCGATGCGCACGGTCGCGAGAGCGGACGAAGTGTTCGAGTAGGGCGAACGTCGTGACCGACGGGCCGAAGATGTTCAGCGCGAAGAACGCCACAACAACCGCGGACGGAATGTCATCCGAGGGCTCCGGGAGGACACTGTCGATGGCCGCGGAGAGGGCGACCAGCGCGAGGAAGGCTCCGAACCAGGCTATCGCCTGGCGGGGCCCGTAGAAGACGAGCGCGCCGAGGGGCGCGACGAACGCCCAGAGCGCGACGGCGCCCGATTCCACGAATCCCCCGAGGCTCCACTGGAGGAGGAACGGGAGAATGAGGAACATTGCGACCTGGCTCGCGCGATAGGCGGCGTAGCGCTTCGTCCTGGCGAAGAAAGCGAGCCCGACCAGGGATGCGACCTGGTAGGCGAGTGGGATGAGCGCCGAGCGCCAGAGCCCGAGCGCTGCATACGTCCCGACCCAGATAAAGGACAGAATCGTGATCAGCAGCGAGGAGAGGACGAGCGCCGACTTTCGCTGCCGCTCGTCGAGGGTGTCCGACGGCACAGAGCCGACTGCCGCGGCCTGCCCGACGGCCGTGCTCGTCCACTCGCGGAAGCTCATGCGCAGGACTCTAGGACACCGCCGCGCGCCAGCCTCTAAGCCCATCCTCCTTCCCGTTCGCGCCCCGCCAGTGAAGGAGGCGACAGCCGGGAGCCGGTCGCCGCCCTGCCCCGTTCGCCGCAGCCGCCCATTTCATTGATGCGGGGGTCAAAGGGTGCGGCATCCCCTTCAATGCTGGGGTGGCGGGAGCGCGGAGAGAGTGTGGGCAAGATCGTGGCCCGGGTGCCCTCGAAATCGGAGCGCCCGTTTCCGCTCGACCCCCACCCCTGGATTGGCCCCGGTACCCCCGCCGCCGCGGTTGCGCGTCGGGGCCCTACTCCGGGGCCCTGCACGACCCGGCGCCGGAGGTAACGAGGCGTGCCGACGGCCGAGCGCCTGCAGCTGCGACTTCTCGTGGGCGCAGAGCATCTAGCGTCACATCCGCTGAGGGCAGGTTGCACGTATACAGTGAATACAAGCCGACACGTTCGGCTGGCCCCGGACTCGCCGGGCTGAGCGCAATCACAAAGAGACATTGAAAGAACTCGATCCCGCACAGATCGCCGACCTCCTTCGGCAGGGCATTAGGCGACGTGAGATCGAGCCCGGGGCGACGCTGAACCAGAAGCAGCTGGCCCAGAGCCTCGGCGTCAGCAGGATCCCGGTGCGCGAGGGGCTCCGGATATTGGCGGGGGAGGGACTCGTCGTGCTGACGCCGGGACAGATCGCCCGGGTAGTCGAGCTGACACGGAAGGGCGTCGCCGAGCTGTACGACCTGCGTCTGGCACTCGAGCCGCCGCTCGGGCCGGCGATCGTGGACGCCGCCTCACCCGCCGACATCCGCGAGCTCGAGAATCTCGTCCGTGAGATGGAGCAGACCAACGACCGGAGCGAATGGTCGACGATCAACGCGGAGTTCCATCGCCGGATGTACGCAGTCGTCGACCGCCCGCACACGCGGCGGATCATCTTCCAGGTGATGAGCATCGTCGAGCCGTACTCCCGTGTCTACGTTCATCTTCTCCACAACCTCGGGCGTGTCTCTCGCGAGCATCGCGAGATGATCAAGGCGCTGCGCGCAGCCGACGGGGAGCGTCTTCGCGGCTTGATCGGGTTGCACCTCCAGGGGGCGCAGGAGGGTGTCCTCGCCGAGCTGGAGCTGTGGGGCCGAGAGGAGCGTCGCCCAATGGAGTGGGCCGCTGCGAATGAGAAGGCGCCAGCCAGAGGTGCCGTCGTGGAGCCTGCACGAGAACCTCGGGCGCCTAGCCTTCGTCCTTCCCGAAGCCGCCACCGCCCGGCGTCTCGATCGTGAGTACGTCGCCCGCCTGAGCGCTGAACTCTGCCTTGGCAGGCAACTCGACGTCGTTGAGCGCGTTCCGGCCGGGCTTGCCCGGGCTCCCGCCTTGGAGCCCCCACGGCGCAACTGCGCGTCGCTCGCTCACGACCGAGCCGCGGACGGGCACCAGGAAGCGGTAGCTCCGCTCTAGCCCGTCCCCGCCCCGCCGGCGCCCCGCGCCGCCCGAGCCCCTCCGGAGGCGGTAGTGCCTGATTTCGATCGGAAGCTCGGACTCGAGCGCCTCGACCGGCGTGTTGAGCGTGTTGCTCATCGCCACGTGCACGCCGGAGAGGCCGTCGCTGAGCGGGCTCGCGCCCATACCCCCGCCGAGCGTCTCGTAGTACGCGAAGGAGACGTCTCGGCCGGGGTCGTAGCCTCCGAACGTAACGTTGTTCATCGTTCCCTGGCCTGCAGCCGGGACGAGGTCCGGTAGGGCGTGCGCGAGCGCGCGGAACACGACGTCGACGATTCGTTGCGAGGTTTCGACGTTCCCGGCCGAGACGGCGGCCGGCGGAAGCGCGTTGACGACGCTTCCCTCCTCGGCGTCGATTCGGAGCGGGCGGAAGCAGCCTGCGTTGACCGGGACCTCGTCGTCGAGGAGGCAGAGGAAGCAATAGAGCACGGCCGACACCGTGATCGGAAGCACGGCGTTGACGGGTTCCGCGACCTGCGGATCGGTGCCCGAGAAGTCGGCGACCGCCTCATCTCCCTCGATGCGCACGGCAACGCGGATGTGAATCCTCGCGTCTGGGCCGGCCATGCTCTCGAGCACGTCCTCGGCGCGGTACGCCCCGTCCGGAATCGCGGCGATGGCCGAGCGCATGACTCGCTCCGAGTAGTCGATGAGCGCAGCCATGGCCGACTCGGTGAAGGAGCGCCCCTCGCGCTGGTCGAGCACTCGCAGGCGCGAGGCGCCGATCGCATTCGCCGCAGCCTGCGCGCGCAAGTCGGCGCGAAACTGTTCCGGTACCCGGACATTGCGGGCGATCACCGCGAGCAGGTCCTCGTCCCACTCGCCCCGGCGGATGATCCGGACGGGCGGGATCGCGATGCCCTCCTGGTAGGTCTCGACCGCGAGCGGCATCGAGCCCGGGCTCATGCCGCCGATGTCCTGGTGGTGCGCTCTCGTTGCCACGAAGCCGATCCGGTCTTCGGCGTCGACCGGGGTCACCATCGTCAGATCCGGGAGATGAGTGCCACCCGCGAAGGGGTCGTTGAGCAGGACGACGTCGCCGGGCGCGGGCTCGCACTTCTCGAGTGCCGCAGCCACCGACATCGGCATCGACCCGAGGTGGGCAGGGATGTGCGCGGCCTGCGCGACGAACTCGCCGCGCGGGCCGAAGATCGCGCAGGAGAAGTCGCGCCGCTCCTTGATGTTCGGCGAGGTCGCACTGCGTCCGAGCGCTTCTCCCATCTCCTCGGCGATCGATTCCAGGCGGTGCCGGAACAACGCCTGCATGATCGGATCGACGGCGAGTGCCCTTTTCATTGGGTCCTTTCGAGGAGCAGGTCCCCGATGCCCCCGAGGCGGGCGAGCCAGCCAGGGGGTACGAGAGTCGCGGAGTCGTGCTGGCTAATCAAGCAAGGCCCGCAGACCTCGTCGCCGGGACGCATGCGGCCGCGGCCGATCTGCGCTGCCTCCAGCCAACCGTCGCCGAAGCGAATCGGAATTGTGCGAGTGTCGCTTGGCCCCGCATCGTCGGCCTCGCCGATCTGCGCGGCTCGCGCGCGTCGCGCGCGCAGGCGGATGTTGACGAGCTCCATCCGCCGGGCCGGCTCGGCGAACCCGTACAGACGCTCGTGCGCCGCCGCAAACGCGGCGGGGAGATCGCTGAGGTCGTCGGCGGCAACCTCGAGCTCGTACGACTGGCCGACGTAGCGGACGTCGGCGGTGCGAGTGAGTCGGGCGCCGTCCAGTACGGCCGCCCGCTCCTCGAGAGGCCTCCAGAAGCCCGAGATCGTGCCCAGATCCGCGCCGGCGGCAAGCTCAACCTTCACCGTCCGCGAGAAGTCGCGGATCTCGTCCGCCGCGGCCATCCCCATCGCCGACTCGACTCCGGGGAAGCGCGGCACGAGCACGCGAGCGATCTCGAGCTCCTCGGCAAGCTCGGCGGCGTGAAGAGGCCCGGCCCCGCCGAAGGCAACGAGCACGAAGCGACGCGGGTCGAAGCCGCGCTCGACGGACACTCGCCGGATCGCACGCTGCATCGAGGCGTTGACGACGCTGACGATGCCAAGCGCGGTCGTCTCGAGGTCGAGGCCGAGGCTGCTGCCGAGCTCACCGATCGCAGCTTCGGCGCGGGTGCGATCGAGCGGTAGCTGCCCACCGAGGAAGCTGTCGACTGGGATGCGCCCGAGCACGACATTCGCATCGGTCACTGTCGGGATCAGGCTTCGTCCATAGCAGGCTGGCCCCGGATCGGCGCCCGCACTCTCTGGGCCGACGCGGAGCGCGCCGCCCGAGTCGCGGCGGGCGATCGAGCCACCGCCGGCGCCGACGGTGTGGATGTCGATCATCGGCAGGCGGATCGGAACGTCGGCGATGGTGGCTTCCGTCATGGTCAGGATTTCGCCGGGGCAGAGCGAGACATCGGTCGAGGTGCCGCCCATGTCCAGGGTGAGCACCTCGCGGAAGCCGGCGCGCGCTGCCGCTTCGAAAGCGCCGACGACGCCTGCGGCCGGGCCAGAGAGGATCAGCCCAGCTGCGCGACCGGCAGCCTCATCCGCGTCGAGGACGCCGCCGTTCGACTGCATGACTTGGAACTCGCCTGTGACGGTCGGCCCAACCTGGCGCAGGTAGCGCTCGACGAGCGGTCCCACGTACGCGGTCGCCACCGTCGTCGAGAAGCGTTCGTACTCGCGGAACTCCGGCAGGACGTCGCTCGACAGATAGATCGGGACGTCGCCGAGCAGGCTGCGGAGGATGGCGCCGGCGCGCTGCTCGTGCTCGGGCCTCAGGTACGAGAAGAGGAAGCTGACCGCAACTGCCTCCACATCGCCGGCGGCAAAGGCTTCGGCGGCGCGCTCGACCGACCCTTCGTCGAGGTCAGTCAGCACCTGCCCGGAGGCGGACACGCGCTCGGCCGCCTCGAGCCGCAGCTCCCCCGGAACGAGCGGGGGAAGGCGCTCTCCATGGAGCGCGTACAGCGCAGGCCGGTTCTGCCGACCGATTGCGAGCACGTCGGCGAAGCCTTCAGTCGCGAGGAGCCCCGTCTTCGCCCCCCTCCGCTCGAGCAGGGCATTGGTTGCCACCGTTGTCCCGTGCACGAGCCGTCCGGTCCCGTTGGGAGCTGCAGCTGCCAGACCCTCAAGGAACGCCTCCGCCAGCCCCGCCGGGTCGGACAGGTGCTTGGAAGTCGACAGGCGGCCGCTTCCGTCGACCACGACATAGTCAATGAACGTTCCCCCGATGTCGACGCCGACGACCTGGTTGTCAGTTGCAGCGACCTGGCTCATTTTGGGTTGAGGTCCATCCTTAGAGACCCAGGTACGCTTGGCGGACCTCGTCGCTTTCGAGCAGGTCGGTGCTCGGTCCTGCGAGGGCGACTTGCCCTGTCTGGAGCACGTAGCCGCGGCTCGCGAGGCGAAGCGCCTGCTGGAGCCGCTGCTCGACGAGGAGGATCGTGATCCCCTGCTGGTTGATCTCCTTCAAGGAGTCGAAGATCCGAACGACGAGCTGCGGGGCGATCCCGAGCGAGGGCTCGTCGAGGAGGAGGAGCCGCGGGCGCGACATGAGCGCACGGCCGATCGCGAGCATCTGCTGCTCTCCGCCCGACAGTGTCGCTGCCTGCTGGTCGCGGCGCCCTTCGAGTACCGGAAAGAGCTCGCGCACGACCTCGAGTGTCTCGGCCCGGGTGCCGTTGTCGTGACGGCGGTAGGCGCCAAGAAGGAGGTTGCGCCACACGGAAAGGCCGGGGAAGAGCCGTCTCCCCTCTGGCACAAGGGCGACGCCGAGCCGGGCGACCCGGTGGGCCGGGAGCCCGGTGATCTCGCGACCTTCGAACAGCACTCGCCCCCGCGCTGGCCGCTTCAGACCGACGACCGTTGAGAGGAGCGTTGACTTGCCTGCGCCGTTGCTACCGACGAGCGCGACGATGCTGCCCTGCTCGACGCTCAGGCTCACCTCCCGAAGAGCGATCACCCCGTCGTAGTCGACGGTGACGTTCTCGACCTCGAGCAGTGGCATCAGCCGGCTCCGCTCCCGGCTCGGGGCTTATCCTCGAGCGGCTCGCCGAGGTAGGCCTCGATCACGGCCACGTCACGCGAGACGGCTGCGGGCGGGCCCTCGGCGATCTTCGCCCCGTGGTCGAGAACGACGACGCGCGCGGACAGCGGCATCACCACCTCCATCACGTGTTCGACGAGGATGACCGTCAGCCCGTCGGCATTCAGGCTCCGTACCAGCTCGACCGCTTGTGCCGCCTCAACCGGCGTCAGCCCGGACATCACCTCGTCGAGGAGAAGCAGACGCGGCGCCGTCGCAAGCGCCCGCGCGAGCTCGAGCCGGCGCCTGAGGGCGAGGGGGAGATTGACCGCCGGCTCGTGCGCCACGTGCACAAGTCCCACGCGCTCGAGCACCGCCATCGCGCCCATCCGAGCCGCACGGGGCGAGGCGCTTCGCAGGTAGGCGCCGACGAGAACGTTCTCGAACGTCGTCATCGAGCGGAACATGCGCACGATCTGGTAGGTGCGGGCGACGCCCGCGCGGGCGGCCTTGTCGGAGGCCCAGCCCGTGACGTTGCGGCCGTCGAAGCGGATGCGGCCGCTGCTCGGTGGCAGCGCGCCCGCAAGGACGGCGAAGAGGGTGGTCTTGCCAGCACCGTTCGGCCCGATCAGACCGACGATCTCGCCCTCATCAACGGCGAAGCTCACCTCGGCGACTGCAGCGAGGCCGCCGAACCTTCGGGTGAGCCGTTCGACCTCGAGCAGGCTCATTGCGCCACCCGTCCGACCCAGCGCCGAATCCGCCCAGCGATGCCGACGAGACCCTTCGGCTCGAAGGTCGCGAGCGCGACGATCAGCGCCCCGGCGATGACGAAGTCGAGCGCGCGTCCACCGCCGGAGAAACGCACTCGCGCCTCCTCTTGAATGGCCAGGAGCGCAAAGGCGCCGACGAGCGGCCCCCAGAACGTTCCCGCGCCCCCGAGTACCGCGATGATGACGATCGTGATCGACAGCCAGAGCGAGAGCACGACGTTGGGGTCGACGAAGAGCGAGTACATCGCGTAGAGACCGCCGGCCATGGCGGTAAGGGCAGCCGACAGCGAGATCGCGTACAGCTTGTGCCGCCGGACGGGGACGCCCATCGCGCGCGCGACCTCCTCGTCGTCGCGGATCGCGCGCGCATACGCGCCAGTTCGCCCCTGCATGTAAAGCCAAACGGCAACGGTCGTGACCGCGAAGAAGCCGAGGGCGACAAGGTGGTAGCCGACGAGATCGCGGATCGAGAAGCGGAGGTTGACGAGCGACTCGGGCTTGATCGGCAGCTCGAGCCCGGTCGCCTGGCCGAGGGACTCCGAGTTGACGACGACGATGAAGATCGCCTGCTGCAGGGCGATCGTGGCGATCGAGAAGTAGTGGCTGCGGAGGCGGAACACCGGGAAGCCGATCACGAGCGCGGCGCCGATCGAGAGGGCCATGCCGACAGCGATGCCGAGCCACGGGACGACGTCGTGGCGGATGAGGAGAAACCCGGTGCTGTAGGCGCCGATCCCGAAGAAGATCGAGTGCCCAAACGACACCTGGCCCATGAAGCCGCCCAGGAGGTTCCAGGCCGCGGCGGCGCTCGCGTAGATCAGGGCGAGGACGGCAAGGTTCTGCCAGAACGGGCTTTCGACGACGAACGGGTAGAGGACCAGCGCCGCTCCGACGAGCGCGACGGGCAGCGCGCGGCGGGCGGCCGTGAGCACTCGCACCTCGCGGCCCGCTGCGACGACCGAGTTATAGCCCTTAGCGGAGGCCAAAAAGTCCGCGCGGCCGGATTTGGACCACGACAAGGTAGATGAAGAAAATCGCCGCGAACCCGTATGCGGGTTGGTAGAGCCCGACGACGTCCTGAACCACGCCCACGAGGAGGCCGGCGACGAATGCTCCGCTGAGCGAGCCGAAGCCGCCGAGCGAGACGACCACGAATGCAACAAGTCCGAACTCGGCGCCGGCGGTCGGGCTGACGGTGAAGAAGTTCATCAGGAGCCCGCCGGCGATGCCAACGCTCGCACCGCTCAGCGCCCACGCAAGCAGATGGATCCGGTTCGGGTCGATACCCATCAGACGCGCTGCCTCAGGGTCCTGCGCAACGGCGGCGATCGCGGCTCCGGTCTCGGTCCGGGTGATGAACCACCAGAGAGCGCCGGTGCAGAGGATCGCGCCGAGAGCGGCGGCTAATTGCGGCCCACCGACGACGACGTCGTGGATGACCAGCCGGTAGTCGGCGGCGAGCGCGTCCGTGATCCCCCGGTGGTTGCTCGTGAAGAGAAGCTGGGCGAGCCCACGCAGCAGGACGAGCACGCCGAAGGTGACCACGATCTGGGCCAGCGGAGGGCCTCGCAGCACGCGCTTGATCGTTGTGAGGTAGACGATCATCCCGAGCAGCGCGATCCCGATCGCGGCGAACGGCAACGAAACGAGCGGGTCGAGCCCCCATCCGGACCAGACGAAGAATGTGATGTACATCCCCACCATCAGGAAGTCCCCGTGGGCGAAGTTCACGATGTCCATCACCCCGAAGATGAGCGTCAGGCCGACCGCGACCAGCGCGTAGATGGCACCGATCAGGAGCCCGCTGACGACTGCCTGAGCGAGCTCCTGCACGACTCAACCTCCCCCGCCGAGGAGGCTGGCTACCCGCGCTTGTCCAGCGGCGGCATCGGCCAGACGACCTGCGCTGTCGCCGCCTGCCTCGGCCAGATCACCCTGTACTTGCCTTTCACGATCTGCTCGATTACGCCCGCGGCGAGGACATTCTGGCCGTTCTTGTTAAAACTGACGCCCTTCCAGGGCATGATCGTCCTCGTGACCATCCGCTTACCACGGAAGGAGGACAGGGCGGAACGGATCTTCCCCGCGTCGGTCGAGTTAGCGCGCTGAATCGCTTGACCGAGCGTCATCATGGCCGTGAACTCACGCGCCGAGTTCTCCGTCATCGCCTGGCCGAAGCGCTTCTGGAACGCGTCCGCGACACGCCTCGCGACCAGATTCTTGCGCGCGATTTCGAGCGCCCACGCCGCCCGCGTCACGGAGTAGTCCGCGAGCTTGCCGAGCGACTTGACGAATTGCGGATCCGCGTACCCGGAGCCGTAGGCGAGGATGATCGGTGGCGTGTAGCCGAGCTGGGCGAGCGTCTTATGGAACAGGATTGCGTCCGGCGTGAACATGAGCACGAAGACAGCCTGGGGCCTGGCCGAGCGCAAACGCTGCACCTGCGAGCTGAGATCGGTGCCAGCCGACTGGAAGGAGATGTCGGCGACGATGTTCACCTTGTTCTTCCCGGCCAGGTACTTGATTACCTTGGCCCCGTCGTTCCCGAACTGGTCGTTGGTGTGGAAAATGGCGGCGCGCTTGACCGGATGCTTCTTCTTGATCGAGTTCAGCCACGCAAAGTACGTCTCGGTGAAGCTGAGGTCCGATGGGCCGGTGCGGAAGAACCACTTCAGCCCGCGCTGTGTGAGCGCCGTCGAGGAGGAAGAGCCGTTCATGAACGGCACCTCGAGCAGTTCCGCGCGCTGGCTCCCAGTCAGGGTCACCGCCGACTGATACGCGCCCAGGACAGCCGCGACATCCTTGTCCCGAACGAGCCGATCGACCTCCGATGACCCGACCTGCGGGTTCCCCTGCGTATCCGATATCTCAAGGGCGATCTTGCCGACGGTCAGCTTCGGCAGCCTGATTGCCGGATGGCCCCCGTTCAGTACCGACGCCGCGAGCTGCGCGCCGTGGAGCGCGTCTTGGCCGGCGCTCGCGTTACTTCCCGTCAATGGGAAAAGAACGCCGATCTTGATCACCCCGAGTGCTTGCGACTGTTTCCCCTGCGGAGCCGCACTCGTGACGGCGGTCAGGGTGAGCAGGATGACGCCGCAGACCAAAACGATTCGTGCCCACGCCGTGTGGCTGGCCTTTCTCATCGTCGCCCCCTCCGGTCGGAGCAGTGCCAGGCCGCTTGTATACACCTGCAACACCCCAGGCGTCAAGCTGAGAGCGTCGCGTTCGCGAGCTCGCCTAACCAACGATTGTCGAGCACCCGGGTACGGTCGGTGGGCGTGGTGTATACATGGTATGCTCCCGCGCCGAAGGGGGCAGGCGCTAGGTCAATGCGCGTGACAGAGTGCATCCATGGTCTTTCCGATGGATCGCGAGCGCGGCCAACTACGTAGCCGTGCTGATGGCGCCAGGCACAACGTCAAGGTCTCGGGCGATCGCCCGGCGACGTGTGCTGCACCCCAGCTGATGTGGAAGAAACGACCAGGAGGGATTCCAACATGAGGAATCGACGCAGACACAGGGCCTTTGCAGCAGTCGGGGTGCTCGCCGTGCTAGTGCTCTCGGCTGCCACCTCTTCGACCCTAACAGTCACGGCGTCGGGGGCCCAGAGTGTCACCGCCGCCGAGGCCGAGGCGGTCCTCAGCGCACCGTGCCTAGATCCGAGCGTGGCGTTATCGGTCGAGGAGAACCGCTTGAGCTTCACTCTTCCGGACAACGACAACCCGGCCGTTCTCCAGTCGAGCCCCTTCGCCGTGCAGATGATCGAGGGCGCCGGGTTCGAGGATTTCGGACCTTCCTTTGCCAAGGAGCTTTGCAAGGCACGCACTCTGAAAGCCGCCGAGAAGCTCGTCATGCGAAGCGGCGAGCAGCTCTGGCAGATGGCTGTGAACCGCGCTCAGCAGCGCGGGCGGGTCGACGGTGATCTCCCCTACAGCGACGACCGACCGCTCTACTGGACTCGTCTCCAGGCAACCGCAGCGCTGCGCCAGTGGACGCCGGGGTTCGACCTGTTCGTGGGCGATCGCCTCGCGTTGATCACGACCTTCGACCGGGCGTCGCGCGGAATGTTCGACATCGACTTCCCGGCCGGCAAGGGCGTCAAGCGGGTCATCATGAGCGGGTTCGATCCGTACACGCTCGACGGCGGCCCGGACGGTACCGCCCCGGGCGCCGCCGGGAACAACATCCGGCACGGCAACCCGTCGGGCGCCACTGCACTCTCTATCGATGACACGAAGTACAAGTCTGCTGACCACAAGGTCGTGTTCATCCAGGCATACACCCTGACTGTCAATTTCACCGAGTTCGAGGACGGATACCTGGAAGACACCGTCGGTCCATTCATGCTTCCCGGACGGCGACAGGTTGACGCCTCCCTCACGGTAAGCCAGGCGGGAGGGTCCGTGTTCAACCTCGAGCAGTGGAACGCGCGCTATCACGGCGTAACACTCGGTAACGACCTGTTCAGGCCGTGCCCGCAGATCGGCGGCGTACCGCAGCTTGCGATCAACAATCCCGGCTGCAACAGCATCGTGGTCGAGCGTTGGGGTGGCCCGTCTACCTTCGACCTGCACAATCCTCCGCAGTGGACGACGGCCAGCCTCCCGATCGCGGAGATGATCGCAGCCAACACGGGCGCCGGGGTTCCTCGGCCTCCCGGTGACGAGTGGCCGGACACTTCCGTCGCCTTCGGCGTCGTCTGGCACACCAACTACACCGAGTTCCCGGACTGCACGTCAACAACGCGGATAACTCGCAACAGTCCTCCGCCAATCGTGTACCCCCCGCCGACCCCGCCGATTCCGCCTGATCCCGGATCGTGCTCCTACAGCGGTGGCGGCGGAAACTACCTCTCGAACGAGAGCGCCTATCGGAATACGTTGCTACGCGACCGAATGGGCCTCAGCATCCCTGCCGGACACATTCACACGCCCGGCATGCAGCACTTCGAAACCGACTACATCCCCAGTGACGCAACCTTCGACGCGTGGCGACTCTCGATCGCCCAGCAGGCGAGGAACCTGATTTACGCCGTCGCAGACACTGCTTGATCGAACGTCGCGCTTCCGGGTCTCCGACCAGGAGCCGCCGGCGGAAGTCATCATCGACCAGCTCCATCGGGACCTCTCGGTGGAGCTGGTCGATAGGTGCCTCTCGTGTCGGGAGGCCGTCGAGCACATCTTGCTTAAAGGAATTCGCCCGTCACATCAGTTTTGGCGGCAACCTCGAGGCGACCGGCCGGACGGGGTACCCCCCACATCGGCGTCCGCCGCTCGGGTCCCTGCACGCCCCCCGCCCCGCCCCACAACTCCGCGTCTCTCCCCCGCGCCCGCGTTCGCGCGAGAGAGAGGGAGCGCCCGCCCCCCGGTGAGCATGCCCCGCTTCCAGGCTGGAAACAGCGATCCCTTGAAAGCAGGGGCATCCCGCCGCTCCTAGGCCCTCAAGATCACACCGGACGCACACCGACCACACCACCCCCCGCCCCCACCCCCCGGCACCCCCTCGACGTCGCTCGTCACGCGGGGCCCCGATCCCGGCCAAACGAGACCGGATCATTTGATCCTGTGGGCCGCGGCCCTTCTGTTTGGGGATGGTCCTGCGTGATCTTCGTCGGCATTGACGCGGCCTGGGGCGACGTGAACGAGACTGGCCTCGTCCTCGAGCCGTCTGGGCGCATCCGGGATGCTGGTTGGGCGGTCGGCGTTGCGCCCACCGTCGACTGAGTGGTCGAGCGGGCCGAGCGTGACACCCTCGTCTTCATCGATGCGCCGCTGGTCGTCTCGGCGGCGGCCGCCTTTAGCCCGCACGCGCAGAAGCAGGTAACGCTTGCTCGCGCAAGGCCCGGCGGATGGGGCCCTCAGTCGTTTCAGACGTGTCGCGTCCTCACAGGAATGAGACACGCGTTAAGGCGGAGTTCCCTGGGGGCTGCCTCCGTCTTGGGTGGATTGAGCTGACTAGGAGGCCGCGTGCCTGGAGCTGACGGATCATCATTTCGCCGAGCCCCAGACACGAAGCCAACGTTCGGTCCGGTACGGCATCGGCATTTACGCGCCTGCGCCGCGTCCGGCCGCCTGCCGACGAGCGCTCAACAGCCGGTCGAGCCCGGCCGCGAGTGCCAACCGCCGCCGGCGTCGTTGCCGCTGTCCACGCAACTGCAGCGCTTGATGCTTCTCGTCAGCTTCGCGCCGCAGCCGCTGCAGGCGGTCATGGCACGCCAGTCGATGCTCTTCGTAGTGCAGCATTGTGCTCCCTCCTCTCGAATATCGCGTGGTTTGCCTGTCGAGTTGCCGGATAGGTGACCGACGGGTCGAGCAAGGTTGCTCCCTTCTGTTGGGTCCGCTTGGGCTCGCCGGGGTTCTAAAGCAGTGCGCCCGCTGGCCTCAGGTGTGCGCCATCGGGGCGCGGTCCGCCTGGGCCGGTGGGAGTCGGTGAGCTTCTGGCCTACGCCGTCGGGAGAGGCCAGCAGAAGTACACCGAGATCGAGTTCGTGGATCCCATGCTGACCTCCCTTCCCTTGGAGCCGGTCCGAGACCGGCGAACGACGGTCGTCCGATGGTTGCAGGCGCTTCGAGGTATGTCAACGGATTGGATCCGCTACAAGGCCGGCGGGCACATAACTCCTGCCCTCACGCGTACCGCGCGTGCGAGAGAAGAGTGAGCCCGGTCGGGGCGGTCTCCGACACCGCTGAAAGGGCGGACGCAGCCCCTGCTCCCAGCCTTCTAAGCCCGAGGGCCCGCCCCGTACATTCAAGTGCCTCCCACCTGTGCGCGTTCTCGCCCGAGAGAGGGGAGAGAGGTTCGGGTGCGAGAGGGCCACGTCACCTGGGATGAAGTGGCCACCCTAGATTGAAAGAATCTATGCGGGTTCGCCGCTGGCGCGTCAAGCGTGCGTCAAGCTCGACGTCGCTTGCCGGGACTACTGCTCGTCCCAATCCCACCCCAGGGCCAGGGCACCCCCGCGCGGCACGATCGGTGGGCGGGTCCCTGCTCCCGGCTCGACCCACTAGGCCCGTTCGACTACGAGGACAGAAACGGGGTCACCGCCAGATCCTTCGTCAAGTCGGGTGGCGATGACTCGGAGTGTTCTGTCCCGCCCCAAGTGGATCGTGTCGCCAGCTCGCCAATGAGACAGCGCAGCCTTGAGCATCGGCGGATCGGCCGACGTGCCGTCCTCGTGCTCGAGCTTGAAGGTGAATGCCGCCATCGGTTCCTCTCTCATTGATCGGCTGGGAACCGGACGGCTGGGGTTGAGCCTATCGCGCGGGGTTTGCCCGCATCACTCCCTGATGTTGCGGTCGCTTCTGCGACGGCCGCGAGCGTGTTTATGCTCGCCGGCACGCGGCCGATGCCCGATCCAAATTGGTTCTACTCGACGTTGGCCCAGTCGACAGCGGCGCTCGTAGGTCTTACAGGCGGTTATCTCGTCTCGCGGCTTCTGGATCGCCAGCGGGAGATCGCCGAGGCGCGAAGCCGAATCATGAGCCAGTACGAGGGCGTCACGAACAGCATTGAGCAGCGCAGGTTGCACGCGGCCAAAGTGGTCGAGTCGCTTACCAGCGTGTTGTCGCGTATCGAGGCGCAGAAGGAGGAGGGAAAAGCGAGTCTCGATCCAGGCAACCCCGCGTCACTTGAACTTCTGAGCACTAGCGAGGGGTACTGGGCGAGCGGGGGACGGCACGTGACCGACGGCCGTGTCAACGATGTCGCGGCGCTGGAAACCCTGATTCCGCTGGCTATCGACTATCGGGATTCACTTGCGAGGTGGAACAAAGAGGGGATCGCCGAAGGGCTGCGGAAGCGGCGGCGGATCGAACCAACGCCGGACGCTGAGTGGCTCGTCGAAGAACCCGACATCTCGATCCAGAACGAAGACGTCCGGTGGTACTGGGCGACCGTGCGGTATCTGAGCAAGCGGTCGTGGATTCAGTCCAATTGGCAGTCAGTAGCGGGTCAGTATGAAAGCCTCTGTCCGGCATTCGAGCGGTTCCGTACATCACTCGTACCAGACGTGTCTACGTTCTAATCCTCATCCTGGGCGGGCTTGTCTCGGCCGGCGTTTTCGTACCCATGTTCTTTCTCACCGCGCGGGCCGACGCATGGCGGGAGATCCTTCTTGCGGCGTTTGGGGCGCTTGCGTTCGCACTCGTGGGATATCTCCTCTTCGAAGTTAGGTCCTTAAGGCTCGCTGCTGATCTCTCTCGTGATTGGCCGTGACCGGCATCGGTGATCGCCGTCGAGCACCGTTAGTGCTCACACGAGTGCTCACGGCGTCGTCCCAGAAGCAGTCCCAGGACCCCGAGAGGCTCAACCACGCGATGGGCGGTGCCGGGCTCGAACCAGCGACCCCCTGCTTGTAAGTCGCATCCTGCCGTTCTGCGGGTCCGCCCGCCTTTTCACTAAATCTCGCTCTGGGCAGGGATTTCTTCGCCGCCAGCTGCGGCGCGTCGTGTCCCGCGTTGCGGCGTTCTGCGCACCTCCTGCGGGGACAGTGTGGGATGAAAGCGTTGCGCGTTTCGCAAACGGTCAACGCGTGGTGCACCTTGGGTGCATCTGCGTCTCGGCGCCTTCCTCCGGTGGAGAGGCGTCGGGATGTTGAGCGTGGCAAAGCTCACGCTGGGCCAGGAGGCCTACTACGAGCAGGAGGTCGCTCGCGGCTTGGACGACTACTACGCGGGTCGGGGCGAGTCGCCGGGGACCTGGGCCGGCAGCGCATCGGTCGGGCTCGGCTTGGTCGGCGTCGTCGGCGACGACGATCTAGGGACGCTGCTGCGCGGCGTCAACCCGGCGAACGCCGAGCGGCTGCGCGCGCCGGTGCGGGAGCGAACGATCACCAAGCGCACGCTCCTCGTCGAGACCGGCGAGTGGCGCGAGGAGCCGCAGCAGCTCAAGCCCGTCAGCGGCTACGACCTCGTCTTCTCGTGCCCGAAGAGCGTCAGCCTGCTGCACGCGCTCACCGACGACGAGCAAGTACGGCGGGAGATCTCGGAGGCGCACGCGGCCTCGTGGCAGGCGGCGCTCGGCTACCTGGAGCGGGAGGCGTGCGTCGTGCGTCGCGGCAAGGGCGGCCACGTCCGCGAGCATGGCGGCGGGTTCGTGGCGGCGGCGTTCCGGCACCGCACCTCGCGGGCGCAGGACCCGCATCTGCATACGCACGTCGTCGTCGCCAACATGACCCGCACCCAGGACGGCGAGTGGCGGGGGCTCGACGGCCAGGCGATGCTCAAGACCTACCGGCTCGCCGCCGGTTATCTCTACGAGGCGCAGCTCCGTCACGAGCTCACCCTGCGGCTCGGACTGGAGTGGACGCAGCCGGTGAAAGGCATGGCCGAGATCGTCGGCGTGCCAGAGGAGGCCATCCGCGCCTTCTCGACCCGCCGCCAGTCGCTGCTCGAGCACATGGAGGCGCTAGGCACCGAGGGCTTCGCCGCCTCCCGCGTCGCGGCGCTCGCAACCCGGGAAGCGAAGGAGCAGATCGAGCTGCCTCGGCTGCGCGAGGACTGGAAGGCGCGGGCGGCCGAGCACGGGCTCGGCCGCCGTGAGCTCGAGGCGCTCGTCTACGAGCGGTCGCTCGCTCGCGATCACGCCGAGGGCGAGCAACTCGGCGCTCGCTTGCTCGGCCGGGAGGGCCTCACCGAGAGGCAGACGACGTTCACGCTGCCCGAGCTCGTCCAGGCGGTCGCCGGCTCGTTGCCGGCGGGCGGGAAGGTCGACGACGTGCTTGCCGTCGCGGACGAGCTCTCCCGCATCACCGGCGTCGAGCTGGTCGAGGAGGGCGGGATGCCGGGGCGGCCGGCGCGGTTCACGACCCGCGAGCTGCTCGAGGTCGAGCGGGAGGCGGTCGAGCTCGCCCTCGCCGGCCGCGACGTCGCCGTGCCGCAACCGGAGCGCCGGCGGCTCGCCGGGGCGCTGATGCGCTCGGGTCGCGAGCTGACGGGCGAGCAGCGGATGCTCGTCCACGAG
>JBOHAU010000103.1:0-7174 GCA_050698015.1 Gaiellaceae bacterium
TCGATCAGATGCGCGCGACGATCCCGGAGGAGATCAAGCAGGCCCGCTGGATCGTCAAGGAGCGGCAGGAGATGCTGGCGGAGGCCAAGCGCGAGTGCGACCGGATCCTCGGCGAGGCGCGGGAGCAGGCCGCTCGCGAGGCGTCGCAGACCGAGATCGTCAAGCTCGCCGAGCGCCAGGCGCAGGAGATCATCGACGAGTCGCGGCGGCAGGCCCGCGAGACGCGGCTCGAGATGGAGGACTGGGCCGACAGCATCCTCTCCACGCTCGAGGTCAACCTCGACAAGTTCCTCGGCGCCGTCAAGCGCGGACGTGAGCGGCTCCACGAGCGCTCGCAGGAGACGGTGGTCGCAGGCGTCGCGGCGGCACAGAGCTCCAACGACGACCAGCCGTACGAATAGTCCACGGCGCGTCGCGGCGCTCTACGACGTCCACGGGAACCTGCCCGCGCTCGAAGCCGTACTCGCGGAGGCGGGCGACGCGCAGCTCGTGTTCGGCGGCGATCTGGCCGCGGGCCCACTTCCGGCCGACACGCTCGACCGGATCATGGCGCTCGACGCGCTCGTGCTCCGCGGCAACGCGGACCGCGAGCTGCTGAGCGGGCCGTCGGGCGGTCTGATCGACGAGTGGGTCGTCGGGCAGCTCGACGACCGACATCGCGAGTACATCGAGGGGCTTCCCGAGCAGATCGAGCTGGAGGTCGAGGGCGTCGGCCACGTCCTCTTCTGTCACGTCTCGCCGCGGAGCGACGAGGAGATGATCCTGAAGACGACACCCGACGAATGGCTGCGGGAGATGCTCGCCGGCGTCGAGGCCGACGTCGTCGTCTGCGGCCACACCCACATGCAGTTCGACCGGCGCGTCGACGGGTGGCGGGTCGTCAACGCCGGCAGCGTCGGCCTCGCGTACGGTGCTCCCGGCGCTCACTGGCTGGCCCTCGGGCCGGAGGTCGAGCACCGGCAGACCCCGTACGACGCGGACGCCTTCGCCGACCGCGTCAAGACGCTCGAATGGCCGATCGCGCAGCGCTTCGCCGAGGAGAACATCCGCACGGTGCCGACCGAGGAGAAGGCGCTCGAGTTCTTCGAAAAGGTCGCGGCTGACCAATGGGCCAGGCGCCCCTCCGGGCGATGATCCGCCGACATCACCCGAAGCGGCGCCAGCGCTACCCTGGCCGTTCGTGACGACGTTCGACCTGAGACAGGCCAAGCTCCGGCCCGGTGAGGAATACCGGGACGAGCAGGAGGTCGCACTCTCGCCCTACGACCTGGGCGGGCAGCGCTACCTGCCCGTGCCCGAGAATGTCACCGCTGGGCTTGCGATCAACCGGGGCACGAGCGGGACGACGTTCGAGCTGCGCTTTCCCGTTCGTCTCCATGGACCCTGCTACCGCTGTCTCAAAGACGCGGTCCTCGATCTCTCGATCCACGCGCGCGAGTACCAGGCGACCAGTCCCGGCGAGTCGGACGAGCTGAAGACGCCGTACGTCGCGGACAACCACCTCAGGCTCTCGGACTGGGCGCGGGACGCGATCGCGCTCGAGCTGCCGCAGCAGATCCTCTGCCGTCCGGACTGCGCCGGCCTCTGCCCGATGTGTGGGGAGGACCTGAACGAGAACCCGCACGAGCACGAGGACGAGCGACTCGATCCCAGGTGGGCGGCGCTCGAAGAGCTCAAAGAGAAGCTCTGAGCGGGCCCACCCGGATCACCGAGCACGTGTACTGGCACCCGCCCGGGTCGCCGGACCGGCCTTCGCTCTGCGCCGTCGCAGGCGACCGCCGGACGGTCTGGCTCGATGCCGGATCCTCGGCGGCGCACGCACGCGTGTTCCTGGACTGGCTCTCGGGCGAAGGCGTCGACCCGCCGAGCCTCGTCGCCTTCACCCATTCCCACTGGGATCACGTCTTCGGCGCGGCCGAGCTGAGTGCGATCGTCATCGCGCACTCCCTGACCGCGGCGGCGCTGCACGAGCTCGCCGCGGCGGATTGGAGCGACGAGGCGCTCGACCGGCGAGTCGCCGGCGGTGAGGCCAGCGCGGCCCACGCCGGGCATGTGAAAGAGGAGCTGCCGTCGCCTCGCGATGTGCAGATCGCGCCTGCGGACGTCGTCTTCGAGAATGGCCTGGACATGGAGCTCGGCGGCGTCACAGTCCGAGTTCGCCACGTCGGCGGCGATCACGCGCCCGACTCGTGCGTGATGTACGTCGAGCCCGACGGCGTCCTCTTCCTCGGCGATTGCCTCTACGAGGCTCCGAGCGGGGGGCTCACGGCCGAGCGGGCGCTGCCCCTCCACGAAGCGGTACTGGGCTTCGGCGCCGAGCTCTTCGTCGAGGGACACAGCGAGACCGTCCTCTCGCGTGCGGAGGTCGAAGAGCTGATCCACGAGACGCAGGCCCGCACTTGAGGAGCTGAAGGAGAGGCTCTAGTGTCCCGGCTCCATCGTGAGCCTTGAAGACTTCGACCGGGTCGACCTTCTCTTCGGGCCGTCGCCGGTTCATCCACTCAGGCGGCTGAGCGAGCACCTCGGCGGCGAGGTCGAGATCTGGGCGAAGCGGGAGGACTGCAACGCCGGTCTCGCGTATGGCGGCAACAAGGTCAGAAAGCTCGAGTACCTCGTCGCCGAGGCACTCGCGCAAGGGTGCGACACGCTTGTCTCGATCGGCGGCGTCCAGTCGAACCACACGCGGCAGGTAGCGGCGGTCGCGGCGCACCTGGGGCTGGCGTGCGTGCTCGTCCAGGAGTACTGGGTCGACTGGCCCGACGTCGTCTACGACAAGGTTGGAAACATCCTGCTTTCGCGGATCATGGGCGCTGACGTCCGGCTCGACCCAGCCGGTTTCGACATCGGGCTCCGCCCGAGCTGGGAGCAGGCGATCGCGGACGTCGAGGCCGCGGGCGGCAAGCCCTACGCGATCCCCGCGGGCGCTTCCGACCATCCGCTCGGCGGACATGGCTTTGCGCGCTGGGCGATGGAGGTCGAAGCGCAGGAGCAGGAGCTCGACGTTTTCTTCGACGTCATCGTCGTCTGCTCGGTCACCGGCTCAACCCAAGCGGGGATGATCGCCGGCTTCGCCGGCCAGGAACGGCCTCGCCGGGTCCTCGGCATCGACGGGTCGGCGACGGTCGATCAGACGTGGAGCCAGATCGCGCGCATCGCGCGCCGCACGGCTGAGTCGATCGGCCTCGAGCGGGAGTTGAGCGACGAAGAGATCGTTCTGCTCGACGAGTGGCACGCCGGGACTTACGGGATCCCCGACACGAAGACGATCGAAGCGATCCGGCTCTGCGCCCGGCTCGAAGGCGTGCTCACCGATCCCGTGTACGAAGGCAAATCGATGGCGGCTCTCATCGATCTCGTCAACTCGAGGCGAATCGAGCCGGGATTGCGCGTCCTCTATGCACACCTCGGCGGCCAGCCGGCCCTGAACGCCTACGCCGGGACGTTTTCGCCTGAGCAGCAAGTTCCGTCGCTATAGTGGCGAGCCGCGATGGCAGTCCCCAAGCGAAAAACGTCGAAATCACGCCGCGACAAGCGTCGGGCGCAGCACAAGCTCGAGGCTCCGCGCCTGAATGAGTGTCCCGTCTGCCACCGTCCGAAGCGGCCTCACCGCGTCTGTCCGAACTGCAAGACCTACCGCGGACGCGAGGTCGAGCCGCTCCGCGCCCCGGTTCCGTAGAATCGGCGCGCTCGTAATCCCACATCAAGCGAGGTGACATGGCAGCGTCCCGCGACGAAGTCTTCGAGCGCATCAAGGAAGTCCTGGCAGAGCGGCTGAGCGTCGAAGAGGCGGACATCACCGAGGAGGCGAACTTCCAGGAAGATCTCGACGCGGATTCGCTCGATCTCGTCGAGATGATCATGGAGCTCGAGGATCAGTTCGGGATCAAGATCCCGGACGAGGACGCCCAGAAGATCCAGACAGTCGGGCAAGCTGTCGACTACGTCACGTCGCACCAGTAGCTCGAGCGGCGCCCGGACGGGGGAACCCGCTCGACTAGCGGCCCTGATCGACGGGCTGCCGTCGGAGCTGCTCAAAAACGCGTTCACGCATCCGTCGTGGGCGTCGGACCGGGCCGACTCGTACGAGCGGCTCGAGTTCCTCGGCGACAGCGTGCTCGAGCTCGCCGTCGCGCGGGCGCTGTACGAGCGCTATCCGGATCTGACCGAGGGCCGGCTGGCGAAGATCCGCTCGCACGTCGTCTCCCGCGCGAGCTGCGCCGTCGTCGCCCGCGAGCTCGACCTCGGTCCCCGGCTGATTGAGAAGGGAGCGCGCGTCGTCCCCGAGGACGAGCTCGAACGGCTCTCCCGGAACAGCAACGTTCTGGCAGCGCTGCTCGAAGCCGCCCTCGCCGCGCTCTTCCTCGAGCATGGCTTCGAGAAGATCGAGCAGCCGACCGTGGACGCCTTCTCGGGCCGGATCGAGTACGCCGCCACGACGCACGTCGACTTCAAGACCGAGCTGCAGGAGCAGCTCGCCGCCATGGGGCAGCAGGTGACGTACTCCGTGCTCAACGTCGAGGGGCCGCCGCACGACCGGAAGTTCACCTCGGCCGCGATCATCGACGGCGACCAGGCCGGCGTTGGCGTCGGCCCGTCGAAGAAGGCCGCGGAGCAGGAAGCTGCCAAGCAGGCGCTCGAGAGGATCCGAGGGACGTAGGAAGGCTCCGAGCACCTGCTGGGTCTATGAAAAGCGCCATCCGCCTGAGTTACTAGCGTTCGGGCCGCGTGCATCTACGCGCGATCCGCATCCGCGGCTTCAAGTCCTTCCCTGATCCGGTCGAGGTTCGCCTCGAGCCGGGCGTCGCCGTGGTCGTTGGGCCGAACGGGTCGGGGAAGTCGAACGTCGCCGATGCCATGCTTTGGGCTTCGGGGAGCATGAGCCCGAGCGAGCTGCGCGCCGAGAAGCCGGACGACGTGCTCTACGCGGGCTCGGGGGGCCGCAAGCCCGCCGAGCACTGCCAGGTCGAGCTCATGCTCGACAACGAGGACGGTGCACTCGCGGAGTTGCCGTTCGCAGAGATCTCGATCATGCGTCGCCTGCACCGGGGCGGGGAGGGGCAGTACCTGATCAACGGCGCGGCGGTCCGTCGTACGGATCTCGTCGAGCTGCTCGCGGACGTCGGCCTCGGAGGCGCCGCCGGATCGGTGATCTCCCAGGGCAAGGTGGAAGAGATCCTCGCGTCCAAGCCGGAGGAGCGACGGGCGCTCGTCGAGGAAGCCGCCGGCCTCGGCAAGTTCAAGCGGCGACGTCACCGGGCCGAGCTCAAGCTGGCCCGCGTCGCGCAGGACGTCGAGCGCGCGCGCGACGTCGAAGCGGAGGTGAAGAAACGGCTGCGGCCCCTCGCGCTGCAGGCGACAGCCGCCCAGCGCGCCGAGAAGCTGGGACGCGAGATCGCGGGCCTGGAGGCCGCCATTGCCGCGCTGGACCTCGCGGCGATCGACGAGCAGGTCGCCGCAGCGGAGGAGCGGCGCACGGCCGCCGTCCACGCCAAGAAGCGGAGCGACGCGAAGCTGAACGATCTTCTGGCCGAGCGGAACCGGGCCGAGGAAGAGCTCGCCGACGCCGCCGGAGGGCGGGAGCGCGCGACCGCAGCGCTCTACCGGCTCCGGAGCGCCGCAGAGCGGGTGGTCCTCAGGCGCGAGAGCGCATCGGCGCTCCTCGACTCCTTCAAGGCCGAAGCAGCAACGCCTCGTCTGGCCCTCGACCTGAACAGGCAACGGCTGCGCGAGGAGGCGCGAGAACGGCTGCGTGCACTCGAGCGCATGCTCGCCGAGCGCGAAGGCGTCCCCCCAGCGGCCCGGGACCTCGCCGAGGACGGTCATCCTCTCGTCCTGTCCGGGTTGGACGTGACGCCCGGCGACGAACGGGCCGTCGCCGCCGCGCTGCGCGGTCGAGGCGCTGCCGTGATCGCCCCGGACGAGCGCACCGCGCTTGCCCTCGTCCGGGAAGCGCGTCGGCGCGGTCTCGGCAGTCTTACGGTCGTGGTCGGGGAGCGACCGCTCGAGGACTTCGCGATCGTCGAGGAGCACGAGCTCCTCTCCGCCGACAAGCTCGCGGTGACGCGGGACGGAATCGCCTTCGACCCCGCGCGCAAAGAGCTCTGGTTCGCCGGGGAAGCGGCGGAGGCGGTGTTGCTGGAGCTCGAGGCGCGGCGCAAGGCGCTCGCCGACGAGGTCGCGAAGCTCGAGCGTGACGATTCGACGGCGACGCCCGTCGTCGACGACACTCGCTACCGGCCGCTGATCGCACTCGCCGAGCGGCTCGAGGCGGCGCTCGGCGCAGCAGAGGCGGTGACCGCCCGCTTCGAGCCGACCCTGCGCGCGAGAGCCGACGCCGGAAGCGCCCGCACCGGCGAGCTCGCGGATGACCTGCGGAAGCTGGGCGCGGCCGAGGCTGAGATCCGGCGTGAGGCCGCTGAAGTCGCGTCCCGGACGAGCGCGGTCGACGTCGACCTCGCCCGCTTGCAGGCTGAACGCCGAGAGGCCGAGCGTCGGCTCGAAGCGGCCGGGTCCGAGCCGGCGGAGGGCGACGACCGCGAGGCGCTCCTCGATCGCGTCGAGCGGCTGCGCCGCCGCCGGGAAGATCTCGGCCGGGTCAACCCGCTCGCCGCCGAGGAGTACGAGCGGGAGAAGGAGAACCTCGCCGACCTGACCGCGCAGCGCGAGGACCTGGAGCAGAGCCTCAGCGAGCTCGCGAAGCTCCGCGACGAGCTCGACCAGACGGTCGACCGCCGGTTCGCCGAGACCTTCGACGCGGTGGGCGCCCATTTCCAGGAGGTCGCGCAAACCCTGTTTCCGGGCGGCAAGGGCCGCTTGCGTCTCACCGGCGAGCAGGAGGGGGAGGACGAAGACGCCGTTCCGGGCATCGAGGTCGAGCTCCAGCCGGCCGGGAAGCGCGTGACGCGGCTCTCGCTGCTCTCCGGCGGCGAGAAGGCGCTCGGCGCGATCTCGTTCCTGTTCGCGCTCTTCCTCGCGAAGCCGTGCCCGTTCTATCTCCTCGACGAGGTCGAGGCGGCGCTCGACGACGCCAACATCGGGCGTGTCGTCGACCTCCTGCGCCGCTACGCCGATCAGGCCCAGTTCATCGTCATCACGCACCAGAAGACGACGATGGAGGCAGCGGACATCCTCTACGGCGTGACGATGGGCGCCGAGGGTATCTCCCAGATCGTCT
>JBOHAU010000104.1:0-3468 GCA_050698015.1 Gaiellaceae bacterium
GGCCGAGTTGCAGGACTGCAGTGAATCCTTGGCCGCGAGACCGACCCGGGCGCCGCTCCGGTCGGCGGACACGGCGGCGGCGAGGCCGGAGGCTCCGCTTCCAACCACGAGCACGTCGAATCGGGCAACCGGCGGCACGGCGCGACTATACCAATGATTTTGTTATTTCAGCCATAAGGCACGCTAATGCCTACTCAAGCGCCGGACCGCTCGGGCCGATAAATCCGAGCCATGGCGCTGCGGTTGTTAGGGCTGCTCATCACGCTCGTCCTGCTCGCCTGGGCGGCCACTGCGCTGCGCCCGAGCTTCGCCCCTAGCGGCGAATCGAAGCAGCCGGTGCCTGAAGCCTTGCTGCAGCAGGCCGGCTTGGCCATCGAGCGTGCCCACCAGCTCACCGGCACGTATCAAGGCGCCCAGAGCACGGACGCGGGCTCCAGCGTGCGTCTGGCGGCCGCTGACGCCGCGGGCTACTGCCTCGAGCTCACCTGGGTGGGCGGGAAGCTGTACCACCTGCGCGGACCCGGCGGCCGGCCCGCCGAAGGCCAGTGCTCCTGACGGCTCGGACTCCCCCACCGGAGGGAAGCGTGGGGCTTCGGATCCGCACAGGGTCAGTGAAGGGAAGATGACGGCCCGCCGCCGGCTCCGAGCCGTGACCGAGTACGTGCGCGAAAGCCCGCTTGCGGAGCGCGACTTTCGGCTGCTCTTTGCCGGCAGGACGATCTCGCTCTTCGGGAGCTCGTTCGCGCCGATCGCGCTCGCCTTCGCCGTCATCCACCTGACGGGCTCGCCGGCCGACCTCGGCATTGTCCTCTCCGCGTACATGCTCGCCCACATCGTCTTTCTGCTCGTGGGCGGCGTGTGGGCGGACCGGCTGCCGAGGCACTTCGTGATGGTCGGCGCCGACCTGATCAGCGGAGGTGCGCAGATCGCCGCCGCCGGGCTCCTGCTCACGGGGCGCGCGGAGGTCTGGCACCTGCTCGCTCTCGGCGCGCTTCGCGGCGCCTCGTCTGCGTTCTTTTCGCCGGCCGCGACCGGGCTCTTGCCGCAGGTCGTGTCGCCGACGCGGATCCAGCAGGCAAACGCCCTCCTCGGCCTCTCTCGCAACTTCACGCGCATCGGCGGCGTTGCTGCTGCCGGGTTGCTCATCGCCGCGGTCGGGCCGGGCTGGGCTCTGGCGCTCGACGGCGTCACCTACGCCGTCGGCGCCTTCTTCGTGGCGTCGATCCGCACTCATCGCCCGGCGCCGATCGAGCGCAGCCGCTTCCTGAGCGACCTGTCGGAGGGCTGGCGCGAGTTCCGCTCTCGATCGTGGCTCTGCGTGACGATCGTCCAGTTCGCGCTCATCAACGCCTACGCGATCGGAGCCTTCCTCGTCCTCGGCCCCTTTGTCGCGGAACGCTCCCTGGGCGGCGCTTCGGCCTGGGGACTGATCCTCGCGGCGGAGGCGGTCGGGATGATCCTCGCCGGCGTCGTCGCGCTGCACTACCGGCCGGAGCGCCCTCTGCTCATCGCGACGCTCGCCGTCCTGACGATGGCCCCGCTGCTGGCTCTGCTGGGAATGGCCGCGCCGCTCCCACTGATCATCGTGTCCGCGCTCGTCGCCGGGGTCGGCCTCGAGCTGTACGGCGTCTTCTGGGAGACGACCCTCCAGGAGCACATTCCGGAGGAGAAGCTCTCGCGTGTCAGCTCCTACGACGTGCTCGGCTCGTTCGCGCTGATCCCGGTCGGAGTCGCCTTCATGGGACCGATCGCACACTGGATCGGAGTCGAGAACACGCTGATCGGAGCAGCCGTCGTCGTCGTTCTGGCCACGATGACCGTGATCGCAGTGGCCGACGTGCGGAACCTGCGACGGGTCGAGCAGCCCGTGCGGCTGCCTACCAAACCGAGCGCAGAAGCTCCTCGATTTCTGGCGCCGTCGCCGGCCGCGGGTTCGCCCGCGCCGCCGGCCTAGCCGCGGCCGCCTCGGCAACCTCGCCGAGCTCGTCCTCGGGGACACCCAGGTCGCGCAGACGCCCGAAGCCGCCCAGACCGGCAAGCTCCTCGACGCGGCCGACCGGGTCGTCCGTGCTCATCGCCTCGCCGAAGCGTGCGATCTCTGTGGCCGCTACCGGCTCGTTGAAGCGAAGTGCCGGCGGAAGCGTCACGGCGTTCAGCGCGCCGTGCGGAAGGCCGTAGCGACCGCCGATGGCCTGGGCCATGGCGTGGCCGAGCCCCATACCGGCCTCCGCGAGTGCCATTCCCGAGCGCATCGCGCCTTCCAGGAGCCGCGTCCGCGCGTACCGACTCCCCGGATCGTCGACGACGAGCGGCAGCGCATAGGAGATCGGCCGTGCACCAGTGAACGCATGGCGGTCACCTCGTCCGCTCCGGCCTTTGACGTAGAACGCCTCCGCGCTGTGTGCGAGGGCGTTCAGCGCGGTGCCGACCGTCTCCTCGCGCGGGAGGCCAATCGTCAACTCGGGCTCGTAGACGACGCCGGCCAACGTGGCTCCGGATCCGCCGCCCCGCATCCGTCTGTTGCTGTCGCGCACGCCGAAGAAGTCTGTCCACTCCGAGCCCGAGTACGTAGTGGGAAGCGAGACCATGGGCAGCCCCGAGCCGGCCGAGATCGCCTTCGTGAGGTCGATCGCACTACCCCCACCGAGGGCGAGCAGCCCATCGCCGGCATTCGCGGCCTCCACCGCATCGTCGATCCGGTCGGACGGCACCTCAGACCAGACTCCGGCGACCTCGACGGGAAGCCGATCGGGAGACCAGCGGTCGCTCGCTACGAGGAACGGCTGCGCGATTCCGAGCTCAGCGAGCAGGCCGGGCAGCTCGTTGAGGCCCCAGCGAATCTCCATCAGACGCGGGTACTAGCGAAGTCGACGAACGCCTCCGACAGGCGGGTGCCGACCCGGCCGCTTGCGCGGACGAGCGAGATCTGACGCGACGGCTCCAACCCACGCACGCGCGCTGTCGCGAGCCTGCCGGCGGCCAGCTCCGCCTCGACGGCCGCGCGCGAGATGAACGTGACGCCGTAGCCCGCCTCGACCGCGCTCTTCACGGACTCCTGGAGCCCGAGCTCGAGACGGACGTCCAGATCCTTCAATCGCGTGCCGAGCTTCCGCAGCTCGTCCTCGATCACCTGCCTCACGCCGGCCCCTTCCTGCATCACGATCAGCGTCTCGTCTTTAAGGGCTCCGATCGCAATCGACTTGCCGGCAAAGGGATGCTTGGGTGGGCACACGAGCACGACCTCGTCGCGGAAGAACGGCTCGTAGGCGACAGAGCGGTGGCGTGGGGTCGCGCCCACGATGCCTAGCTCCAGCTCCCGTCGTGCGACCGCCTCGACGACAGTTTGCGTGTCGGAGATCGTCAGCTCGACCCGGACGTCCGGGTTCGCGAGATGGAACTCGCAGAGGAGCAGGGGCACGACGGTGGCGCCGGGGCCCGTCGCCGCGCCGATCGCCAGCTCGCCGCGCA
>JBOHAU010000105.1:0-20470 GCA_050698015.1 Gaiellaceae bacterium
CCTCGGGGCCCTCCCAGTAGACGACGCCGCCGTACCGGGCGACGAGCGGGCTGAGGAGGAAGAGGACGAGGCCTGACCCGAGCGTTCCGACCAGGTACGGCCACCGGCGCCCTCGTGGAGCGCGGAGGCAGAGCGCGAAGAGACCGGCGGCGATGATCGCGACCGAGATCGTCCGGTCAGCGAGGAGCGCGGCGGCGGCGAGACCGGCGAGGAGCGCGACTGCGGGTACGGGGCTCATGGAATCGAGTACCGGTAGCGAACGGCCGACGGATCCGCGAGCAACTGCTCGGCGGTCTCGCGGCCGAGCGTGAAGACGACGGGGTCTCCGGGCGAGCCGGCGAGCGATGCGCTGAAGCCCGACCCGGGAACGAGCCGGAGCCGGTTTGCTTCCTGGTCGTACCCGATTGAGGTACCGATGGCGCTCGCGAGGCGCCCCTCGAGCGCTTCCGGCCCACCCTCGATCACCGTCGGCCTCCGCTTCCCGTCCCATCCGTGCAGGAACGGCTCCGGGAAAGCGCCGACGACGACCGGCTGGCGCATCGCCCCTTCCCACGAGCGGTGGTCCCACCAGAGGACGTCGCCGTCGTGGAGCTCGTAGTCGGCGGCGCTGATGTCCGCCTCGTAGCCGTTCACGAAGTAGAACCAGTCGTGCTGCCCGGCGATGTCTCCCTCGATCCCGTCGATCGACTGGACGAAGCGGCCGCCGTACCTGGTCTCAACCTCGGCCTTGCGGCGGAGCGCCTCGAGCGCGGAGATCCCGGCGGGCACCGACGTCGACAGCACGACGTCGGAGCCGCGGTCGCGCGTGATCCAGAGCTGGGCCGAGCCTTCGCCGGCCGCCTCCTCCCCGCACCCCGCGAGCAGGCATGCAGCGGCGAGGAGGAGTACGAGCCGGCGGAGAGGCTTCAACATGATGTGCTTCGTTGCCGGGGCGCGATGGGTGGTGCGAGCCAAGGACGCAGGGAGCGCCCATATGCAGGCATATGGGCGTGACTGAGGACGCGGGCTCGCGCCGCCCAGCGCGGCCTGGCGGCACAAGGCTCATTGTGTTGAAGCCTCTAATAGCGAGGGCCGGTTGCCCGGCCCTCGCAAACTCTCGACCCGGGAGGGGGTTTAGCCTCCGCCGCCGCCCTTGACGGCCTGCTTGAGTTGGCTGCCGGCCGAGAACTTCGGCACGCGCGAAGCGGGGATATGCACCCGCTCGCTCGGATTCCGGGGGTTCACTCCCATTCGCGCAGCGCGGTGCTGCGAGGAGAACTTGCCGAAGCCGGTGAAGGCAACCTCTTCACCACGCTGGAGCGACTCGGTGATCGAGTCCAAGAAAGCGTCTACGGCCGTCGACGCATCCTTTCTGCTCAGTCCGCTCTTCGACGAAACGCGCTCCACGAACTCCTGCTTGGTCACGAAGAATCTCCTCTCGACGACGTACCAGTGCCGGATAGGACCCTAACAGCGATCCCGTTTCGGCTCAACCATGCGGTTTTGCGGCACTTTTCGCGCTAGATGCGAACTCTCCTGCGCGAAATAACGGTCTCAGGCGGACCCCGTGGCGCGCGAGCTCATCGACTCCACCCTCCTCACGGTCGACCACGCAGACGGCAGTACGGCACTCGAGTCCCGCCCTCCGAAGCGCCTGGATCGCAGCGACGGCGGCGCCGCCCGAGGTGACGACATCCTCGACGAGACAGACTCGCTCGCCCGGCTCGAAGGCTCCCTCGAGCAGGTTGTCGGTGCCGTAGCCCTTCTCCTCCTTCCGGACGATCAGGAACGGCAACCCCGACGCTAGCGAAGCAGCCGCTGCGAGCGCGACGGCGCCGAGCTCCGGGCCGGCCAGACGTTCTGCCTCGGGCTCGTGTTCGGCGACGAGGTCGGAAAGCCGGGCCGCGATCGCCTCGAGCAGCTCGGGCCTCGTCTCGAAGCGGTACTTGTCGAGGTAGTAGCGCGACCGCCGGCCCGACCGAAGAACGAAGTCCCCCTCGAGATAGGCGTGCTCACGGATGGCATCGAGAAGCTCTGCGGTGGTCATTGGTGCTCCTTCAGGTGATGTCGCCTCACTTCTGGGTCGCGAGCACCAAGCCAGAGACCGCACTCCAACGAGCCAAGGTCTGAAGACCTTGGTGAGGCGGAGGGTGGGCTCTGGCGCCGCGTGATCGCGGGCCAGAAGCAGGCGTTCATCACCTGGAGGGGCACCTAGGCGGCGTCCAGGATCGCAGCGGCGTCGTCGAGCAGGTCGCCCGCCTCGACGCCGCGGACGAGCCGGACGCCCGAGCCGTCCTCGAACTGGACGTCGACGAACTCTGTCGGGCGCCGTCGGCGCAGCACGCTGATTGCTGCGGCGGCTCCCAGCAGCAGGAGGACGGCGCTACGCGGTCGCAACGGCCTTCCGCCTTGACCGAGGCAGGCTCGTGAGCACGGCTCGAAGGTCGTGCTGCACGAGGCCGGCGAGTGATTCCGGCATCGCGACCGCGACGACTCCCTGCTCGCCGCGGCGCAGGACGTAGACGTCACCCTCGGGCGTCATTGCCCGGAGCTGAGTCACCGCGACCTGCTGTCGCAAGGTCGACGCGTAGGCGAGCATCGCGTCCGCGAGTTGCGCGATCCGCGACGCTTCGTCGTCCGGCAGCGTGGAAGCGATCGGCTCGCCGCGCTCGAAGACGACCGCGACACGAATCTCGTCCGAGACCTCGAGCAGACGAGCCAAGGCGTCGTTTGCATCCATCGGCGGGGAAGATACTGCGGCGATGCGCCAGCCGCTCGCCAAGTTCTTCGCCGACCGCGGCCCCCACCTCGCCGCGATGATCGCGTACTTCGCACTGCTGTCGCTCGTCCCGCTCGTCTTCCTGACCCTCGCCCTGCTCGGCCTCTTCGGCCGCGCGGACGAGTCGACCTACCTGGTCACCGAGCTGAAGAACATCCTGCCGTCGGCATCGATCTCGCAGATCGTCCGCGTGGTCAATGACATCCAGGACAACGCGGCAACGCTCGGCGTGATCGGCGGCGTCTTCCTACTCTGGACCTCGCTGTCGCTCTTCAGCGTGCTCGAGTCGGCGTTCAACATCGTCTACGGGAAACCGAATCGGTCGTTCCTCCACGGAAAGGGCATCGCCGTCGTCGTGATGCTCGGGACGCTCGTGACGCTGTTCGTCGGCCTCGTGATCGGAAGCGTCGGCTTCGAGGTGCTTCATGACGCCGTGCCCGGGTTCGTCTCCAACCGCTGGGCCGCGCACGGCCTCTCGCTGGTCGTGTCGACTGCAGCCGTGCTCCTCTTCCTGGTCTCGATCTACTACCTCCTCACGAACGAAGAGCTGTCGTTCCGCGATGTGCTGCCCGGCGCGGTGCTCGCGAGCGTTCTGCTCCAGGTCAGCTTTCAGGCCCTACCGCTGTACGTCGCGCTGTCACAGCGCGAGGAGGCGCTCACGCTGAGAGCGCTGGGCGCGCCGGTGATCCTCCTGATCTGGCTCTACGTGATGGCGAACGCGATCGTGTTCGGTGCAGAGGTCAACTGGTGGCGCGCCCGGGGGCGCTACGAGGACCGGGAAGGCGTTCCAGGGCTCGCCTGAGGGCCTCCGCGGCCCTCGCCCGGTGGGAATGCCCCGCCTTCCACTCGTCGCCGAGCTCGCCGACCGTCCGCTTCTCGCCGGCCGGGACGAAGATCGGGTCGAAGCCGAAGCCCTCAGAGCCCCGCGGCACGTTGGCGATTCGCCCTTCGAGGATTCCGGTCCCACGAATCTCCTCGCCCTCAGGTGACAGCGCGACAAGCTCGCAGACGTACCGGGCGCGCCGTCCGTCTCCCGCGATCCCATCGAGCTCGCTGAGCAGGCGCTCGACGTGCATCTCCCCCGCGAAGCGCGCGGACTTGATCCCGGGCGCGCCGCCGAGACCATCCACCTCGAGGCCGGAGTCCTCGCCGAGGATCCACGACGAGGGATCGACCAACCTCCCGTACTCGGCCTTCGCCCGCGCGTTCTCATAGTACGTCGCTCCCTGCTCCGGCGGATAGTCGTCGGCGTCGAGCGCCTCGAGCTCCCAATCGAGTGAACGGCGGAGCTCGCGCAGCTTCCCCGGATTCTTCGAAGCAAGCTTTAGAGGCTCCATGTTGGAGCCTCTTAGGGGTTCCAGCGAGCGCCCTTGATGTCTTCGGCCCGCATCAGCGCGTCGAGGAGAGCCGCCGCGGACCCAGGCTCGATCCGCACCCGCATGTCGACCCGGCGGGAGTCTCCCTCCTCCTCGAACTCGAGCGAGCTCACCCTGGCTCCCGTCGCCTCGACCGCCTCCAGCAGCGACCCGGCGCTCGCTCCGGCGGGAAGCTCGACCGCGAGGCGCCCCTCCTCCGGCCGAAAGCGCCCGGAGATGCGGTGCGCCACGATGCGAAGCGGCCAGAGGCTGACGAGCACGAGGCCGGTCGTGGTCACCGCCGCCGCGTAGTAGCCGGCGCCGGTCGCCATCCCGATCGCCGCAACGACCCAGAGCGTCGCAGCGGTGGTCAACCCGCGAACCGAGAGACCCTGCCGGATGATCGCGCCGGCGCCGAGGAAGCCGATGCCGGTGACGACCTGCGCCGCGATCCGCGTCGGGTCGAAGACGAGACCTTCCTCGGTCGAGAAGCGCCAGTCCGTCCACGCGTAGGCCGAAACAAGGGTGAAGAGCGCGGCGCCGACGGAGACGAGGAGATGCGTGCGCAGCCCGGCCTCCCGGTCCCGCAGCTCTCGCTCGAACCCGATGGCGCCGCCGAGCACGGCGGCAAGCCCGACGCGGAGCAGGATCTCGGTCCAGCCGAGGTCAGGCAACCGGCGCCTCCGCCGCGTCGCGTTGCGCGACCTGGATCTCCTCGATGCCGCCGGCGGCCAGGTCGAAAAGGTCGTCGAGCTGCTCGCGCGAGAAGCGAGCGCCCTCCGCAGTCGCCTGAACCTCGATCAACCGCCCGTCGCCGCTCATGACGACGTTCACGTCGACCTCGGCACGCGAGTCCTCCGAATAGTCGAGGTCGAGCAGCGGCTCGCCGTCGACGAGCCCGACCGAGACAGCGGCAACCGAGTCCGTCAGCGCGCGGCCGAGACCCAGCCGGTCGAGCGCGCGCCGCGCCGCGACGTACGCGCCGGAGATCGCCGCGCAGCGAGTGCCGCCGTCCGCCTGAAGCACGTCACAGTCGAGCCACAGCGTCCGCTCGCCGAGCGCCTCGAGGTCGGTCACCGCCCGCATCGACCGGCCGATCAGCCGCTGGATCTCGACTGTGCGTCCCTTCTGGCGGCCCGAGCTCGCCTCGCGCGCGGTCCGCTCGCCCGTCGAGGCCGGCAGGAGGCCGTACTCGGCGGTCATCCAGCCGCGCCCCGAACCTTTCAGCCAACGCGGCACTCCCTCCTCGATCGACGCGGTGCAGAGGACCCGCGTGCGCCCGAGAGAGATCAGCGCCGACCCCTGCGGCTGCTCGAGGTAGTCGACCTGGAGCTCGAGCGGCCTAAGCTCGTCGGTGCGCCGGCCGTCGGCTCTCACGCCGCGGCGGCCTCCAGCTCGGCGATCTCCACGCGCTCGACTCCCTCCAGCGGCAGCTGCAGGAAGCGCTCGCCCAGACGCCGGAAGAGCTCGGTGTCCCCGGTGGTCAGGAAGCGGTAGTCGCCTTCGCGGTCACCGCCGCCGTTCTCGATCCCCTTCCGCGCCAGCGTCTCCGCGACCTCGCGGGCCGTCTCCTCGGCGGAGAAGACGAGCGGGACGTCCCGGCCGAAAACACGCTCGAAGATCGGCTGGATCAGCGGGTAGTGCGTACAGCCCAGGATCACCGTGTCCGCCTCCGCCTCCTTGAGCGGCGCGGCATATTCGCGCACGGCGGCGGTCGTCTCGGCGCCAAAAGGCTGGTCGCTCTCGATCAGCGGCACGAGCCTTGGGCACGCCACGGGGAAGAAACGGACGCCGGCGTCGAGCGTGTGCACGAGCTCGGCGTAACGGCCGGCAGCCACCGTCGCCTCGGTAGCCATCAGACCGATGCGCCGGTTGCGCGTCGCCTGCACCGCGGCATGCGCCTCCGGCGTGATCACGCCGACGACGGGGACGTCCAGCCGCTCCTGCAGCTCGGGCAGTGCCGCCGACGTCGCCGCATTGCACGCGACGAGAATCAACTTGACTCCCTGCGCCTCCAGGTAGCCGGCGATCTCGTGCGCGTACTGTCGGATCTCCGCCAGCGGCCTCGGGCCGTAGGGAAGTCGCGCGAGGTCGCCCAGGTAGACGAAGTCCTCGCGCGGCATCGTCACGAGGCATTCGTGCAGGACGGTCAGGCCGCCCGTGCCGGAGTCGAATACGCCGATCGGCCGTGAATCCACGGCGCGATTGTTACAGCAAGTCCGGTGGAGGTCGGACGCGCGGGCAAAGCCCGCACATCCTCTTAGCGGCGTCACAAGCGATGCCTTCGGGCTACCCTTGGCGCTCGTGGGTCGCCTCTTTGCAGGACTTCTTGCCCTTGCGGCAGCACTCGGCGTCGCCGCGCCGGCTCAGGCTTTCACGCGCACCGACCAGCCGCTCGCGATGGGCGACGGCGTCTCCCTCACTTCGAGCTTGTATGTGCCCGACGGGGCGCCGCCGCAAGGCGGCTGGCCGGCCGTCCTGCTCCTGCACGGGCTCGGCGGCAACCGCACGTCGCTGAACCCGATCGCCGAGCAGTACCTCGCCCCGCACGGCTACGTCGCGCTGACGCTCGACGCCCGCGGCCACGGCGAGTCCGGCGGCCAGTCGACGCTCGTCGGCTCGCGGGAGCTCGCGGACTATGCGGCAGCCCTCTCCTGGCTTCGGCTCCGGCCGGGGGTCAGCGACACGAAGGTCGGCGCGATGGGCTTCTCGCTCGGCGGCGGCTCGACGTGGAAGCTCCTCACCGCGGCCGGAACCAGACTCGCTGCAGCGGTTCCGATCACGACCTGGACGAGCCTCTACGACGCGCTCTTGCCTCAGAGCTTCGCCAAGGCCGGCCTCGTCGCCTACTTCCGCGGCCTCCTCCCGCCCGAGCGGTGGGATCCGGGCGTGCTGGCGCTCGCCGACGACGCGCTTCTCAGCCGCAACCTGCCGCGAATCCAGGAGTTCGCGCGTGAGCGCTCGGTCCGCAACGACCTCGAGAAGATCCGGACGCCGGTTTTCATGATCCAGGGGCGCCGTGACTACGCCTTCGACATGGAGCAGGCACTCGGCGCGTTCGGTCGGCTCAAAGGGCCGAAGCGGCTCTATCTCGGCGACCTCGGCCATACGCCCGCGACGAATCCGCCGGCCGAGCAGGCGCACTACCTGACCCAGGCACGCCTCTGGTTCGACCGGTTCCTGAAGGGGCAGCTGAACGGGATCGACACGAGGCCTCGCTTCGAGCTGGCTCCCGATCCATGGACGGGTCGAACGACGCAGTACGCGATCCAGCCGCCGCGGCGCGTGCTCCGCCTGCGTTGGCGGAGCGCGCAGACGATCGACGGGAACGGCAAGGTCGTCCGGACGAGCGAGCCCACCCGCCGGCTCAACGAGACCTTCGGGACGCCACTCGCCGCGATCAGGGTCTCGTCGACGACGCGTTGGCCGCACCTCGTCGCCGTCCTCTCGGCGCTGACTCCGCGCGGCGAGGAGATCGTGATCAGCGAGGGCGGGACGCACACACCGACGTTGTCCGCGCGCAAGCGACTGATCACGATCCGGATGCTGAGCCAGGCGACGACGATCCCGCGCGGCTCCCGTTTCCGGCTCACCATCGGCGGCTCCTCCACCCTGCAGCACCCGGACAACCTGCTTTACCCGATCTCGGTCCCCAGCGCGGCCAAAGTGTCGATCGGGGAGGCGAAGGTCGTGCTCCCCGTGCTGAAACGCCCGATCTCCAGATGAGTGATGCCATGAGATCGCACGTTCGGGGCGCGAGCTGGCCACTCTGGGGCTCGGCGGCGAGGCGTTGCCAATGCCAGAGGGCATCGGTGATTCCTCGGCGTCGTGAAGCGCACGCGCCGGGCAGCGGCCCGCTTGCGGGCCGCTGGTCGGTCCGGGAGCGGCCCAGACGCGCCAGATCGTGCATCCGGACGCGCGAGCTCGTGGCGTCAATCGTCAGGTGAAGGTCCTCGGCCTTGCGCTGCTCCTGGCCGGTCTTGTACTGCCAGCGGCGGCCGCCAGACCTGTGAGGTCCTTGCCGTAGTCCGTGTTCTCGAAGAGCACGCCGATCCGAGCCTCAGCTCAAGCGCTCAGGCGCGAACACGTTCATGCTCTTCGCGACGCCCGGCTTCGCGATTCAGGGCTACATCGCCGCGCACCGGCAGAACTGGCGGCCTCGGATCTTCATCGCTCGGTTTCGATCGAGCCCGCGATCATGGGCGTGATCCGGCTGAACACGAGCGCGCGGGCAACCGAGGGCGCGATCAGATGGGCTACCGAAGGACCCGACCTCGCCGCTGTGGGCCATCCCCGTGCGGACGTCGCCGCAGAACTACTTCCCAATCTCGAAGGCCAAGCTGTTTCGCTTCTCGCGCCAGGGCCGCTGGATGCCCTTCGGGGCGTTCTCACCGCTCGCTAGAGACGCGTAGGATCCAGAGGTGGTTGTTCGCGGACTCCTGGCCGCGGCCGCTGTGACGAGCGCCCTCGCCGCCGTGGTCCCGGCCGCCGCGATCGACCTCTCTCTCCGCTCCCCGTTCCTGCCGCCCGCCGACGGCTCGTCCACCGCGGAGGCGTTCGCGCTCGCGAGCGAGGGACGTGAGTTGATCGTCGCGGTCAGGCGCGGTGAGCGGGCCGCGCAGATCCTTCGCGGGCACGGGGCCAGGCAGCTCGCTGAACTGCTGTGGCTCGTGCCGGGACGCGAGTCCGCCGCCGTCGTCAAGCGGCTCGACGCGATCGACGCGCTTCGGTACGCGCACGAGAACGGACGCCTGCAGCGCCGCGGCGTCCTCGCCGGCCAGGCCGACCCCGTCGACCCGGCCCCGTGGTGGATGCCGCAGATCGGCGCCGACCGCGTCACCGCCCCGGGAGCGGGCTTTCCGATCACGGTGGTCGACGACGGGATCGACACCACCCACCCGGAGTTCATCACCCGCCCGGTGAGGTTCCTCAACGACAACGACCTGATCACAGACGCGGACTTCCATGGGACGATGGTCGCGTCGGTGGCCGCGGCGCCGTTGAACGGAACAGGCATCGCCGGCCTCTACCCTCTGGCGAGCCTGCGCTCGGCCGACACCGGCTTCGGGACGTGCGCAGACGTGCTCGCGGCGATCGAAGCGGTGATCGCCGCCGGACCGAGTGTGATCAACATGAGCTGGGGCTTCAGCCCACCCCGCTGCCTGGCGCTGCACGATCAGCTGACCCGCGCGTTCGCGGCCGGCAGCCTCCCTGTCTCAGCGACCGGAAACATGCGGCTACATCTCAGCCCGCCGGGTGTTCCGGCGATGTGGCCGCACGTGCTCACCGCCGGCTCCACGAGCCCCCGCGAGCGGGTGAGCTACTTCTCCACCGAGGGCTCCGGCATCGACCTTTCCGCTCCGGGCGAGTCCATGATCGTGGCGACGCCGACCTTCTTCGACGAGAGCGGCTACATCGACGTGGAGGGAACAAGCTTCTCGGCGGCGCTCGTCAGCGGGGCTGCGGCCTGGGTCGCCACCCGGCGACGGATGCACGTCACGCAGCTCTTCGAGCTGCTCCGCTCGACGGCCCGTGACATCGGGGACGCCGGTTGGGACCTCGACACGGGGTTCGGCATCCTCGACCTGCCCGCGGCGCTCAACAGCCGCCTCCCTGCGCTCGACCCATTCGAACCGAACGACGACGTGAACCAGGTGAAAGCCGGCGGCATCTTCAGGGAGCCGGCGGCGGCCCTGACGCGGCCCGGCCGCGCGCGGGCGACGCTACGAGCCCGGCTGGACAGCACGGAGGATCCGGTCGACGTCTACCGGCTCTACGTGCCGCGCCGGCACGTCGTCAAGCTTCGCGTCGTACCGACGTCGAACGTGGATCTCGAGCTCTTCCGCCCCACCACGACGTCCTGCTACTACCGGAATCGAAGCCGCGCGCGGCGCGGGGCGCTGATCGGCGGCCGCTATGCGCGAGGAGCCGCGACCGAGGCCTACTCGCTCGAGAACAAGAGCGAGCTCGGACGGTACGTCTACGCCTGCGTGTACAAGCCGCGCGACGTCTCGCGGGCAGCCTCGTACTCCCTGTCGATCACGACGACCCGCCTCGGAGGGGTGCCGAAACAGACCGCCGTGAAGGACTAGGGGCCCACAAGGGCAACTTCGGCAACCAATAGGCGAATCGAGCGTCTCACCCCGGGAAAGGGGGTCTCTTGACTAGAACACGTTTCTTCGTGTCTGCGGCTGCCGGCGTCGTCGCGCTGGCATTCAGCAGTACCGCGTTCGCTGCCTACAACCCGTCGCTCCTGGTGGCCGGCACGAACCACGCGCTCGGCGGGAGCGGACCGGTCGTGATCGGCGTCGGGCAGGACGAGAACGACGACGCCACGGGGGTGGGGACGATCTACTCACCGCCCGGCTACACCGTCACGCTGAACCAGCCCGCCGGCACGACGCTCGGCGCGCTCTCGGGGGTCGTCAAGGTCGGCGCACTCGGCGGAGCCCGGGTCACCATCGAGGGCACCGTCAAGACGGACAATCCGGCCAACTACGTGAGCAACCAGTGCGCTCCGGGCACGCACGAGGCGGTCTGGGTGCTCGAGTTCACGATTGCCGGGACTCCCCAACGGGTGCCGTTGTACGTCGACAGGGTGACGACGGCGCCCGAGAATGCGTTTGCGTCAGCGCGGATGCGCGCGTGCCTCCTGTCGCCGTACATCCCGCCGCCTCAGGGCGCGGCGTCCGGGGCGTCGCTGATCGTGGCGGCGTTCTCGGTCCGGGGCGTCTTTACGAACCCGGGCACAAGGGGTTCCTACCCGTGGAACGCCGTTTTCGTCCCGTACATACCGGGTACCGCGACCCTCAACGCGGCGAACTCCGCGCAGAGCACGTCCTCCGTCCGAGTGCCGATGCGGCTGACGATGACGGCGAAGCGGCAGCGCATCCGGCACAGCAAGCGCACCTTCGCGGTTGTGACCGCGTGCGTGTCTGAGGCCGGCCAGGGGATCCGCGGCATCACGGTGCAGTTCCGCGGCGCCACGACTGCCGCAGCGGCGAACGGGCTCAACGCTCCGAGGGTCGCCAACGGCAGCACGAACGCCCGTGGCTGTGTGACCAGACGCATCCGCGTGAAGCAGAGGTCGCTGTACGTCAGAGCGATCGCCGACGTGCCCGCGCGCCAGGCACCGGGCTGTCAGCCGACGATCGTCCCCCGGTGCTCGCAGCCTTCCGTGGCACCCGGCTTCGATCTGTCGAGCGGCCGCGCGAAACGCGTCCGCCGCTAATCCGCACATCGGTGGGGCTCCACCCGGAGCCGCACCACTATCGTTGAGGCGATGGCGCGTTGCGTCCTCGTCACCGTCGTCGGCCTCGCCGCGCTCTCGTCGGCCGGTTTCGCCTCCGCGGCCTACGACCCGTCACTGCTCGTCGGCGACACGAGCCCGGCGCTCAGCGCGAACGGGCCCGTGCGGATCTTCCTGCGGACCCGCCGGTTCGACGAGGCGACCGCCTTCGTCACGGTCTACGCACCGCGCGGTTACGGCGTCAAGCTCGGCCACACGCCGGGAATGCAGCTCGGGAGGTTCCTCGCCGAGGTCAGGACCCGAGCAGTCGGAGGTGCGCTCCAGACGGTCGAGGGCACGATCAGAAGCGCCGATCCAGCGGCGCACGTCGAAAACTCGTGTGCTCCGGGTGCGCACGAGGCCGTCTGGATGCTGGAGTTCCGGCTCGCCGGCGGCACCTTCAGACTTCCGGTCTACGTCGATCGCGTGGCGACGGCCTATGCGTCGGCGCGGATGGTGATCTGCCATGCGCCGGCCGACCTTTCCTCACCGGAAGTCTCAATGCCGTACGCGGATCTGACCGTCCGCGACGTCTTCACGAACCCGGGCGAGCAGGGCAGGTACGCCTGGAACGCCGTCTTCGTCCCCTACCGGCCGGGCACGGCCGTCCTGGATCCGGCGTCGACGGCCCAGAGCACGGCCTACGTCAGCCTGCCGAGCACCTTCGCCGTCACCGCGAAGCGGGAGCGCGGCAAGCTCGCCCTCGTCAGGGCCTGCCTCCGCGAGGCCGGTGCCGCCATCCGCGGCGTCGCGCTGACCTTCTACTACGGCGGCACGTCGGTCTTCGGGTCGAGGAGGGTCGCCACTCGCCTCACCGACGCAGCCGGCTGCGCGACGACGCGAATCAGGATGCGCAAGACGCGTCTCGTGTTCACGAGCGTGCACGTTCCGATCCGGAGTGGCCTGGAATGTGCCCCGACCCTTGCACCTCGTTGCACTGAAGGCTCGATCTCTCCACCGCCGGTGGTCTTCCGCACCGTCCGAGTGAGCGGCTGAGATGGCCCGAGTCAGAGTCGGCACCTGCTCGTGGGCGGACGAGGCGCTCTCGAAGTACTTCTACCCACCGGGGCTGCCGGCCGGCGAGCGACTCGCCTATTACGCTGAGCAGTTCGACACGGTCGAGCTCGACTCGACCTACTACCGCCTCCCCGTCGAGTCCATGGCGGAGCGCTGGGCGCAGCAGACCCCGGACGACTTCGTTATGCACGTGAAGGCGTTCGGGGTGATGACCCGCCACCCCGTGAAGAAGGAGCAGCTTCCGACCGACCTCCGGGACGAGGCGCCGGTCGACGAGCGCGGCCGGATCGATCGCCCGCCGCGCGAGTTTCGCGGCGAGATCTTCCGGCGCTTCCGGGAGGCGCTCGTGCCGCTGCGGTCGGCAGGCAAGCTCGGCGGCACCCTCTTTCAGTTCCCGCCCTACGTCGTCTACAAGGATCTCTCGCTCGACTATCTCTCGTGGGCCCGCGAGCAGATGGACGAGGACGAGATGCTTGTCGAGTTCCGGCATCGGAGTTGGTACGAGGAGGACGTCCGCTCCGACGTGCTCTCGTTCCTCGAGGAGCACGGTATGAGCCTCGTGGTCGTCGACGCGCCGAAGGTGGAGGCGAAGAACGTGCCGCCGACGTTGCTCGCGCTGACCTCCCCCTCCCTGTATGTCCGCTTCCACGGCCGAAACGCAAAAACCTGGAATGTGCGGGGAAAAAGTGCGGCCGAACGCTTCGATTACCTCTACTCCGAAGACGAGCTTCGCGAATGGGTCGAGCCGCTGAAGGAGCTCTCGGCGCAGGCCGAGAACGCCTACGCGCTCTTCAACAACAACAACCGGAGCCCCGCAAACGGCGGCTTCGTCGCCCAGGCTGCGACGAATGCACACCAGCTCAAGCGCCTGCTCCAAGAGGCGGAGGTGCCCGCGTGAGGTTGCCGACCCTCGTCGCTCTTGTCGTGGCAGCGGATGTGGGCGCTCAGGCTGCAGACACCGTCGTGCGGGGCGACGTCCAGATCGGGCGCTTTCTCGTCAAGCGCGACGGAACGCTCCGCGGCGCGATCCGCGCGGTCGGCCGACCAGCGAGCCTGATCAAGTATCAGGCGGGCGGCGACTAGCAGCCTCCGCCAGGAACTCGCGCAGGAGCTCGTTGAAGCGCTCGGGCCGATCGAGGCTCGGGAAGTGGCCCACGCCCTCGAAGACCTCGAGTCGACCGCTCTTCGCGTGCTCGGCGATCCCGCGCGCCTCGTCGAGCGGCGTGAACGGATCGCCGTCGCCAACGGCGACCCAGAGCGGCCCGTCGAAGCTGCGCGCGACATCCGAGTGGTCGCGGCGATCCCGGAGCGCGACGATCGCCCGCTTGACCTCGTCGACGGTCCGCTCGGCGGGCGGCGGCGCAGGGGCGTTCGGCGCCCAGGCCTCGAGGCCGCCTTCGTCGAGGGTGCGAAGGGCCTCCTCGCGCGCGGCCTTGCGCTCGGGCGGGTCGTCCGCGGCCCGCGAGCCGACGAGCATGAGCCCCTTGACCCGCTCAGGCGCCCGGCGCGCCATTGCGAGCGCGACGTACCCGCCGATCGACGCGCCGACGACGGCCAGGTTGCCCTCGATGCGCTCGAGGAGCTTCTCGGCCCACTCGTCGATCGAGCTTCCGCCGAGGTCGTAGAGGTTCGGCGTCTCGACCTCGTACTCGGCGAGCGCGGGCAGCTGGGGCGACCACATCCGCTCGTCCAGAGGCATGGCGTGAAGGAGGAAGACCTTCATTCGTGCTCTACGACGACGGCGTCGGGGAGGTACCGCGCTTCGTCGAAGCGAACGTGCGTCCCTTCGAGCCCGAGCGCCAACGCGACCTCACGCAACAGCTCGTCGGCGGGCGGCAGTTCGTCGGGTGACGCAGCTGTCCGGGCCACCGACCGGACACTCGCCGCATTGGCTCCGGTCAGGCGCGCGACGACCGTCGGGTTGGCGCGAAGCGCGATCGCGTCCCCGGGCGGTAGCGGCCCGCGGTAGTCCGGCACCGACAAGTACTCGTCGAGCGTCCTGCCCCGCTCAAACGCAATGTAGTGGACGGCCGTTGCCTCCTCCACGCCGATCGTGAAGACGACGAGGCCGGTCGCGTTGGACAGCTCGCGTCCGAGCCGCGCGAGCTGACGCGGATCGCGGTCGGTGACCTCGTCGTACACGGCGATCCAGCCGTTGCGCGGGGCTGAGACGACGGTCGCCTCGGAGCGAAAGACCCGAGGAACGAGCCGCGAGACAGCCTGGACGACGGCCGCCTGATTGTCGGTCTGGAGGTGCACCGAGCCGTGCGAGGCCGGCCGCTCCTCCTCCCCCGCGTCCCTCGACCGCTCCGCCGCGACCGCCCGCAGCAACGCGAGGGCGACTCCCTCGCGCGGCACGGCGAGCTCGAGCACAACGCCGCCGCCGGGCGCCATCTGGGCCGACCCGATGACCTGCCCGTCTTCCTCGGCGACGTACGCTTCGCGTTCGCGCCTCACGTTCATCCCGGTAGCCGGTTGCCGAGGAGCAGGTAGTGGGCGCTCAGGTTCTGAAACGGTTCGAAGCGCATGCCGATCTCGCGGACCTCCTGGGTCGTCAGTGGGCGGCCATCACCATAGAACTCGGAGACCACCTTGCGGAGGGCGAGGTCGCCGGCGGGCCAAGCGCGGGAGCGCGCGAGGTGTCGCGCGAGGAACCAGTCCGCCGTCCACTCGCCGATACCGGGCAGGTCGACGAGCGTCGCCTTGACCTCGTCGTCCGAAAGCGTGGCCAGCGCCCCGTAGTCCAGGTCGGAGCGCGCCAGGGCGAGGATGTAGTCCGCCTTCCGTCCCGAGAAGCCGAGCGCGGTCAGCTCCTCTCGGCTCGCTCCCGCGACCCGCTCGGGCAGCGGAAACGCGTAGGCGAGCTCCGCACGGACGCCGAAGCGCTCGACGAACCGGTTCCGAACGGCGAGGGCCGCACGGAGCGAGATCTGCTGCGCGGAGATCGCACCGACGAGCATCTCGAACGGGTCGGGCGCGAGCGGCGGCCGAAAGCCGCGAAGCCGTGCCGCCAGGCGCGCAAGGAGTGGGTCGGTCGGCCGGAATGCGTCGAGGTCGAACGCGGCTCCGAGGAGCGCCAGGACGACCGGTCGGATCTCCTCGTCCAACGGCTCGACGTCGACCCCGCCGGGTGCAGGCTCGATCCGGACCTCGCGACCGCCGACGACGCGTTGCAGGCCGCCCTCGTGCCAGAGCGTGGCGTTGTCCGGGCCGAACACACGGAACCGCTCCGTCGTGTGCTCGAAGCTGAATGGCTGTGGGACGGCCAGGACGGCCATCCCACAACCGTACGTTCACGGCTGCTTGACGCCGTAGGAAACGTCGGAGGAGATACCGTCTTCGAGTGAAGATCGAGGAGATTGCGCCTCGCTTGTGGTGGTGGAGCGCGCCGCACCCCGAATGGACGCCGGCCGCCGACAAGGGCGGGAAAGGGTGGGGCCAGATCGTCTCGTCCTACGCGCTCGCGGCCGACGACGCCTTCGTGCTCTTCGATCCACTCGTCCCGGAGGGTGACGCGTCCGAGTTCTGGACCGCGCTCGACCGGGACGTCGAGCACCACGGCGCGCCGGCGATCCTGATCACGATCTACTGGCATGTACGGAGCTCGCAGCAGATTCTCGACCGCTACGAAGGCTCCACGCTCTGGGCGCACGAGCCGGCGGCGAAGTGGATCGGGAAACGAGCGAGCTACACGAACACGTTCAACCAGGGCGACACCCTCCCCGGCGGCGTCGAGGCGCTACCGATGCACCACATGGACGAGGCTGCGTACTGGCTCCCGAGCCACAACGCCACGGTCGTCGGCGACACGATCCTGGCCCACGACGGCCGGGCGCACCTCTGCCCTCCGAGCTGGCTCCGGAAGCAGGAGTCCTACGACGAAGTCCGGCGCTGCGTGCAGCGGGTGCTCGAGTTCCCCGCGAACCGCCTCCTGCTCACGCACGGCGGTCCGACCGACCCCAGGGCGCTCGACGTCTGACCGTGCAGGAGATCGCGACCGGGCTCTGGTGGTGGACTGCGAGCCACCCGGACTGGACGCCGGAGGACCTCGAGCACGGCCGGGGATGGAAGCAGGTCGTCTCCTCGTACGCGCTCGCGGCGGGCATCGGGCTCGTCCTCTTCGACCCACTGGTCGAGGACTGGGACTGGCTCGACCGTCGGGTGGAGGAGCACGGCCCGCCCGCGGTGCTGATCACGATCCTCTGGCACGCCCGAAGCTCGCAGCAGATCCTCGACCGCTACGACGGCGCGTCGCTCTGGAGTCACGAGCCCGCCGCCGAGTGGATCGGGGAGCGGGCGCGCGTCACGAACACGTTTCTGCCTGGTGAGGAACTCCCGGGCGGCGTCGAGGCGGTCTCGATGCGCCGGATCGAGGAGGTTGCGTACTGGCTGCCGAATGATGCCGTCGTCGTCGGGGACACGATCCTTCGTCACGTCGATCGCGCGGCGCTCTGCCCGCCGACGTGGGTGCGCAAGAGCGAGACGTTCGACGCGGCGCGCGAGGCTGTGGGCGCGCTGATGGCCCGCGGTCCGAGCGACCTTCTCCTCACGCACGGCGGGCCGACCGACCCCGGCGCACTCGAGGTCTGACCCTCGGAACGAGAGAGGGGCCGCTTGCGCGGCCCCTCTCGGTCACTGCTGGTTAGACGTGACTACGGCTTCGCCGGCGTCACGTGAACCGTCGCGTAGGTGTTGTTCTTCGCCACCCTCACGACTTCGAACGACACGCCTAGAGACACGTCGTCGGTGTGCTCCGGAGCGTGGCCGTCGGCCGGGTTGCCCGTGCCGAGCCGCGAGCCGGACACGTTCAGGCCGTACGAGGCGGTGTCCGGGGTGCCGTCCGGCAAGACGGTCCGGGTCGTGTAGCGCCGGTTGTCCCGAGACGGAAGCACGACCGAGGCGTCGATGTCGCGGAAGAACAGCCCGGTTCCAGGTGTCGCGCCGCGGCGCTCCAGCCCCGGATACCACCCGAAGCGATCCATGAACGTCGCGACCGCCGGTCGGGCAGGGATGCTCGTGCACGCCGTGACGTACGGCGCCGTCTCGATGCACTCCTCGAACGGGTTGCTGCCGAACAGGTTGAACGCCGCGTTCGAGCTCTGCGCCCGCGAGGGCATATTCCGGAGCGTCGTGCCATCCGCAACGGTGCGCCGCTCGGGCTCGTAGTGCGAGTCCACGATCAGCAGCCCGCCCTTGGAGCCGATGCTCGGCGGATTGAACCTGGGGATCGTGACGTGGTTGACGTTGCCGTACTGGATGTCGCGGTACCAGACGAGCAGACCGGGTGCGTTGTAGGGCGTGCGGGTCACGGTCCACTCACCCGTGTCGGGGCGGAAGAACGCCGTGTCGTAAGCCGACTCGAGGCCCTTGTCGAATCCGTCGTTGTTCCGCCACTCAGCCAGGTAGTACTGGTTGAAGTTGAACGTCCCACCGTGCTGGATGAAGCCGGCGCCGACGGTGCCGGCGAAGGTCCCGGTCTGCGCCGTCCAGCCGTTCAGACCGCCCTCGACGTCGTCCGTGAAGGACGTCGCGCCGTCAACGACGAGCGAGAAGTCGTCGTAGAACCCCCCTCGCTCGAGGAACCCGGCGTCGGTCGCATGACGGATCCGCAGGCCGATCGTCTGGTTGGTGAACGAGCTCAGGTCGACGTACAGCTCCTTCCAGCCGCCACTGTTGCCGGTGAGGCCGTACTTCAGGTCGCCGTAGTCGTGCAGGCGGCCGTGCGGGTCGGTGTAGTTGTCGTCCGTAGACGCGAGCGTCCCGTTCGCGTTGTAGATCTTCTGCTGCGACCAGGTACTGCCGCCGTCCGTAGAGACTTCCACGAAATCGAAGTCCCAGTCCTGCTCGATCACGTAGTTCGTCCAGAACCGGAACTTGGCGTCGGTGCCCGCCGGGACCTGGAGGGTCCTTGAGAGCTTGACGTCCGCCCAGTCCTGGTCGTTGTTCGTCCACCACGCAAGCGCACCGCTGTGTGGCGTCGCGAGCTGGACGACCTTCACCGGCAGGTTCACGCGCACCGAGTCCTTGGTTCCCACCGGCGTGTTCGAGTTCTGGCCGATCTGCACGTCGCGGTCGTCCTTGCCGACGTTGAGGATCAGCGGGTCGTCCCAGCCGAGGACGAACTTGTCCCAGGCGCCCATGTGCGTCGGCGTCAGCTGGTTCAGCCAGCCGGTGTGGGAGCCGCTCGCCATCAGATCCCAGAAGTCGACGTCGGAGTCGCCGCCGCCGCTCGTGTCGTACAGGTCCGGCAGGCCGAGGTCGTGGCCGTACTCGTGGGCGAAGACGCCGACGTGGCCGTCCTCGGGCTGCACGATGTAGTTGAACACCTTGATGTTCTTGCCGGGAACGGTGTACCCCCCGCTCCCGGGAGAGACCGCCGAGGAGTGCGACCAGATCGCGTACGTCCCCTCCGTGCCGCCGGCGCCTTCCTCCCCGACGCCCGAGTGCACGAGCACGAAGTGGTCGACGATGCCGTCGGGCTCGTTGAAGTTCCCGTCCTCGTCGGCGTCGATGACGTCCTCGATGTCGTAGTCCGCCCACGGGAAGTTCGGGTTCTGGGCCGCGACGGCGTTCACGGCGTCGATCACGAGCTGCGCGGCGCCGTTCGGATTGTCGGGATGGCCGACGTCGCTACCGGCACCCGCCTCGCAGCTGTCCGCGCCGTACCACGCCTCCGAGTGCGGGGCCTTGACCCAGCCCGCGACATCTCCGGTGACGTCGTACGCGCCCTGGGACATCTCGCGGTACATGTTGCGGAAGGTCATCCCGCTCGGATCGATGCCCGGCTTACCGTCGGGACCGATCAGGTCGGTCCGAACGCGTGTAGTCGAGCCGGTTGTCGAGTACAGCAGCGTGTCGTAGTGATCTGCCGAGAAGTCGGGCACCCAGTAGCTGTTGTTGTCCTTCCCGAGACCGGCCGTCGCCGGATTCGCGATCTGGTTGTGCAGCGGGCCGTTCATCGAGGTTCCCGCCGGCTCCGTCACGCAGGGCGTATCCGTGACGTAGTCCGTCGGCCTGCTCCAACCCGAGAAGTCGTCGTCCGCGTCCTCGTTGAACTCGACGAGGATCGTCAGCAGCTTTGCCGTCTGCGTGCTCTTGCTCTGCTTGAGGTGACGGGGGTTCTGGCCCGTCTTGAGCGCCTGGGCCTCCAGGTTCGCGAGCTGCTTGGCCGCAAGCGGAAAGCCGCCCGCGCCCTTTCTCGCGTTGACCTTCCAGCCCAACGGCTTGTCCACGCTGCTGCCGCCTCCTCCGCCGCTGCCGCCGCCGTTCGGCGAGACCTGCACGTCGACGGACTTCTCCGGCCCGACCTGCGGGTCGGCCATGTTGTAGTAGTAATCGCGCGCCGCCGAGAGCCTGTTGAGCTTGGCGGCTTCGCCGGCGGCCTCAGACTGCCTGGCCGCGCCCCCCACCATGGCGACTGCGCCGATCACCAGACCGAGCGCCGCCACTACGGCGAGCACGCGCCATGAAGATCGCTTCATCCCACTCCCCCTTGTCGATGAGAGATTGCGGGCGCCCCGGCGCCCGCGTGCCGCGCGGATTATGCCCGCTTGCTTCCGGATGTCAAGTAAGCGATATCTCGCTTAGAAATGCGAGGTCGCACCCGCCGGATCGGCGTCGTAGGAGGCAGGAGCGCTGTCCTCCGTGTACCAGGAGTAGGCGTAGGTCCCGTCGTCCAGATCCTTCGCGAATTTCGTCAGCTTGAGCGGGTGGAACGTGTCGCACATGACGGCGAGCTCGTGGGTCTCCGCCATGCCGATCGACTTCTCCGCGAGCCCAGGGTGCGGCCCGTGCGGGATCCCCGACGGATGCAACGTCACCGAGCCGACCTCGATGCCCTTTCGCGACCCGAAGTTGCCGGAGACGTAATAGATCATCTCCTCGCTCTGGAGATTCGAGTGGTGGTACGGGATCGGGATCGCCTGCGGGTCGAAGTCGAGCTTCCGCGGACAGAACGAGCAGATGACGAAGTTCGGGCCGGCGAACGTCTGGTGTGACGGCGGCGGCATATGGATCCGCCCGGTGATCGGCTCGAAATCGTGGATCGAGAAC
>JBOHAU010000106.1:0-7362 GCA_050698015.1 Gaiellaceae bacterium
TACCTCGCCCGCGGAGACGCTAAAGAGCATGCCGCGCGCGAACGGCGGGCGCACTCGGTGGCCGCGGAGCTGACGCGATGTGGCATCGGGATCAGCTTCGACGGCGTCATTCACGTTCCGGAGGACGAGATCAGCTTCTTCCTCTTCGACGCCCCCTCCGGCCGGGAGGCCGCGCTGGCCGCGGCGCGCGCCGAGCTCGACCCGTTCCGCGTCGTCGGGGCAGTTACGTCCAGAAAGGAGGAGCCATGAAGGCAACTCGACCCCGCGCCGTCGCGCGGTTCACGGCTGTGGCGGCGCTCATCGCGCTCCTGGCGCCGGCAGCCGCGCAGGCCAACGAAGTCACGACCTGGAACCTGATCGCGGTGAACACGCTCGCCGCGATCCCGGGGCCTGCGGGCGGAGCAGGGCCCGCGATTCAGATCAACTTGGCAATGACCCATGGCGCCGCCTACGACGCGGTCAACGCGACCGAACCGAGGCACCATCGGCCGTACCTCCTCAAACGGCGGTTCTCGGCGAGGGCCTCGAAGGAGGCGGCAGTCGCAACCGCGGCCTACCGCGTCCTCGCGAGCATCGTCTCGACCGTGCCCGCGACGATCGCATTTCCGAACAGGACGAGCCTGCTGCAGTCGCTCGCCGCGCAGTACGACGCCTCGCTCGCGGCGATATCCGACTCCCCGTTCAAGCGGCAGGGGATCGGCGCCGGGAACGCCGCCGCAGAGGCGATGATCGCCGCCCGGCGAGACGACGGCCGCTTCGGGCCCTCGCAGTGGGTGCCGAACCCAGCCCCCGGGCACTGGCAGCCGCTCCTAAACCCGGACGGGACACAGATGCTCGACCCGACCCCGTGGGTCGGCGGCGTCCGCCCGTTCCTGCTGCAGAGCCCGTCGCAGTTCCGCACCGCCGGCCCGCAGGCACTCAGCAGCGCCGCCTGGGCGGCCGAGTTCAACGAGGTCAAGGCGCTCGGCTCGGTGAACAGTGCTGTCCGCACGCCCGAGCAGACGCACATCGCGCTCTTCTGGCAGAGCGCCGGAGGGGCGACTCTGCTCTGGAACGGCGTCGAGCGCAGGCTCATCGACAGCGGGAGCCTGGGCCTCGACATCGTCGAGAGCGCCCGACTGTTCGCGATGACGAACCTGAGCGGCGCGGATGCGGGGATCAACTGCTGGAACGACAAGTACTACTGGGACTTCTGGCGGCCGTGGGACGCGATCCCGCGGGCGGCAGAGGACGGCAACCCGGCGACCGAGCCCGACCCGGCCTGGAGGGCGCTCCTCACGGCGCCCTACCCCGACCACCCCTCGGGGCACCTCTGCTTCGACGGCTCACACCTGCGCGTGCTGCACCTGTTCTTCGGCACCGACGAGATCGGGTTCGACGTGACGAGCAGCCGCTTCCCAACTGAGCCGCGCCACTTCGACCGCTTCTCGGACCCGCTCGAGGAGATCATCGAGGCGCGGATCTGGGCCGGCCTGCATTTCCGCACCGCCGACGTGCAAGCGGAGCTGCTCGGCCGGAACGTCGCGAACTACGCAGCGAACAACTACTTTCAACCGGTGGGGCGCTGACATCGAGGGCGGCTGCCGTCGGGTAGCCGCTCTCTCCTCTAGAAGAGCTGGTTCTCGCCTTGGAAGATCGCCGAGACCGACTCGTCGGCGAACACGTTCATGATCGTCTCGGCCAGGAGGCCCGAGACCGTCAGCACGGTCATGTTCGGAGGCCGCAGGATCGGGTCCATCGGGATGGTGTCGGTGACGACGAGCTCGTCGATCTCCTTGCTGTCGCGAAAGCGCTCCATCGAATCCTTCGCGAAGACCCCGTGAGTCGCGCAGACGTAGACCTTCGTCGCCCCCGCCTCCCGTAACGCCCGCGCGCCGGCGAGCAGGGTGCCGCCGGTCATGATCACGTCGTCGCCGACGAGCGCGACCTTGCCGCGGACGTTGCCGGTCACCTCGGTGACGGCCGCCTGGTCGTGACCCGGACGCGTCTTGTGCATGATCGCGAAGTCGGCTCCGAGCAGCTCCGCGAACTTGACCGCCATCTTCGCCCGGCCCGCGTCCGGCGCGACTGAGACGACGCCAGGCCCGGTGAGACCCTGGTCACGCAGGTGTTGTGCGAAGAGCGGCAGCGCGACCATGTGGTCGACCGGAATCGAGAAGAAACCCTGGATCTGGCCGGCGTGGAGGTCCATCGTCAGGACGCGGTCCGCGCCCGCGGTCTGGATCAAGTCGGCCACGAGCCTGGCGGTGATCGGCTCGCGCGGACGGGCTTTGCGGTCCTGGCGCGCGTAGGGGTACCAGGGCACGACCGCCGTGATCCGCTTCGCGGACGCGAGTTTCGCCGCCTGGATCATGATCAGCAGCTCCATCAGGTTCCGGTCGACGGGCTCGCACCCCGTCTGGACGAGGAACACGTCGGCGCCGCGGATCGACTCTTCGAACCGGCAGTAGGTCTCGCCGTTCGCGAACGAGCCGATCTTGACCTCGCCGAGCTCGACGCCGAGCCGCTCGCCGATCTTCTCGGCGAGCTCGGGGTGCGAGCGGCCCGAGAAGAGCATCAGCCGCTTCTGGGGCCCGCGCTCGATCCAGTGGTCGGGCTTGATCTCGACGTCGGCCATAGCGGCCGGCACCGTCTCGAGACCGGGCAGCGTCGCGAGCTCAGTCATCGTCGTCGGATCCACCGTCTCCACGTGAGGCGTAGCCCTCCTTGTTCTCCTGTCGCGCTCGGGCAACGGCGAGCGCGCCGGGCGGGACGTCCTTGGTGATGACGGACCCCGCCGCAATCCAAGCGCCCTCGCCAATCTCGACCGGAGCAACGAAAGCATTCTGAACGCCGGTCCTGACGTCGGCCCCGATCGTCGTCCGGCTCTTGGGCTTCCCGGGCTCGTGCGGGAAGTTGACCGTGATGTTGCCGGCGGCGATGTTCGTCCCCTCGCCGATCTCGGCGTCGCCGATGTAGGAGAGGTGGGGAATCTTGGTCCGCGCGCCCACGCGCGAGTTCTTGATCTCCACGAACGTGCCCGCCTTCGCGTCCGCCTCGAGAACCGTGCTGGGGCGAAGGTAACAGAAGGGCCCGACGAGCACACGCGGCCCGATCTCGGAGTCGACTGCGACGACGTGGGGGCCGACTTCTGCGCCGCCGGCGACACGCGTCCGGCCCCGGAGAACGGTGAACGGATGAATCGTCGCGTCCGGCTCGAGCTCCACCGACGGCTCGATCCAGGTCGTCGCCGGATCGACGATCGTCACCCCGGCAAGCATGTGCTCCTCGTTGATCCGGTCGCGGAGCGCCGCCGCAGCCGCCGCGAGCTCGACTCGTGTGTTCACGCCCTCCGCCTCCCCCGGCTCGGCCTCGTGGGCGGCTACACGGGCCCCATCTTCGACGAGCAGTCGCACGGCGTCGGTCAGATACAGCTCTCCTTGCGCGTTCGCGGGGACGAGCCGCTCGAGCGCCGGCCAGAGGCTCGCAGCCTCGAACACGTAGATCGAGGAGTTGACCTCGGTGATCGCCTGCTCCTCGGGGCTCAGGTCCGTGGCCTCGACGATCGCCCGGAGCGTCCCATCCTCGCCCCGAACGATTCGGCCGTAGCTGCCCGGGTCCTCGCGCGTGAACGTCAGTACGGTTGCCGCGGCGTCCGAGCTGCGGTGAGTCTCGAGGAGCTCGCGCAGGGTCTCCGGGCGCAGAAGGGGCGCATCGCCGGCCAGGACGATCACGTCGCCCTCGTGACCGTCGAGCGAGGAGCGGGCGGCGATGACCGCGTGGCCCGTCCCCAAAGGCTCCTGCTGGATCGCGACCTCGTAGCCGTCGAACGACTGGGCATAGGCGGGCGCGGTGACGACGACGAACGGATTCGGCTCGACGCTCCGCGCCGCTTCGGTGACCCAGTCCACCAGACGCCGCCCGAGCAGCGTGTGGATGTGCTTCGGCCGCTCCGAGCGCATGCGTGTGCCGAGGCCACCGGCGAGAACGACGGCTGCGACTCCGGATCCATTCATGGGGTTTGCAAAAGGGTTCTAGATGGCTGGGGCGCCAGGATTCGAACCTGGGATCACGGGACCAAAACCCGTTGCCTTACCACTTGGCTACGCCCCAAAAAATGGAAAGGTGGCCGACGTCTCCAGTCTAGCGTCGGTCGCCGAAAAGCACGACCAGCGCAACGACGGCGAGGATGCCGACGGCGATGAGGGCCAGCGTGCCGACAAGGATGACGAGGATCGGGACGAGCGCGACTGGGGCCTGCGAGACGGCGGCGACCCAGGCGATGTCCCGGGCAACCACCGACCGCAGCCGGATCCCGACCGTGAAGTAGCCCACGATGAACAGGACGGCCACGAGCAGCGCGGCCCAGCGACTGATCACGCCGAAGACGAGGAGGATCGCCTCGACTATGGCGATCCAGAAGGCAATCCGCGTGCGGTAGCGCCGCAGCCAGCGGCTGCTGCGGGTCGCACCGTGCTCGAGTACCGGCTGGTCGATCATCCGCGGCTGACGCTACCAGGCAGGTGTCGCGATCCAGGCCCTCCCGCGACCCTCGAGGGCGGCATGGGCGACGATCGCCGCTTCCTGCTCGGCGAAGAGCCCGAACACCGTCGGCCCGGCCCCGGAGACGTCGGCACGGAACGCCCCCAATGCATATAGGTCGTCGCTGAGAGAAGACGAGGCCAGGTCGTTGGCTGGCAGTGCCACGAGGTCGCCGTGAGCGAGCGCCCGGAGGAGGTCGGCACGCCGCTCGGTAAACCCCTCCGCGCCCGTGAAGGCGGAGTAGACGGCGGCCGTCGACTCCTTGCGCTCCCCGTGCGGGAGGAGGAGCAGGATCCAGTACTCCTGCGGGAGTGTGAGGGGCTGGAGCACGGTGCCGTCGCCCTCTCCCAACTGCGGCCCGACTGTGAGGAAGAACGGAACATCGGCGCCGAGCCGCGCAGCCAGGGCGTGCAGCGCCGCATCATCGAGCGGCTTTCGAAGGGTCTCGTTGGCGAGCTCGAGTGCAGCAGCGGCGTCGGAGCTCCCTCCGCCGAGCCCCGCGGCGACCGGGACGTGCTTCTCGATCTCGACTCGCCAGGCGGGCTCTACTCCTGCAGCGGCGGCGAGATCCTGGAGTACGCCGCGCACGATCGTGTCCTCGGGAAAGCCTTCGATGAGGAGCTCGGGCGACGGCTCCAGCCTGATCCGGTCGGCAAGGGAGATGCGCTGCAGAACGGTGGCGACCTCGTGCCGACCGTCGGGACGAGTTGGGCCGACGACCAGAGCGAGATTCAGCTTCGCCGGCGCGAGCCGCTCGGTCATCCGTTCAGCGCGGTGGCGAGACCGACGAATTCCGCGGGCTCGAGCTCTTCCGCTCGTGTCATCGGCGGGCGACCGAGCTCTGCGAGCGCTCCGGCGGCCTGGTCGCGATCTGCGACGCCCGCGAGCTCGAGCGAGTTCGGGAGTCGCTTCCGCCGGTGCGCGAACGAGGCTTCGACGACGCGTTTGAGCTCCGGCCATGCCAAGGGCGGCGGCGCCGGGCGACGCCGGAAGGCGATGAGGGCGGAGTCGACGTTCGGGGGCGGCCTGAAGACCGACCTGGAGACGGCATGGAATCCGATCCGCTCAGCCGAGAGCTGGACGAGGACGGAGACTGCGCCGTAGGCCTTCGTCCGCGGCTCGGCGAAGAAGCGGTCGGCGATCTCACGCTGCACCATCACGCACCAGAGTTGAATCGAGGGGAGGCCGTCGAGGCTCTCGACGACGATGGGCGTCGCGACGTTGTACGGCAGGTTGGAGACGAGCTTGGTCGGCGGCGGTTCGAGCGTCGCCGGGTCGAGCGTCAGCGCATCGGCGAAGCGGAGCGCGACGTTCGGTCGCTCGCCGAAGCGCTCGTCGAGGTAGGGCTCGAGCCGCCGGTCGAGCTCGACGGCGTGGACTTTCGAGACCCGATCTGCAAGGTACGAGGTCAAGCCGCCCGGGCCCGGCCCGACCTCGAGGACGACATCGGTCGACTCGAGCGCGGCCAGCCGGCCGATGACGCCCAGGATGTTGTCGTCGACCAGGAAGTGCTGGCCGAGTTCTTTGCTGGGAGGGGGGAGCGTCATGGGAGCCCGAAAGCGCGAGAGGCGTTCTCGTCGATTGCGGCGGCGAGCTCGTCCGGAGGCTCGCCGCGGGCCTCGGCGAGCGCTGCGACGGTGTGGACGACGTTGGCCGGCTCGTTAGGCCGCCCCCGGCGCGGCTGCGGTGAGAGGTACGGAGAGTCGGTCTCGGCCAGGATGCGGTCGAGCGGCACCGCCCGAGCTGCGTCGTGGAGCTCTTCGGCCTTCGGATAGGTGACGTTGCCCGCGAACGAGACGAAGTAGCCGCGCGCGAGCGCAGGAGCGAGCAGGCCAAGGGACGAGAAGCAGTGGAGCACAACGGTGCCGTCGAAGTCCGTCAGCGCCCGCGCCACGTCGGCGTCTGCGGCGCGACAGTGGATCACCACGGCCTTGCCGAGCTCCTCAGCGATCGCCAGATGGGCCTGGAAGAGCTGCCGCTGTGCGTCGCGCGGCGCGTAGTCGCGGTAGTAGTCCAGACCGGTCTCGCCGACTGCCACGGGATCGAAGTCACGGAGCCGCTCGAGCTGCGACGGATCTGCTTGACCGGCTTCGTGCGGGTGGATCCCCAGGATCGCGAAAAGGCCGACCGTCTCCCGGCAGAACTCGGCGACCTCGTTCCACGACTCTGGCCAGGCGCCGACCTCGAGGATCCGGTCGACCCCGGCGGCTCGGGCACGGTCGACCAGGTCCGGTGGCTTCTCGGCGCACGCGTGAAGGTGCGCGTGCGTATCGATCACGCAGCGGCGGCTGGCTCGACGCGCGGGAAGAGCGGCTGCGCAGCCTCGACCCCCTCCGCCTCGACGGTCCTGCCGTGCGCGACCCCGGCCCAGACGAAGTCCTCGGGCTGGCCGAGGGCGCGGAGCACCTTCGGCGCCGTCCGCGGGAGGTAGGCATAGAGCGCGATCGCGACAGCACGAAGCCCGTCCACGAGGGCGTAAAGCACCTGATCGAGCTCCTCCGCCCGCGCCTCGTCCTTGGCGAGCTCCCAGGGCTTGGTGTCGGTCACGAACTTGTTCAAGGCCCGGACGAACTCCCAGAGCTCGTCCAGCGCGCCGGTAAGGTCGAACAGGTCCAGCCGCTGGGCGACCTCGGTCGCGAGCCGGTCGAACGCGGCCGGATCTCCGAGCCCGGGGGCGACCTGCACCCGCCCGCCGCGGTACTTGGCGATCAGCGCCGTCGTCCGAGAGACGAGGTTTCCGAGATCGTTCCCGAGCTCCCGCTCGTACCGCTCGTGGACGCTGCCGACCGAAACCGACCCGTCCTGGCCGAATTGCACCGACCTCGTCGCCCAGTAGCGAAC
>JBOHAU010000107.1:0-9779 GCA_050698015.1 Gaiellaceae bacterium
TCATCACGCTGATGAATCCGCAGCTCGCGTCGCGGAGATCCTCGACCGCGCACACGGTCTTCGGTAGCTGCATGAGCGAGAGGATCCCCTCCTGCATGCGGGCGCCGCCGGAGGCGGTGACCGTGACGAGCGGCACCCCGCGCCCGGCCGCGCTCTCGCAAGCCCGCGCGAGCTTCTCGCCGACGACGCTCCCCATCGAACCGCCCATGAACGCGAAGTCCATGACGGAAAGCTGGCACGGGACTCGCTCGATCGCCGCACGGCCGATCACGATCGCATCGCCGAGGCCCGTAGAGACCTCGGCCTCGGCCAGCCGCTCCGGATAGGGGCGCAGGTCGAAGAACTCCAACGGGTCCCGCGAGCGGAGATCCGCCGCCTCCTCCTCGAACGTACGCTCGTCGGCGAGCTGCGCGATCCGCTCCCGCGCGCGGACCGGAAAGTGGTGGTTGCACTGGGGACAGACCCGGAGGTTGGCGGCGAGCTCGTCGTCCCGGTAGTGGGACCCGCAGTTCGGGCAGGTGTTCGGATGCGGCTTCTCGTTGGTCGCCGGCTCCGGGAGATTGCGGTGCTCGATCGAGACGTCGATGCGCTCCGCCACGGACGGGAGTCTACGAGTTCGTTTCAGTGCGGGACTCGTCGCCGGAGCGCGCTCCGGCGGCTCAGTTCCCGTGCTGGAACGAGCTCGTCAAAACCCGGCTGCCGTGGCGAGGCGCGCGAGGGCCGGAACGTTGCGCTCGTCGCGCGTGAGCCCGCTGAATCCGACGCCGAGGATCGGCGTCTTTCCCCGAGCGTGGAGAAGCACCTGCTCGACGTCCGAGAGCGAGATCCCGCCGGGCTCGGGCATGAAGGACGCGACCTCGCTCTCGTCGATCGCGTCGAAGTCGACTGCGACGTAGACGCCGTCCGTTCCGTCCAGCGCGGGATCGACGGCCTCCGCGCCAAGACCGAGGCGGCTGCGCTCGATGAACTCCTCTTCGGGAGGATCGAGATTGCGGGCGCCGATCAACGCGACGTCGTCGACGACGACCGCACCGTAGTCGAGCAGCCGCCTCAGCGGCATTCCCCAGTCGTTGCCGGACGGCGAGCTCTCAGGCGTGTTCAGGTCGCCGTGCGCGTCGAACCAGAGCAGAGAGACACGGCCGTGGCGCGCGGTGAGCGCCTCGACAGCGCCGATGTGCGAGCAGCAGCACCCTCCGAGCACGATCGGTCGATCCGGGAGCTCCCGCGCAAGGGCAAGGCTCTGGGTGGCCAGCGTTTCCTCGTCGATCACGGCCGTCTCGGGATAGGGGACCGGGAGCGTTGCGGCCTCCGCCATCGCCGCGCCGCCGTTCCCCCAGGCTCTGGGCACGCGGATGACCCCGCCCGCGAAGGTCCGTCCACAGGAATGGCACTCGTAGTCGCCGCCCAGCGCGACGGCGGTGTGCGTGTGACAGTCGGGGCAGATCGCGCGGAGCCGCGACATCAAAGGCTCTCCTCGTAGACGTCGCTTCGCCGGATCACCCGCATGCCGGCGCTCTCGTAGAGCCGGTTTGCGCCGGTCAGGCTGTCCGCGTCGACGCCCAGCGCGGCGGCGTGGAAGCCACGTCGGCGGAACTCATGGAAGGAGTGGAGGAGCAGCGCCCGGCCGATCCCCTTCCGGCGCCACGGCTCGCGCACGCCGAGCACGCTCACCCAGCCGACTCCCTTTTCGCCGTCCTGCTCACGACAGAGCGAGAGACCCGCGATCTCGCCGTTCTCTTCGGCGAGAAACCAGAGCGAGGGGTCGTAGCCCTCCCCCATCAGCCAGTGTTTCCACTCGGGGAAGGGAATGCGTACGTACTCCCAGTGGTCCTCAAACGACTCCTGATGGGCTTCGTACACGCGCTCGCCCTCGTCCGGCGTCGCGCTTCGTAGCTCGAGGCCGTCGGCCCACTCGGGCTCCTCCGGCTCGCGGTCGAGCTCGATCCGCATCCGGTAGAAGTGGCGGATCACGCGCAGGCCGCGCGACTCGAGCAGGCGCTTGATCGGCTCGTCTGTGCTCGCCGTGCGGACCCGGAGGAGCTCGCCGCCGCGCTCCCGCGCGCGGTTCTCCACCCAGTCGAGCAGTGCAAGGCGGATGTCGTCGGGCTCGGACAGCGGTACCCGAAGGTCGACCCAGTAGATCGGCTCCGGCTCGGGATCGACGTCGACGTAGCCACGAAACCGGCCGTCCACGACGGCGACCCGTATGTCCGTCTCCGGGTTGAGCTTCGGGCCTGTCAGCCACATGCGCATCGAGTCGGTGCTCACCTCGCGCTCGCCGTAGAGCTCGTCCGAGTCGCGGTTGATCAGGTCGGTCAGCGGTTCCAGCTCGTCGAGCCGCGGTGCCCGCAGCTCCACGTTCATTCCGCCGGGACGAGCTCGTCGAGCGTGTCCGGGAGCTCGCTGAGATCGGTGAGCTCGCGGTCGGGCTTGAGCTTCGGCTTCTCTCCGAGCCGATTGATCCAGACGCTCTTCAGGCCGAGCTCGCGCGCCGGCCCGATGTCGTGGAAGAGGCTGGCCGCAACGTGGACGTGGTGCTCCTTGTCGGCTGTGGTCGCCTCGAAGAAGTGCTCCCAGTGTGCAGGCGCAGGCTTGTAGGACCCCAGCTCGCCGGCGACGATCATCAGGTCGAATGGGACGCCGATCCGCTTCTCGGACTCGATGATCAGGTCCCGGTCCGAGTTGGAGAGGATGACGAGGTTCCAGCCGCGGCGACGAAGCTCGTGGAGCGCGTCATGTACCTCTGGGAACGGCTGCCACTCGGGCAGCGACCGGGCCAGCGCGTCGGATTCGCCCTCGGGGATCGACAAGCCCTCCTCCTCGGCGAGGCGAATCAGCGCCTCGGTGAGGACGGCGCGGTAAGGCTGGGAGCCATCCTGCTCGAGCTCACGCTCGAGCTCGTGGTAGCGCTCGAGCAGGCGCGGCGCGTCATGCACTCCGAACAGGCGCTCGAGCTCCCGGAGGATCCCTCCGTTCCAATCGATCAGCGTGCCGTAGCAGTCGAACGTTGCCCAGCGCTGCACGCGCCGGAGACTACCCCTCGAACTGCTTTACGACGATGCAGGCGTTGTGGCCGCCGAAGCCGAACGAGTTCGAGACGCCGATGCGGACATCCGCTTCGCGCGACTCGTTCGGGATGTAGTCGAGGTCGCACTCCGGATCCGGCTCGTCGTAGTTGATCGTCGGCGGCAGCGTGTTCCGGTTCACCGCCAGGGTCGTGAAGATCGCCTCGATCCCACCGGCCGCGCCCAGACAGTGGCCGGTCGCGCCCTTCGTCGACGACACCGGGGTCTTCCGCGCATTCTCTTCGCCGAGCGCCAGCTTGATCACCCGCGTCTCGCTGGTGTCGCCGAGCGGCGTGGACGTGCCGTGCGCGTTGATGTAGTCGACCTCGTCCTTGTTGACCCCGGCGTCGGCAAGAGCCATCGTCATCGCCCGCGCCGGGTTCTCGCCAGTGGGGTCGGGCTCCGTCACATGCCGGGCGTCCGACGAGAGGCCGTAGCCAAGGAGCTCGGCATAGATCTTCGCGTCGCGCGCCTTCGCCCGCTCGAGCTCCTCGAGCACGACGACAGCGCCTGCCTCACCCATGACGAAGCCGTCGCGGCCGGCATCGAACGGCCGACTCGCCTCTTCGGGGGCATCGTTCCGCCGTGAGAGCGCCCGCATCGCGCTGAAGCCGGCAATGCCGACGCGGGTGATTCCGGCCTCCGTTCCACCGGCGAGCATCACGTCGGCGCGTCCGAGCCGAATCGCATCCGTCGCCTCGCCGATCGCCATGTTCGAGGCGGCGCACGCCGTGCACTGGGATGCCAACGGCCCGCGGGTGCCCAGATACATCGAAACCCAACCGGCGCCCATGTTGGGGATGATCTGTGGGATCGAGAACGGGTTGACGCGATCGGGACCGCGCTCGAGCAGCGTCTCGAAACAGTCCTGGAACGCCTTCAGGCCGCCGATCCCGGTCGCGATCGACGCTCCGATTCGGTCGGCCTCGCCCTCGATGTCGATCCCAGAGTCGTCGCGCGCCTGGATTGCCGCGGCAACGACCATCTGCGCGAACCGGTCCATCCTGCGCGCCTGCTTCTTCTCGATCCACGTCGCCGGATCGAAGTCCTTCAACTCGCAGGCGAAGTGGACTGCGTACTCGCTCGCGTCGAAGGACGTGATCGGGCCGGCGCCGGATCGCCCCGCAGCGAGGTTCTCCCAGCTCGTCTCGACGTCGTTGCCGAGCGGCGACACCGCGCCCATGCCGGTGATCACGACTCTTCTGCGGCCGTTCATGCTCACATCCCCAGCCCCCCATCTACCAAGAGGACTTCACCAGTGACAAAGGCCGCCGCGTCCGAGCAGAGGAACCTGACCGCGCCGGCGACGTCCTCCGGGTCGCCGAACCGCCCGAGCGGCGTGTTTGCGAGCATCGCCTCCTTCAGCTCCTCGGGCAGCTCGTTCGTCAGCCGCGTCGAGATGTAGCCCGGCGCAACCACGTTCGCGCGGACGCCACGGCTTCCAAGCTCGCGGGCCAGCGCCTTCGTGAAGCCGATGATCCCGGCCTTCGACGCCGAGTAGTTCGTCTGTCCCGGATTGCCGTGGAGGCCGACGATGCTCGAGACGTTCACGATCGTCCCGGACCGTCGCCTCATCATCCCGCGGGTCGCCGCGCGGCAGGTGTTGAACGTTCCGCGCAGGTTGGTGTCGATCACGACGTCCCAGTCCTCGTCCGACATGCGTGCGAGCAAGCCGTCACGCGTTACCCCGGCGTTGTTGACCAGGATCTCGACGTCGCCCGCCTCGTCGACGAGACGCTTCGCGTCCTCGGGATCGGCGACGTCGGCCTGGACCGCTCTCCCCCCGATCTCGCCCGCGACCTTCTCGGCTTCGTCGCCGCCCGACCGGTAGCCGATCACGACCTGCGCACCGGCAGTCGCGAGCTCGGCCGCGATCGCCTGCCCGATGCCACGCGAACCGCCGGTCACGAGCGCCGTCCTACCTTCGAGGGAAGCGAAGCCACCGGCCACCTAGAGCGTCTCTTCGACCTTCTTGAGCCCCGCGAGGTTGTTGACCGAGACGGCCTTCACGCCGCGGTCGATCCGCCTGACGAGCCCTGAGAGAACGTTGCCGGGCCCGACCTCGACGAAGGTCTTCACGCCCTCCTTGACGAGGCCGCGGGCGGCATGCGTGAACTTCACCGGCGCCGTCACCTGCTGGACGAGCAGGCCGGCCATTCGCTGCGCGGGCTCGATCCTCGCCGTCACCGTGGACATGAACGGCGCGACAGGATCGGAGAAGCGAACCTTGTCGACGGCCGGCTTCAGACGCTCGGCGGCCTTGGCGACCATCGGGCTGTGGAACGCGCCGGAGACCTTGAGCTTGACCGTCCGTTTGGCGCCGAGCAGCGCGGCCTTGCCGATCAGCTCCTCGACCGCCTCCTCCTCGCCGGAGACGACGATCTGACCGGGGCAGTTGTAGTTCGCGGGCCACACGCCCTCGATCTCGCTGCAGAGCTGCTCGACGACCTCGTCGTCGAGCCCGAGGATCGCGGCCATCGTTCCGTCGCTCTCTCGCGCCGCCTCGGCCATCGCGAGTCCGCGTTCGCGGACGAGCCCGATCGCCTCGCCCGTGTCGATCGAGTTCGCCGCGGCGATCGCCGCAAACTCGCCGACCGAGTGGCCGACGACGTAGTCGGGGGCGATACCCCTCGTCCCCAGTGCCGCGAGCACCGCGAGACTGGTGGCGACGAGCGCCGGCTGCTGCACGTCGGTCCGGACGAGCTCGTGGAGCGGCGCCTCGAAGCACAGCCGCTTCAAATCGAGGCCCGATGCGTCGGACCCGACGCGGAAGACTTCCATCGCCTCGGGCACCGCCTCGGCGATGTCACGGCCCATGCCCTCCTCGAGGGATCCCTGGCCTGGGAAGCAAAAGGCAATCACGTCATCCTTCCGTTCGCGGTCCATTCCATGAGCGCGGAGCCCCACGTGAGGCCCGCTCCCATCCCCGTCATCAGCACGGTCGAGCCAGGCTTGAGCCGACCCTCTGCCTCGGCATCTGCCAGGGCAAGCGGAATCGAGCCCGACGAGGTGTTCCCGTACTTGTCCACGTTGATTACAACCCGATCTTCGGGGATTCCCAGCTTCCTTGTGGCGTAATCGATGATCCGCGTGTTCGCCTGATGCGGCACGTACACGTCCACGTCGTCGATCGTGCGGTCGAGCTCGGTCAGCAGCGCCTCTGCCGACGAGACCATCACGCGCGTCGCAAACTTGAACACCTCGCGCCCGTTCATCTTCACGAGCCCGTCCGGGTCTTCGAACTTCCGCGACCCGCTGCCGGGAAGCCAGAGGTGTTCGCCGCCTCCGCCGTCCGCACCGAGCTCGAACCCGAGGAAGCCGCCCTCTTCTACGCGCTCGAGCACGACAGCCCCGGCGCCGTCTCCGAACAGCACGATCGTCGAGCGATCTGTCCAGTCGAGGATCTTGGAGAGCACGTCGCCCCCGACCACGAGCGCCTTCTTGGAGAGACCGGAAGAGACCATCGCGTGGGCCTGCGCGAGCGCGTAGACGAAGCCGGTACAGCCTGCGAGCAGGTCGTACGCGGCGGCGTCCGGAGCCGGTAGGAGATCACCGAGGAGCGACCCGGTAGTCGGGAACATCATGTCCGGCGTCACCGTCGCAACGATGATCAGGTCGAGCTCGGTCGACTTGACGCCCGCGCGCTCGAGCGCGATTCGCGCCGCCGGCAGAGCGAGGTCCGTCATCGCCTGCTCCGGCGCTGCGATCCGGCGCTCCTTGATCCCGGTACGCTCCATGATCCATTCGTCCGAGGTGTCGACGAGCTCGGACAGCTCGTCGTTTGTGAGCACCCGGTCCGGCGCGTAGGTGCCGAGGCCGGTGATCGAGACCGGCGCGCCGTTCGTGCGCCCGATCACTGCTCTACGGCGAAGGTCAGGGTTCCGCGCGCCGCGAGCTGTCCGTCGACCTTCGCGGTCGCCTTCCCGCGCCCGATCGGACCGCGCACGCGCTCCAGCACGCAGGTCAGCTCGAGCTCGTCACCCGGCTCGACGACCCGCTTGAACCGGACGCCGTCGATGCCGGCGAACAGCGCGAGCTTGCCGCGGTTCTCCTCTTCCGAGAGGACGGCCACGGCGCCCGCCTGAGCCATCGCCTCGACGATCAGCACACCGGGCATGATCGGCCGGCCGGGGAAGTGCCCGCTGAGGTACCACTCATCCGGGCGAACACGCTTTCGCGCGACCACGCGCTCTCCCGGGGCGAGGTCGACGACCTCGTCGAGGAGCAGGAACGGATCACGGTGCGGCAGGATCGCCTCGATCTCGTCACGTGTCAGGGAGGACAATTTCGCTGAGTCTAGATGGGTGATGCCATGAGATCGCAGGTTCGGGGCGCGAGCTGGCCGCTCTGGGGCGCGGCGGCGAGGCGTTGCCGATGCCAGAGGGCATCGGTGACGACTCGGCGTCGTGAAGCGCATGCGCCGGGCGGCGGCCCGCTTGCGGGCCGCTGGTCGGTGCGGGAGCGGCCCAGACGCGTCAGATCGCGCATCCGGACGCGCGAGATCGTGGCATCACCCATCACGTGACCGACTCCCTCGCACCGCATGTCGTCGAGCCGCTTCTGCGCGGCCGGTTCGGCCATCCGTACCTCTATTTCGAGCGGTGCGAATCCACGCAACGAGAGCTGGCGTCTGACGCCCCCGAGGGAGCAGTCGCCGTCGCCGAAGAGCAGACTGCCGGCCGCGGCCGTCTCGGTCGACCCTGGCTCGCTCCGGCGCGCACGAGCGTCCTGGTCTCGATCAACCTCAGACCAACCGTCGAGACCCCCCGCCTTCCCGAACTCTCCCTCGTCGCAGGACGAGCCGCCGCGGAGGCGATCGCGCTCGAGACCGGTATCGAGCCTGACGTGCGGTTTCCCAACGACCTCCTGGTCGAGGGACGCAAGGTGGCGGGGATCCTCGCCGAGGCCCGCGACGATCGGGTCGTGCTCGGGATCGGGATCAACGTCAACCTGACCGAGGAGGAGCTGCCGACCGGCGTCGACACGCCGGCGACTTCGCTGAGCGTCGAGTCAGGCGCGCCCGTGGACCGAGCCAGGCTGCTCGCGACGCTGCTCGAGTGCCTCGAGACCCATTACGACACCTGGATCAGCGAAGCCGGAGCCGCCGGCTGACGTTCGCCGCGCTGTCCTCGGCAAAGGCTTCGAGGCGCGTGAACGGACGGGCGAGCACAACCCGGAAGATCCCGGCCTTCGGCCGCCTGATTGTCACGGGCGTCCCGTCGGCGACGAAGGTCACGCGGGCCGGCTCGCTTAGCGACACCCGCAGCGGGCCGCGCTTCGCGACCCGCTTGAGCACCGGCGCGACGCGGTCGACGCGAATCTTGAACTCCTGCGCCACAGGCCCCGTCACGTCCGTGATCGTCAGCCTCAGCCGATACTCGCCGTCGCGAGCACGGCCTTTCCAGACGGCGGCCTGAGGACCGGCCGGAAGCGCTCCGGCAATCAGCGAGCCGAGCTCGGTGTCGCCGCGGAGCACCTGCAGCCAGGCCACCGCCGGCAGCGAGAGGTTGAAGGCGATCGCCGCCGAGTCGTTCTTCCCGTCACCGTTCGGCGACAACGCCGTCGGGGTCACCGCGTAGCCCGAAAGCGTCCGGGAGAGCACCACGGGCGTCGTCGCTGTCAGCTGGCGGCCGTTGCGGCCGCGGGCAGTCACGAGGATGAGGTAACGGCCGTCGGGGTAGCCGGCCCCGCCCCAGGCGACGACGTGATCCCCGGCCGGCTTCGAACCGGCTTGAAGCTGCGCCAGCGGCATGCCGTCCTCGGCCCGCAGCTCCACGGTCACGGATGCGGCTGCACCGAGGCGATAGGCGATCCGCGTGACATCGGTGACGCCGTCGCCGTTCGGCGTGAAGCCGGCCGGCTCGGCGCGAACTGCCTCAAGGGTGAGCGTCCCCGTGGGCGCGCCGAGCGCGCCCGTTGCAGGGCGTACCTTGGGCCCGGCCGAGATGCTGTACGTGTACGACCCCGGTGGCACAAAGCGTGCGTCCCACGTCCAGCGGACATCTTGGCTCAGGCCCGTACCGACCGCGATCGGCTGCTGCGTCGCGTCGAAGATGGTCACGCTCCACGGCAGTGAGGACGAGAGCCGCGCCGAGAAGCTGACGAGACCGCCGACCGAGCCCTCGACCACAGGCGCGTAGAGCTTAGGAAGCCCGAGGGTCGAAGCCCGCTGCCTAATCGCGCCGAGTTGGCCGTAGAGCCCGGCGCCGGGGCAGCTCGTGAATCCCGTGTCGCGATGGGCAGAGATGGCGCGCATCCAGACCGGGAGACCCTTTCGAAACTTCGGATTGCCGCCCGAGATCAACGACGTTCGCGAGGTGGGATGCACGTGTGCGACATCCAGCCGCCACGAGATCAGACGCGTGAGCGCATCCCGCGCGGCTGCCGACGGCGTGGTGCTGCCGTAGCTGCCGATCAGCGCGATCCCAACCGTGCCGGTGTTGAAGCCCTGGGCGTGCGCGCCGACCACGTTGCGCTCGATCCCGCCGTACCGCCCTTCGAACACCTGGCCGAAGCGATCGACGAGGAAGTTGTAGCCGATGTCGTCCCAGCCGTTGCCGAGGACGTGGTACGTCTGGATCCCGCGCACGATCGCCGCTGACTGCGCCGGGGTCGCCGGCGACGAACCGGCGGTGTGGTGCACGACCGCGGTCGCCACCGTCGAGGCGAAATCCGGGTCGTCGCGACGGATGCGCTCGTTCGCACCCCAGGTCT
>JBOHAU010000108.1:0-11749 GCA_050698015.1 Gaiellaceae bacterium
GGTCGAAGACGGCCAGGTACCGATCGAGCAACCGCTCGACCTTGCCGGCATTCGCCGGCCCGACGAGGAGCGTCAAGGCCATCGACCTATCGTAGACCTGGCCTCTGACGGCCCCTCGGGGCCGTTACGAGCTTGTGCCTAAGCTGCTACGGCCTTGGGTCGGCGGCCTCGACGGGCAACGGCGCGACCCGGCATGTCGCCGGCGCAGTTGTCGCAGAGATCAGCTTGCTTGGCGCCGCGACGCGCGTCCGTAAACGTGAGCCGCAGCGTCGCGCCCTTTCCTTCACCGACTTCCTTACTGCAGTTGTCGCAAACTAGAACGGTCTTACGGGCCAAGGCGGTGCCTCCTTTTACCGGAAGATTGCGGCGGACCTTAACGAAATCCGCACAGGAATTCTAGGCAGCGGCGCGCGACTCGCGAATGCGCCACGAACGAAGCAGGGATACAAGCGCCCGTTCTTCAGGTTCCAGATCGATATCTCGCGCGCTCACGACCCGTAAATGGCGCGGCCGAAAGTCGTCGATCGTTCGCCCGTCGAGATACTGTTCTACGACCGCTGGGCTGACATAAGACAATCGCGCCACGGCGGGTGTGTTTCCGAGCTTCTCGCCCACGGAGCGCATCACGGCCGCAACGGCGCGCTTCGCCTCGGTCTGCGTCTCGCAAACTCCTCGCTCGGCGAGTGCGACCGCAGCGATCAGCGTGCCGCCCCAGGTTCGAAAGTCCTTGGCTGTGAACTCGTCCCCCATATACTCTTGGATATAATCGTTCAGCTTGCGGGCGGTCAGATTGAGGATCTCGTCGCCGTTCTGGTAGCGGAACAGGCGCCGGCCGCCCTCCAGGTCGAGTAACGCCCGCATTGCAGACGCCAGCTCGGCGTCGACGAGCGCGTTGCGAACCCAGGCACGCTGCTTGCCCCGATACTTGAATGAGATTCGGCTTCCGCGCACCCTCACGTGACCCTTCCTCAGGGTCGTGATTCCGAACGTGCGGTGCTTCTTGGCGTAGCGCTCGGAGCCGACCCGGAACCAGCCGAGATTGATCAACCGAACGGCAAGGGCGCTCGTCCACTCCCAGGTGAACTCCTCGTCGTCGAGGTGCTTCGCCATCGCCGCACGAAGCTCGGGCAGTCGCTCCGCGAAGCGGATCAGGCTGTCGTACTTCGCCCGCTCCTGCCGCGCTCGGAAATCGTCGTGGTAGAGGTACTGCCTCCGCCCCGCTGAATCCACTCCGGTCGCCTGCAGCTTCGCGCCGGGACGGGGCGAGATCCAGACGTCGCTCCAGGCAGGCGGGATCGCCAGCGCCTCGATCCGCTCGAGCTGCTCCGCGTCGTTGATGCGCGTCCCGCGCGCGTCCTCGTAGCGGAACCGGCGGCGAGAGCCGACGCGTCTCCATCCTCCCTTCCTTGCCATCGCCTCCCTTGTCTGTCCGCCGCGGCGTTCTTTCAATCCCGACCTACAATCGGCCCGCCATGGACACCGACACGATCGTCGTGCTCGAGGGGGACGAGACCGGGCAGGAGCTGCTGGAGGAATCGCTGCGCCTCCTCGCTCCCGACGTGATCGGGCTCGAGCTCGACCTACCCCGCGTCGATCTCTCGCTCGAGTCCCGCCGGGCGACCGACAACGCAGTGGTGCACGAAGCGGCCGCGGCCATTCGCGAGCACGGGCTCGGCCTCAAGGCGGCGACGATCACGCCGGAAGGCGCGGACGATGTTGGATCGCCCAACCGCATTCTCCGCGAGGAGATTGGCGGGCGCGTGATCATGCGAACCGGCCGCCGGATCCCCGGCGTTGTGCCCCTCGGCGGCGTCCACGCGCCGATCTCCGTCGTCCGGATGGCGGTCGGGGACGCCTACGGCGCGAAGGAATGGCGCGAGGGCGAGGGCGAGGGCGAGGTCGCCTTCCGCACGGAACGCATCGAGCGTCGCATCTGCCACGCGGTCGCCGAGTTCTCGTTCCGGCTCGCCGAGCGAACCGGTGCGAAGGTCTTCGGGGGCCCGAAGTACACGGTCAGCCCGGTCTACGAGGGGATGCTGAAGGAGGAGATGGACGCGGCCGCCAAGCGCCACCCCGACATCTCATACGACCCGCAGCTGATCGACGCGACCTTTGCGTATCTCGTCACGTCGAGCGGCGCGCCGCTCGTGATCCCCGCGCTCAACCGCGACGGCGACGTGCTCTCCGACCTCGTCCTCCCGCTCTTCGGCTCCATCGCCGGCGCCGAGTCGCTACTCGTGGCCTTCGACGACGACTACGTGCCCGACGCGGTGATGGCCGAGGCAGCACACGGGACCGCGCCGGGACTGCAGGGCAAGAACGTCGCCAACCCGATGGCGATGATCCTGGCCGCATCGTCGCTCCTCGGCTATGGAAACGAGGAGGCGCAGGGGGCTGGGCGCGCGATCCGCGAAGGCTGCCTCGAGGCGGTCGCCGACGGCGTCCGCACCGCCGACCTCGGCGGGCACACGGCGACGGACGAGTTCACGGACGACGTGATCCGCCGGGCGAAGCAGAAGCTCGAGGTCTGGGCGGCGCTCTAGCGCCTGACGCGCCGGCTAGGCGGCCCGGATTTCGCTGAGCTCGCCGTCGGCCCACGCCGCGAGGAAGGCGCGAACGACGGCCGGGTCGAACTGGGTGCCGGCTCCCTCCTCGAGCTCGGCCAGGGCTCCGGCGATCGAAAGTGGCGGCCGGTACGGCCGGGCCGAGATCATCGCGTCGAACGCGTCGGCGACGGCGACGATCCTGGCTCCGATCGGAATCTGCTCCCGCGAGCGGCCGGTCGGGTACCCCCGTCCGTCCCAGCGCTCGTGGTGGAAGAGGATGTACGGCAGCGCCGGGCGCAGCGCATCGACGCGGCGGATCAACCGTGCACCCGCCAGCGGATGGCGCTTGATCTCGTCGAACTCCTCCTCGTCGAGAGGGCCGGGCTTGCGGAGGACGGCGTCATCGAGGTTCAGCTTCCCGATGTCGTGAAGCAGAGCGCCCAGCCTGAGCGCGCCGAGCCGCGAGCGTTTCCAGCCGAGCCTGCGGGCGACCACCTCGGCCAGCGAGCTCACCCGATCCGAATGGCCCCTCGTGTAGGGGTCCCGAGACTCGATCGCCTGTTCGAGCGCTGCAAGGACCACGAGGGTCGAGTTCGCACCGCCGGCTGGTGTTCCTCTTTAGGATTCGCGCGGCGTGAAGGTGGCCGTCCCGAAGGAGACCGCGCCGGGCGAGCGCCGCGTCGCGCTCGTCCCCGAGATCGCGTCCAAGCTCAAGGCGTCGGGGATCGACGTGGTCGTCGAGCCCGGCGCCGGAGCGGCGGCGTCCTTTTCGGACGAGGCTTTCCGCGAGGCCGGCGCGGAGCTCGGCGAGCCGTGGAGCGCCGAGGTCGTGGCGAAGGTTCGCAAACCGAGCCTCGGGGAGTCGGACCGGCTGCGGGAAAGCCAGGTGCTGATCGCCTTCCTGGAGCCGTTGACCGACCCCGAGGGGATCGAGCGCCTGGCCGGTCGCGGCGTGATCGGCTTCGCGCTCGAGTCGATCCCGCGGATAACGCGGGCTCAGCCGATGGATGCGCTGTCCTCGCAGGCGACCGTCTCCGGATACAAGGCGGTTCTGGTCGCCGCGGAACGGCTGCCGAGGTTCTTTCCGATGCTGATGACCGCGGCGGGCACGGTTCCGCCCGCGAAGGTGCTCGTGCTCGGCGCCGGCGTCGCTGGGCTGCAGGCGATTGCGACGGCGCGCCGGCTCGGCGCCGTCGTCTCGGGCTTCGACGTGCGGCCGGTGGTGCGGGAGCAGGTCGAGAGCCTCGGCGCAAGCTTCCTCGACCTCGGGGTCGTCGGCGAGGAGACCGCAGGCGGCTACGCTCAGGAGCTAACCGAGGAGGACCAGCGGCGGCAGCAGGAAGAGCTCGAGCGCCGGATTCCGGACTTCGACGTCGTGATCACGACGGCGCTCGTGCCGGGCCGGCCAGCGCCGAAGCTGATCCCCACCTCGGCGGTCGAGGCGATGCGCGACGGGTCGGTGATCGTCGACCTGGCCGCCGAGGCGGGCGGCAACGCCGCGCCGACGGTGCCCGGCGAGGAGGTTGACCACCACGGCGTGTGGATCGTCGGGCTGACGAACCTCCCGAGCTCGGTCCCCGTCCACGCCAGCCAGCTCTATGCGCGCAACGTGCAGGCGCTGCTGACCCATCTGGCGCCCGAAGGCGAGTTGAAGCTCGACTGGGAGGACGAGATCACCGCCGGAGCCTGCGTCACCCGAGAGGCTGTCCGCGCGTGAACGCCCAGCTCGTCGCCGAGCTGACGATCTTCGCCCTCGCGGTCTTCCTCGGCTTCGAGCTGATCTCCAAAGTGCCGACGATGCTGCACACCCCGCTGATGTCGGGGACGAATGCGATCCACGGGATCGTCCTGATCGGCGCGATGCTGATCGTCGGTACGGCGGACTCGTCTTTGGAGAAGGCGCTCGGGTTCGTCGCCGTCGTCTTCGGGACGATCAACATCGTCGGTGGTTTCCTCGTCACCGACCGGATGCTGGAGATGTTCAAGCAGCGGCAGCCCGACGAGGACGAAGAGCCCCGTGAGTAGAACCTGGATCGACCTCGCCTATCTCGTGGCCGCGAGCTGCCTGATCCTCGGGATCAAGCGACTGTCGCATCCGCGCACGGCCCGGTCGGGGAACTGGATCGCGGCCGCAGGGATGACGATCGCCGTCGGATTCACGTTTCTGATCAAGGAGATCGACACGTACTGGCTGATGCTGGCCGGGATCGCCGTGGGGTCGGTCGTCGGGATCGCCTCAGCGCGAATGGTGCGCATGACGGCGATCCCACAGATGGTCGCGCTCTTCAACGGCGTCGGCGGCGGCGCTGCGGCGCTGATCGCGGCGGCCGAGTTCCACCGACTCGCGCCGCTCGGCGGGCACCTCGAGAGCGATCACCTCGTCGGGATCTTGTTCTCGGCGCTCGTCGGATCGGTGAGCTTCTGGGGAAGCCTCGTTGCGTTCGGAAAGCTGCAGGACCTCGTCCCAGGCCGCCCGATCGTGTTCCCCGCGCAGAACCTGATCAACGCCGCGCTCGGAGCGGCGCTGGTCGCGCTGATCGTGCTGACCGCGACGACGGAGGACGGGATCTGGCTCGTCCTGCTGATGGTGGTCGCCCTGGCTTTGGGGCTCCTCTTCGTGCTTCCGATCGGCGGCGCGGACATGCCCGTCGTGATCTCCCTGCTGAACGCGTTTACCGGCCTCGCGGCCGCGTCGACCGGCTTCGTGCTCGACAACACGGCGCTGATCATCGGCGGCACGCTCGTCGGCGCCTCGGGAACGCTGCTCACGATCAAGATGGGCCAGGCGATGGGCCGGCCGCTCCGGCAGACGCTCTTCGGCGCCTTCGGCGCGGCGCCTGCGGAGGCTGCGGTCGCGGCCGCGACGGCGGGCGGCGACGGAAGCGTCCGGACCGCGTCGCCGGACGACATCGCGTTCATGCTCGCCTACGCCCGGCGCGTCGTCTTCGTCCCCGGGTACGGACTAGCCGTCGCGCAGGCCCAGCACGACGTCCGCAACCTCGGGGAGCTGCTCGAGGGCAAGGGCGTCGACGTTCGCTATGCGATCCACCCGGTCGCCGGTCGCATGCCCGGGCACATGAACGTTCTGCTGGCGGAGGCGAACGTCCCGTACGACGAATTGTTCGAGATGGAGCAGATCAACCCGGAGTTCCCGCAGACCGACGTTGCGGTCGTAGTCGGGGCGAACGACGTCGTCAACCCGGCGGCGCGGAACCAGCCGGGGAACCCGATCTACGGGATGCCGATCCTCGACGTCGACAAGGCGCACAACGTCGTCGTCATCAAGCGCAGCCTCTCCCCCGGCTTCGCGGGCGTCGACAACCCGCTCTTTTACGACCCGAAGACGGTGATGCTCTTCGACGACGCGAAAGCGGCGCTGGAGAAGCTGATCGGGTCGGTCAAGGCCGTTTGAGCTCCGTTCCGGTCTTCGCGGCTCGGGACGTCGAGGCCGCCGTCTCTCCGGAGCGGGCAGTCGAGGTCGTCCGCGACGCGTTCATCGCGTACGCGCGCGGGGAGTGGTCGATGCCGTCGAAGGTGTACGTCCACGCGTATCCCGCCGGCGACTTCCGGGCGATGCCGGCACTCGGCGGCGGCTACGCGCTTCTGAAGTGGGTGACGTCTTTTCCGGGGAACCCTGAGCTCGGGCTGCCGACGGTGACAGGACTCGTGCTGGTCTCGGATGCCACCAACGGCATGCCCGTCGCGGTGCTGGATGCCGGCGCGGTGACCGCGCTGCGCACCGGCGCCGCCGCCGTGCTCGCCGCCGAGACGCTGGGCCGGGAGGACGCCGAGACGGCCGCGGTAATCGGCGCGGGCGTGAACGGAAGCGCGGCGGCTCGGACCTTCCTCGCCCGCGGTCGCCAGGTCTCGATCTGGGATGTCGACCTCGATCGGGCGGAGGCTGCGGCGGTCGAGCTCGGCGCTGAGGTCGCGGAGAGCAGGGACGTCGCGCTCGCGTCGGACCTCGCCGTGACGGTGACGCCGGGCCACGAGCTGCTCTACGAGGCGGGAAGCCTTCGCGCGGGGCAGCACGTGAGCCTGATGGGGGCTGACGGGCCGGGCAAAGCCGAGATCGCAGTCGAGGAGCTGGCGCGCGTGCGCGCTTTCTGCGACGACTGGGAGCAGGCCAGCCACAACGGGGATCTCGTGCACGCCGTCGAGGCGGGCGCCATCTCGCGCGACGAGGTGACTCAGCTGGGCGACGTCCTCAGCGGCACTGCCCCCGGCCGGGGCGGCCGGGACGACATCACAGTCTTCGATTCCACCGGCCTGGCAATCCAGGACCTGGCGGTTGGTATCGAGGTCGTGAAGCGCTTCGACGCGGTGGCTAATGAGGATAGGTTCTCCGGCGTTCAACACATCGAGATCGGCTAGTCGAGGGAGGAGAGCGGATGGCCAAGATCGTCCATTTCGAGGTGCCCGCGAAGGACACTGGACGGGCGAAGGAGTTCTGGGGCTCGCTGTTCGGCGTCGAGTTTCAGACGTTCGAGGAGCCGACCGAGTACCACATGTTCCAAAACGACGACCAGACCGGTGGCGGCATCTATCCACAACAGCAGGGCGAGAAGGGCCTGATCACCTACTTCAACGTCGAGGACATCGACTCGGCCCGTCAGAAGGTTCAGGACCTCGGTGGCAAGGCCGAGGACAAGCATTCGATCCCCGGCATGGGCTGGTTCGCCCGGGCCGAGGACACGGAGGGCAACGAGTTCTCGCTCTGGCAGAGCGACGAGAATGCGCCCCCCGAGGAGCAGCAGGGCTAGGAGGGATCGCCGAGCCCTCCTAGAGGAGCCGCGCCGGATCGAAGAGCTCCACCTCGGGCTCGCGGCGGCCGAGGATCGCCTTCGCGACGAGATCGCCGCACGCGAGCCCGAGCACGTTCCCGTGACCCGAGTAGCCGCGGGAGACCCACACGCCCTCGTGCCCGGGCGCGGGCCCGACGAGCGGCAGGTCGTCGCGCGTCGTCCCGAAGATTCCGGACCAGCGGTGGGTGATCGCGGGCACCCGCCCGACGAGCTCGCGGATCAGCTCTTCCAGCGCGGCCTGGACCTCAGGCGTCGTTGCCTCCTCCGCGGTGGTCTCCCCCGCTAGGTCCGTGTCACGGCGACCGCCGATCACCAGCGGCCCGTCCGGCAGCTGCTGCCAGTAATCGAACCCGTGCCTCGCATAGTGGGGTCGCTCGTAGAGCCGCTCAGCAAGAGGCTCCGTCGCGACGACCTGGCCGCGCGTCGGCTTCACGGCGTCATCCAGCGAGCCAAGCAGGCCACTCGGATAGCCATCGCTGGCGACGACGACCGCGCCGGCCTCCAGGTCGGTCAGCGCCTCGACGCGATCGTGCTCGCGGATCTCGACGCCGACTTCGGCCGCATTCGCCGCCAGCCGCCTGATCCACCGCCCGGCGTCGAGCGCGCCGTCACGGGGGTGCACCAGGCCGCCTGCGTAGAGGTCCGCGAGCCTCCCGCCAGGCTCGTCGACCCACTCGACGGCGAACCCGTCCTCGCTGAGCGCCGCAAACTCGGCGCGGAGCTCGTCTCTCTCTTGTTTGTCTGCGGCCAGCCGTAGGCTGCCGACGCGGCGCAGCGCGTCGCCGGCGAGGCTCTCCATGCGGTCGAGGGTTCGCTCGGTCAGTCGCCAGAGCGCTCCCGCTCGCTCGGCGCCGAGCTCGGCCTTCGCTCGGTGGTAGAGCATTGCTCCGCCCCTCAGGGCGAAGCCGCCATTCCGCCCGCTCGCGCCGGAGGCGATCGTGCGCGCCTCGTGCAGGCGAACCTGCAGCCCGTTTTCGGCGAGCGTAAGGGCGCACGACAGGCCGGTGACGCCCCCGCCGACGACGGCCACGTCGGGCGGTCTGTCAAGTGTGACGACGCGACGAGGCTCTGCGGGCTCCTCGAGCCAGTACGAGGCTTCCACGCGGCGATCGTACTCACCTCATCTCACCGGCCGATAGACGCCGTCTGCAGCCGCGACGAGACCGGCGAGCTCGAGCTCTGTGAGGGCAACGCTGACCGCACCGGCGGCGAGGACGCTACGCGCGGTCAGCTCGTCCGCGCCGCACGGCGCCTCCCGCACCAACTCGAGGACCTTGGCGGCGACGGGTGACACGGTGACCGATGCCTCGGGCTCGGGTGGCTCGATTCCGAGCGTGTCGAGGACGTCCCTCGCCGACGTGAGCGGTGTCGCACCGAGCTTCAGCAATGCATTCGTCCCGGTCGACAGGGCGGCGGTGATCTCGCCCGGGACGGCAAAGACCTCTCGTCCCTCCTCGAGTGCGAAGTCGGCAGTGATCAGCGCTCCGCTGCGCTCTCGCGCCTCGACGACGACGACCGCCTCGCAGAGTCCCGCGATGATCCGATTCCTTGCCGGGAAGCGCCAGGGAGCCGGCTCGACGCACGGCTCGTACTCCGAGACGACAAGGCCACGTTCCTCGATGCGCCGAGACAGCTGCGCATGCGACGCCGGATAGTCCCTGTCGATCCCGCAGCCGAGGACGGCAACGGTGATCCCGCCCGCCTCGAGCGCGCCGCGGTGTGCCTCGCCGTCCACTCCACGCGCCAGCCCGCTCACGACGACGAGGCCGGCGGCAGCCAGCTCGCGACCGAGCATGCGAGCGACCTGGACGCCGTACGGCGAGCATGCGCGGGCGCCGACAACAGCGACCGCGCGACCGGCGAGGAGCTCAGGACCCCCGGCACCGCGCAGATACAGCGCGGGCGGAGGGTCGAAAATCTCCCGAAGGCGTGCCGGAAAGAGCGCGTTCGAACGCGCGAGCTTGATCATGTCGCCAGCTCCCTCGGCGAGCGGTACGCAAGCGCTTCGGCGAGGTGTTCCTCGGCGACTGCCTCGACGCCGGCCAGGGCCGCGATCGTGCGGGCGACCGACGCCACCCGAGCCCGGCCGCGACCCGAGAGCGGCAAGCGCTCGACGGCTCGATCGAGCAGCTCGTTTGCCGCGGGTGTTCGCTGCAGCGGTCCCGCCCTGATGCGCTCACGCGCCTCGCCGACGCGGGCCTGCACGGCCGCGGATCCCTCGCCGGCTCGACCTGCCAGCTCAACCGCGCGCGGGCGCGGAACGGCAACGACCAAGTCGAAGCGATCCAGAAGCGCGCGTGAGAGCTTCTCGCGGAACGCAGCGAGCTTCTGGACGGAGCAGACGCAGGCCGCAGCGGGGTCTCCACGGCCGCCGCACGGGCACATGTTCATTGCAGCGACGAGCTGGAATCGCGCCGGAAAGGTCGCCCTCCCCTCCGCACGCGCAATGCTGACGAGCCCGTCCTCGAGCGGTTGTCTGAGCGCCTCGAGCGCGGGACGCTGGAACTCGGGCAGCTCGTCGAGGAACAGGACGCCGTTGTGCGCGAGGGTCGCCTCGCCGGGCCGCGGCCCCGGGCCACCGCCGACGATCGCCGCGACCGACGCGCTCTGATGAGGCATCCGGAAAGGCCGGCGCCGGATCAGCGGCCGGTCCGGACTGAGCAGGCCGGCGACGGAGTAGATCCGCGTCACCTCCAGGGACTCCTCCGCCGTCAGGGACGGCAGGATTCCCGGCAGCCGGCGGGCGAGCATCGATTTTCCGGTTCCGGGCGGGCCCGCGAACAGCAGGTTGTGCCCACCTGCCGCGGCGAGCTCGAGCGCACGACGGGCGCGCTCCTGCCCACGGACGTCCTCGAGGTCGAGGTTGTCCCGTTCGCGCGCTGCACCGTTCTTCGCGTGCTCGACCGGAGGAGGGTCCGTTTCGCCCCTTAGATACGAGACGACTTCGGCGAGATGCCGGGCCGGGATCGGCTCCACCCCCGCGAGCTCGGCCTCGGCTGCGGACTCGGCGGCGCAGACGAGTCGCCCGAGGCCGGCGCTCCGCGCGCCCTCGGCCGCCGCGAGCACACCGCGCACCGGCCGAACCCGCCCGTCGAGCGCGAGCTCTCCGATCGCGGCGTGTCCGCGAAGCGCGTCGACCGGAAGCTGATGCGACGCCGCGAGGATCGCCAGCGCGATCGGGAGGTCGAAGCCCGAACCCTCTTTCCGGAGCCCGGCCGGCGCGAGATTGACGGTGATGCGTCGCGACGGCCACTCGAGCTCGGCCGAGTCGATCCCGCTCCGCACTCGATGCTTCGCCTCCTGGCACGCGCGGTCGGCAAGGCCCACGATCGCGAGCCCCGGTAGGCCGTTCTGGAGATGGGCTTCGACCTCGACCTTGCGAGCGTCGAGCCCGACGAGGACATGGGTAACGGTGCGCGCGAGCACCGTCCGACGCTACGCCGCGAAGACGCACGTGTCTGTGTCGGATCTGCGCCGACTTGCTGCGCTAGCGTGCGACCAAGACGTCTTCGAAGAACTCGCCCGCGCGCCTGCCGGTCCTCCGGTTCACATGGCGGCGGAGACGCTGCTCGAGACGCAACCCCGCGCGCTCCAGGATCTCGGGATAGAGGTCACGCCGATCGTTGACGACGATCAAGACCGGCGCGCGGCGCCGAAGCGCCGTCTTCGCGTGTGAGAGAACCGCCGCGATCCCCTCGACGTAGCGCGTGAGTGCAGCGACGCTCGTCCCCGCCGCGCCGGCGCCGAGCTCGAGCCCGCGCAGGTCCTCGAGCCCGAGGAGCTCATACGCGTACCGATGCTGCTCGTGGTAGTCGATCAGGCCCGGGTAGGGCGGCGACGTGATCACGGCGTCGAACCGGCCGTCGAGCGTCGCCTCGCGGGCATCGCCGTGGATCACGACCGCGTCACTGCCTCTCGCGCGAGCGCGCGAGAAGTCCTTGATCCGCCGCAGCGTGTCCAGGCAGTAGCGGCGCAGGAAGTGCTCCGCCCGGTCGATCGGCCGGCAGAGACGCTTGTGCTTGTGACACCAGTACGGCTCGCGCTGCGGCGAGCGCGGGAAGTCGAGGTCGAAGTGCATCGTCAGCCGCGCCGAGCGCGCGGCACGCGCGAGGACGACCCGAAGAACGTCCGCGTGCTCGTACTCGGAGACGAGCGTCCGGAAGGCGAGGAGCTCGGAGGCAGCGCGAGGAGCGAACCACTCAGCGACATACCCCTTCGCCCTCGGCCCGCCCTCGAGGGCCCCCAACCGGCGAACGACGTCGCGGATCTCCGACTCCAGCGCGAACAGGTCGTACCGCCGCGTTTTGACCTCCATGAGCAGGCAGTTGAAAGCCGCGACATCGATCCCGGCGGCGTCATGGCCGCTCTCGAGCCCTTGCACGAGCGTCGTCCCCGAGC
>JBOHAU010000109.1:0-2441 GCA_050698015.1 Gaiellaceae bacterium
CCTGGCGCGTATACAAGCTCCACACCTACTCGGGCGGCAAGGAGCTCGCGTCGACGCTGCGCGGCCGAGTACGCGGCCTCGGCACGGGTCGCGACGTCGTCGGGGCGAAGTTCGAGCGCGTCGAAGCGGGCTTCATGGTTCTTGCGGAGGCCGATCAGGCGTGCGACGACTTCGCTGCCGAAGCGGGTAGGAGGCTGGGCGCCGGTCGCGCGGGCTGCGAGGTAGAAGCGGCGCGCGTCGTCCGAGAGGCCCAGGCCACGAACGAGTGCCTGGTCGAGCCCGGAAAGCGTTGCGTGGGAGGCGGGCGCGGCGGGCTCCGGCGGCGGAAGCTCGGTCAGCTCAGTGACCAGGTCCGTGAGGGCGCGTTGTGTGAGCGGAGCGTCGGGGCGAAATGCTGCGGCGTTGCCGCCCATCAGCCCACGGTCGGTCACGACCTTGATCTCCCTGTGCGCCCACGACTGCTTGGCCGCGAGCACGGCGGTCGGGGCCCCGAGGGCAAGGCACGTGCAGAGGATTCCCGCGATCGGTCGACGCACATGCCTCGTATCGTCGGAGCGTCCTTGTGCCTTTAGGCTTCGGGCGTGCCCTGGAGCGTTCAGCCGGAGCCGGCCGAAGAGAACGAGCGCGAGGCGTTGCTCGCCGCACTCGACCGAGCGCTTGCCGAGGAGGAAGGAGCCGCATCGGGATGGCTCAGCGCCTGGTGGCGCTCCGGACTTGACGACCTAGGCGGGGCTGCGGAGAAGCCGTGGGGCGAGCCGCGCATAGTCGAGCCCTGACACCCAGGTCACGACGAGCGCGACGAGGAGTGCCCACCACGCGATCGACTCGTCGATCGCGCCGGCGGCCGCGAACCCTCCGAGAATGGCGGCGATCGACTGCGTCCACGTCTTCAGCTTCCCGAGGTCACGGGCGCCGAGGACGACACCCCGCTCGAGCGCGGCGAGCCTGAGGCCGGAGACGAGGAACTCGCGCGCGACGATCGCGGCCACCACCCAACCGGCGAAGACGCCTTCGCCGAGTAGGACGATCAGCACGGAAAGCACCAAGATCTTGTCGGCCACTGGGTCGAGCAGCGAGCCCATCGCCGAGGAACTGCCGCTGCGCCTGGCCAGCCAGCCGTCGACCCAGTCTGTGGCCATCGCGACCGCGAACAACGCCGTGGCCCAGTACTCATGGCCGTCGAAATCGATCGCAAAGAGCGCCACGATCACTGGCGCCGCCGCCATGCGTGCGACCGTCAGCTGATCGGCCGGCCCCATAGCGACACAATATGCCGGTCGTGGCCGGCTTCTCGAAGGTGTTAGTCGCCAATCGTGGCGAGATCGCGGTCCGGATCTTCCGCACGCTGCGGGAGCTCGGGATCGCGCCGGTCGCCGTCTACTCGGAAGCGGATCGGGACTCGCTCCACGTGCGTGCCGCCGACGAGGCCTACCTGCTCGGGCCGGGGCCGCCGGCGGAGAGCTACCTCGTCCAGGAGCGAGTGATCGACGCAGCGAAGCGCTCCGGCGCCGAGGCGATCCACCCCGGCTACGGGTTTCTGGCCGAGAACGCGACCTTCGCGCGCGCCGTCGAGAAGGCCGGGCTCACCTGGATCGGCCCACCGCCCGAGGCGATCGACGTCATGGGCTCCAAGGTTGCCGCCCGAGAGCGCATGCAGGCCGCAGGCGTGCCGATCATTCCCGGGACGACGGAGCCGGTCTCGACGGCGGAGGAGATTCGCGCGCTGGGCGACGAGCTGGGTTGGCCGATCGCGATCAAGGCCTCCGCCGGCGGTGGAGGGAAGGGCCTCAAGGTCGTTCCCTCGGCGGACGAAGTCGAGCGCGCCTTCGAGTCCGCCCGCCGCGAGGGGGAGGCGTACTTCTCCGACCCGGCGGTCTATGTCGAGCGGTACCTCGAGGACCCGCGCCACGTCGAGGTCCAGGTGCTCACCGACGCACACGGCGCTGTCGTGCACCTCGGCGAGCGCGACTGCACGATCCAGCGCCGACACCAGAAGCTCATCGAGGAGACGCCGTCGCCCGCCGTGTCCGAGGACCTCCGCGAGCGGATCGGGCAGATCGCCGTCGAGGCCGCCAAGGCTGTCGGCTACCGCTCCGCCGGGACGATCGAAGGGCTGCTCTCGCAGGAGGGCGAGTACTTCTTCCTCGAGATGAACACCAGGATCCAGGTGGAGCACACGGTCACCGAGCTGGTCACGGGGCTCGACCTCATCCGCGAGCAGGTGTTGATCGCGGCCGGGGAGCCGCTATGGCTGCGCCAGGAGGACGTCCGGCTGAGCGGGCACGCGATCGAGTGCCGGATCAACGCGGAGGATCCGTCCAACGGCTTTCTGCCGGCGCCGGGGAGGATCACGGGCTACGGGGAGCCCGGTGGGCCGGGCGTGCGGGTGGACTCGGGTGTCGAGGCGGGGAGTGAGGTCGTCGGTCTCTACGACCCTCTGG
>JBOHAU010000110.1:0-37048 GCA_050698015.1 Gaiellaceae bacterium
CGTCGTCGAAGTACGCGACCGCGCCGTGCCGCATCAGGTAGAGGCGCCGGCGCACGGACCGAGGATAGTCGCGCGTCGTCGGTGTCAGGCCGTGATATCCGCGACGAGCCGCAGGGCCTCCGGCTGGCGCGCCTGCAGCACGAGCGTCGTCACGCCGGCCTCGCGGAACGCGGCGAGACGGTCGGCGATCCGGGCGCGGTCGCCAACGAGAGACACCTCGTCGACGAGGGCGTCGGGAACCGCGGCGATCGCGTCGTTCTTCCGGCCCGCGAGGTAGTGATCCTGGATCGTCGCGGCCGCCTCCTCGTACCCGTAGCGCTGCGCGAGCCGGTTGTAGAAGTTCTGACCCTTCGCGCCCATCCCCCCGACGTAGAGCGCGAGCAGCGGCTTGAGGAAGTCGCGCGCCGCGGCGACGTCGTCGGCGACGACGATCGGCACGTGCGCGGCGAGGTCCCATCCCTCGGGTCGTCCGCCGCGCTTCGCGAAGCCCTCCTCGAGCATCGGCAGGTGGGTGTCGGCGAAGCGCTCCGGCGAGAAGAAGATCGGCAGCCAGCCGTCGGCGATCTCGGCCGCGAGCGCGACGGCGCGAGGCTTGAACACGGCGAGGTAGATCGGGATGTCCGCGCGTAGCGGCCGGGCCATCAGCTTCAGCGGTTTGCCGAGCCCGGTCGCGTTCGGGCCGGAGTACGGCACCTGGTAGTGCTCCCCATCGTGCTCGAGCACCTCCCGCCGTAGTGCCGCGCGCACCATCTCGACGTACTCACGCGTCTTCGTGAGCGGCTTTCCCCAGGGCTGGCCGTGCCAGCCTTCGACGACCTGCGGGCCTGACAGGCCGAGGCCGAGCAGGAAGCGGCCTCCGGACATCAGGTCGAGCGTCGCGGCGGTCATGGCCGTGGTGGCGGGTGTGCGGGCCGGGATCTGGAAGATCGCCGAGCCGACCTTGAGCGTGGTCGTCGTCGCCGCCAGCCAGGAGAGCACCGTCGCGGCATCCGTTCCCCATGCCTCGGCTGCCCAGGCTGAGTCGTAGCCGAGGCGCTCCGCCTCCTGCGCGAGCGCGATCAGATCCGTCGGGTTCGTCCCGGGCGGCGCATACCCCATGTAGAACCCGAGTCGCACGAACTGCGATGCTAAACGGGTGGCAGTGACCGAACTCGCTCCGACCGAGGAGATCCAGCAGCTGCGAGGGCGCTATCGGGCGTTCATGGAGGAGCACGTCTATCCGAACGAGCAGGCGCTACGGGCCGACGACGCCGAGCTGATCCGCTCGCTGCAGGCGAAGGCGAAGGAGCAGGGCCTTTGGGCGCCGCATGTTCCGCCGGAGGCCGGCGGGACCGGCGAGGGCTTCCTGGCCTACGCGCATCTGAACGAGGAGATCGGGCGCTCGACCTACGCGCAGCTCGTCTTCGGCTGCCAGGCGCCGGACGCCGGCAACGCCGAGATCCTGTTCATGTTCGGCACCGAGGAGCAGAAGGACCGCTGGCTGCGGCCGCTCGTGGCTGGTGAGATCCGCTCCTTCTTCTCGATGACCGAGCCGGAGGTGCCGGGCTCCGACCCGACGACGCTCCGCACGCGGGCGGTGCGAGACGGCGAGGAGTGGGTGATCGACGGCCACAAGTGGTTCTCGTCCGGCGCCGACGGCGCGGCGTTCGGGATCGTGATGGCGGTGACGGATCCGGACGCCGAGCCCCATCGGCGGGCGTCGCAGATCATCGTTCCGGCGGACACCACGGGGGTCGAGATCTCACGGCCGACCCAGGTGCTCGGCCATGCCGGACGGGGTTGGTCGACCCACTGCGAGGTCTGGTACCGCGGAGTCAGGGTCCCGGTCGAGAACACGCTGGGCGAGCCGGGCGACGGGTTTCGGATCGCGCAGAAACGCCTCGGGCCGGGCCGGATCCACCACGTCATGCGCTGGCTCGGGCAGATGCAGCGTGCGTTCGAACTGCTCTGCTCGTACGCGCTCGAGCGGGAGGCGTTCGGGTCGCGGCTCGCCGACAAGCAGACCGTGCAGAACTGGATCGCCGACTCGGCGGCGGAGATCTACGCCTGCCGCCTGATGACGCTCGACGCGGCGCACAAGATCGATGCGGGCGACGAGGCGCGGGTCGAGGTCTCGGTGATCAAGTACTACGCGGCGCAGGCGCTGCACGACGTGATCGACCGCGCGGTCCAGGTCCACGGCGCACGCGGTCTGACGGACGAGACCCCGCTGGCGGAGATGTACGCGAACGCGCGCGGGGCGCGGATCTACGACGGCCCGGACGAGGTGCATCGAATGGTCGTCAGTCGCCGGATCCTGAAGGAGTTCGAGAAGGGTGGCGTATGGCGGTTCTCGTAAAGACTAATCGGCGCGTGACGATGGCCGCGCGGCCCGAGGGGTTTCCCAAGGACACGGACTTCGCAGTCGACGAGGTCGAGGTCGGCGAGCCTGCGCCGGGCGAGGTGCTGGTGCGGGTGCTGTGGGTGTCGATCGACCCCTACCAGCGGGGCCGCATGAGCCAGGCGCGTTCGTACGCGAAGGCGCTCGAGGTCGGCGACGTGATGACGTCGCAGTCCGTGGGCGAGGTAGTCGAGAGCCAGGATGGGCGCTTCGCTGCCGGTGATCTCGTCGTCGGCCAACTCGGCTGGCAGGAGTACGCGGTCGCGCGAGGCGGGACGCTACGGCGGGTACCCGAGATCCTCGATCCACCGACATTGGCCCTTCACGTCGTCGGAACAACGGGCCTGACGGCGTACTTCGGACTCCTGGACGTCGGCCAGCCCCGGCCGGGTGACACCGTGGTCGTGTCCGGCGCCGCAGGCGCGGTCGGCCAGGTGGTCGGGCAGATCGCGAAGCTGGCCGGCTGCCGGACCGTCGGGATCGCGGGCGGCCCTGACAAGTGCACGGATTGCACCGTCTACGGCTACGACGTCGCGATCGACTACAAGGACGAGGGTTTTCGCGACGCGCTCAAGGCGGCGTGCCCGGACGGGGTCGACATCTACTTCGACAACGTCGGCGGCGAGGTCTCGGCGAGGGTGCACAACCGCCTGAACATCGGCTCGAGGATCGTGATCTGCGGGCAGATCTCGCAGTACAACCTCGACCGGCCCGAGCCGACGTTCCATCCGAGCTTGCTGATCGTCTACCGAGCGCGCATGGAGGGCTTCCTTGTCACTGACTATGCCCACCGCTTCGACGAAGCCGCGATGCGTCTGATCCGATGGGTCGCGGAGGGGAAGATCAAGTGGCGAGAGGACGTGACCGAGGGGCTGGAGAACGCGCCGGCGGCCTTCATGGGAATGCTCCGCGGCGAGAACCGCGGCAAGGCGCTCGTGAAGGTGGCGGAGCGCGGCGGTTGACCGAGGAGGAACGGCTCCTCCGCAGCGCCTACGCGGCGTTCAACGCGAGAGACATCGACGGCGCGCTCGCGCTGATGCACCCCGACGTCGACTGGCCGAACGGGATGGAAGGTGGGCGAGAACTGGGGCACGCCGCGGTCCGGGCGTACTGGACGAAGCAGTTCGGGATGATCGACTCGCGCGTCGAGCCGATGGCATTCGAGCGCGATGACGAAGGGCGGATCGGGGTCGACGTCCACCAGGTCGTGCGGGACTTGGAGGGAACGGTGTTGTCCGACGGCCGCGTCCGGCACGTCTACGCGTTCCGCGACGGCCTCGTGTCCCACATGGAGATCCAAGAAGCCGAGGAAGCAGCACCCCGGCCGAAAGAGTCAGCGAACAAGCCTCAAGTAGCCTCAAGGGGGTCTGACCCCGTCGAGGCGGGTTGAGGGTTAGGGGTCAGAGCGGCGGGGCGACGCCCTCCTCGTCGGGCTTCCGCGCGCCTGGGATGCCGCGGAAGCGATAGGGCTCGGGCTCACGGCCCGGCTGGACGATCCAGGCCTCCCCGGTTTCCTCGGTTCGGGCTGCAAGCAGCACGGCCTCGGCGACGTCTTCCGCCCGCAGGAGCGGAAAGTCGGCGGCCTCCAGCGACGCGCGCAGCTCGCCGGCGACCATCGGCGTGTCTGCGAAGCCCGGACAGACGGCGTTGATCCGGATCCCGCGCTCGTGGAGCTGGGGCGCGACCGAGCGGACGAAGCCGATCACCGCATGCTTCGTCAAGGCGTAGATCGGATCGTTCTCGACGCCCGTCAGCCCCGCGAGCGACGCCGTGACGACGATCGCATCGCCGGGCTCCATCTCGCGCGCGAGTCGGCGCACGCCGTAGACGACGCCGTGGACGTTGACGCCCACGACGCGCCGGTACTCGTCACCGGTGAGCTCGGTGATCGACGGCGTGCTCGTCGTCACCCCAGCGTTCAGGCAGGCGAGCTCGACGCGGTCGACCGACTGCCATGCCTGCGGATCGGATACGTCGAACCCGGTCACCAGATCGAGCTCGAGCACCTCGGCGCCCTCTTGCTCCAGCCGGTCGACGAGTGCCCGCCCGATCCCGCCCGCCGCCCCCGTCACCAGAGCCGTCCTAGGGAACAAGGACGACCTTTCCGACGTGCTGTCGTGACTCGATCAGCTGATGCGCCGCCCCCGCCTCTTCGAGCGGGAAGGTGGCGCCGACCAACGGCTTGACGGCGCCCGACGACCAGAGCTCGAGCAGGTTCGCGATCGCCTCCCGAACCAGCCCGGGGTCGTGTCGCCTCAGCCGGCCGAGGTAGAAGCCCTGCAGGCCGAGGTTGCGGCCGACAAGCGGCGCCGGGTCAATCGGCTCCCACCAGCCGCCGGCGAACCCGATCGCGACCACGGTCCCGAGCGGCTTCAGCACGCGGAAGCTCTCGGTGAAGACGTCGCCACCGACGGGATCGAGAACCACGTCTGCGCGCACCTGCTTCGCGAACTCGTCGTAGCCGAAGGCTTCGTCCGCGCCCTGCTCGACGGCAACGCGCCGCTTCTCTTCCGTGCTCGCGGTCGCAACGACCGATGCGCCCAGGTGCTTCGCGACCTGGATCGCCGCGGAGCCGACGCCGCCGGACCCCGCGTGCACGAGCACGACCGACCCGGGGCCGACCCGCACCTGCCGCGTCAGCGGGATCCACGCCGTCAAGAACGTCAAGAGAAAACTGGCGCCTTCCTCGAACGAGGCGCCATCCGGCAACGGGACAACCAGCCGTTTGTCCACTGTCAGCGCCTCGGCGTAGCCGCCGCCCTGCGGCAGCGCCATCACGCGCTGCCCGTCCACCTCCCCGGCGACCTCCGACCCAGGCACGGTCGGCAGCTCGGGCGGCTGCGGATACCGGCCCTGCCGGACCAACACGTCGGCGAAGTTGATCCCGGCCGCCCGGACCCGGACGAGAACCTCGCCGTCGGCAGGCTCGGGGTCGGGCACCTCCCGGAGCTCGAGCTGCTCCGGCCCGCCCGTCTCCCGAAGGAGAACCGCCCTCACTTCAGTGCCGCTCCGGGCGATGCATGCCTGCTTCTGGCCCGCGATCACGCGTCGCCAGAGGCCACCCTCGGCCACACCAAGGCTGCCAAGCCATGGCGCGGCCGAGTGCGCGCTCTGGCTTGGTCCTCGCGACCCAGAAGCGAGGCGGCATCACCCGAAGCGGCACTAAGAAGCCGGAACCTGCTCCTGCGCGAACTGCTCCCGCAGCGCCGTCTTCTTGAACTTCCCGACGCTCGTCTTCGGGATCTCGTCGACGAACTCGAAGCGATCGGGCAGCCACCACTTCGCGAACTTCGGGGCGAGATGCTCGCGGAGCTCGTCGGCGGTCACCGTCTGCCCCTCTTTGACGACGATCGCCGCCAGCGGCCGCTCGGCCCACTTCTCGTCAGGGATCGCGATCACCGCAGCCTCGGCGACCGCCGGGTGCGCCATCAGCGCGTTCTCGACCTCGACCGACGAGATCCACTCCCCGCCGGACTTGATCACGTCCTTCGAACGGTCCTTGATCTGAATGAACCCGCGGGGGTGCATCGAGACGATGTCGCCGGTCTTGAACCAGCCGTCGTCGGTCCAGCGGTCGGCCTGGGTGTCGTCCTCGTAGTAGCCGGACGCGACCCACGGCCCGCGCACCTCCAGCTCGCCCATCGACTCGCCGTCCCAGGGGACGTCCTGGCCGTCGGCGCGCACCCGGATCTCCACGAACGGCAGCGGAATCCCGGCCATGGCCACATAGTCGAACTTCGTGTCCTGGTCGGCGTCCTTGAGGTCGCCGATGAGGTCGGTCACGGAGGCGACCGGCGAAGTCTCGGTCATGCCCCAGCCCTGGACGACGTTGAGCCCGTGCCGCTCCTTGTACGCCGCGATCATCGCCCGAGGCACGGCGGAGCCGCCGACGAGCATGCCCTTCATGCGGGAGAGATCCCACTTCCCCTCGTTCGCGTCGAGCATCTGCAGCATCCCGAGCCAGATCGTCGGGACGCCGGCGGTCCAGGTGACCTTCTCCTGGACGAAGTCCTCGAGCAGGCTCTCCGGATCGAGGTGCGGGCCGGGGAAGACCAGCTTCGCGCCGAGCATCGCGGCGAGGTACGGGTAGCCCCAGGCGTTGGCGTGGAACATCGGCACGACCGGGAGCAGGGTGTCCTCGTTCGCGACCCGCTCGCCGAGCGGCGAGAGTGCGGCGACACCCAGGGCGTGCAGGATCGTCGAGCGGTGCGAGTAGACGACGCCCTTGCAGCGCCCCGTCGTCCCGCTCGTGAAGCACATCGCCGCCGCCTCGTTCTCGTCCAGCTGCGGGTCCTCCCACTCGTCCGCATCAGCCGTCGCAAGCAGCTCCTCGTAGGAGTCCTCGACGACGAAGACGTGCTCGATCTTCGTCTCGCCCTGGAACTGCTCGAGCAGCGGTAGGAGGCTGCGGTCGACGATCACCGCTTTGTCGTGGCCGTGGTCGGCGATGTAGGCGAGGTCGCTCGGATGCAACCTGAGGTTGAGCGTATGCAGCACGAAGCCGCCGCACGGGATGCCGAAGTAGGCCTCGAGGTGCTGGTAGTGGTTCCAGCAGAGCGTCGCGACGCGATCGCCGCGCTCGAGCCCGAGCTTTTGGAGGGCGACGGCGAGCTGCTTCGCGCGCCTCGCCATGTCCGCATAGGTGTAGCGGTGGAAGCTCTTGTCGGGCAAGCGCGTCACCACCTCCTGATCGCCGAAGAAGGTCTCCGCGCGCTGCAGGAGCGGGGGAAGCGAGAGCTGGTACTCCATCATCAAGCCGTTCATCGCCGATTGCCTCCTCGAGGTAGCCCCATGGAAATTTTCCCTATTTCCCGCCCGCGGTAAAGGCCTGACGTCGCGGGAGGTCGCGCTCGACGTCCACGAGCTGGCCGTCGCGGCCGACGTAGCCCTCTTTACCGCCCACGGCAAGCACGATCAGCTCCTCCTCGGTCTGGTTGCTGAGCTTCCGCGGCGTCCTGGACTCGACGTAAACGACGCCGCCGGGCCCGAGCTCGAACTGCTCGCCGTCGACCTCGAAGGTGGCGCGCCCGCGATGGACGAAGTACAGCTCGTCTTGCTCGTCGTGGTAGTGGAGGAACCCCTCCTGGCCCGGCGGATAGACCAGCGCGTTGACGCCGAACGCGGTCACGCCGAGCGCCTGCCGAATCTTCCGGAAGCCCGGGCCCTCGCCCAACTCTTCGATCGTTGCCTTGGCGTAGCCCACCGCTCTCCTCCTAGCTCTTGAGTAGGACACGTTCGTAGATCCGGTCCCGGAGCCGATCCGGGAGCCGCTCGAAGCCGGCCCGCAGCTTCGCGTCGCGCCCAACGAGGTAGCGCGTGTGCGGTCGCTCCGCGGTCAGGGCTTCTTCCACCACCTTGGCGACGGATTCGGGCGGCGCCCCTGCCGCTCCGCGCTTCAGCGCGATCTGCCGGAAGGCGGCAATGCGATCACCGTAGAGCTCCATTCCCTCCGGCGGCGGATCGGGCCGATCACGCGTCCAGATCGGCGTCTTGATCGAGCCGGGCTGGACGATCGAGACGGCGATCCCGAACGGCCGCAGCTCGAGACGCAGTGAGTCTGCGACAGCCTCGAGCGCGTGCTTCGAGGCGGCGTACGGGCCGAGGAACGGCAGGGCGCTGCGACCCGCGATCGAGCCGATGAACACAACCCGGCCCTTGGCCCGGCGCAGCGCCGGCAGGAAGGCCTGCGTGACCGCGACCTGGCCGACCACGTTCACGTCGAGCTGGCGGCGAAACTCGTCCGAGGGCAGGAACTCGAGCGGCGATGCGACCGCGATGCCGGCGTTGTTGACGAGGCCGTCAAGCCCGTCCACGAAGCTCGCCGCCGCCTCGATCTGCTCCGCGTCAGTGACGTCGAGCAGGACCTCTTCGGTTCCCTCTGGCGCATCGCCCTCGTGTCGCACGCCGGCCAGGACCCGCCAGCCGGTGTGAAGGAGCCGGACGGCGCACGCTTGTCCGATCCCCGACGAAGCGCCCGTCACGAGCGCGGTCTTCATCAGCCCAGCAGCCAGGCGGCGATCTTGGCGCGGTGCGCGCGCCCGTACCCGCCGTATGCCTGGATCCAGAGCGCCCGCTTGTAGTACTCGTGGAGCACGTGCTCCCAGGTGAAGCCGATGCCGCCGTGCACCTGGATCGAGCGCTCGCACGCGGCGACCGCGGCGTCGCCGGCGTAGGCCTTGGCCGCGGCGATCGCAATCGGCGCCTGGTCGTCGCCCTCGGCCACGCACCAGGCAGCCCAGTACGCGAGGGACCGCGCCAGCTCCGTCTCGACGAACGTGTCGGCGAGCTGGTGCGAGACGGCCTGGTAGACGCCGATCTTCCGCCCGAACTGCTCGCGGTTCTGCGCGTGCTCGATCGCCAGCTCGAGCGCCTTCTTGCCGATCCCGACCGCCTCGAGCGCCAGCACGGCCAGGCGCTCGTCCTCCGGGCGGTTCTCGTCGAAAAGCGATTCGCCGACGTTCGCCCGCCCGCCCTCCTCGAAGAGGACAGCCTGGTCGACGAAGCTGAGCTCGGCAGAGGCGATCTCCTCCCGGCTCCAGCCGCCGTTCTGCAACGCGTCGCGTGCCTCGCGGCGGAGCAGCTCTTGCTCTTCGGTGAACGCGAACTGCATCAGCGTGACCTCGGGAGGCCGAGCACGCGCTCGGCGATGATGTTCCGCAGGATCTCGGACGTCCCGGCCTCGATCGTGTTGCCGCGGCTCCGGAGCTGCTGGTGCCGCCAGTACCCGTCGTCATCGCCCTCGAGGATCTCCATCGCGAGCTTCGTCAGGCGCTGGTTCTGCTCCGACCAGTGGAGCTTCGAGACGGAGCCCTCGGGGCCCGGGATGCCGGTCTGCATCAGCGTCGTCAGCGAGCGGTAGTTCGTCATCTTCAGCGCCTGGAGCTCGATCCACTCCTGCGCGACGCGGTCGCGGATGATCGGATCGTCGGCCCCGCGCTCCTTCGTCAGGGCGACGAGCTTCTGCACCTGTGCCTCGAGGGCGCCGCCGAGCGCGAACCCGAGCGTGCCGCGCTCGTGGAGCAGCGTCGTCATTGCGACCTGCCAGCCGCCCCCGATCTCGCCGAGGAGATTCTCCTTCGGCACTTCGACATCCGAGAAGAAGATCTCGTTGAACTCGGCCTCGCCCGTGATCTGGCGGAGTGGGCGGACCTCGACACCGGGCGCCTTCATGTCCGCAATCACGTACGTGAGGCCGGCATGGCGCTCCGACTCGGGGTCGCTGCGGCCGATCAGGATGCAGTAATCGGCGATGTGCGCGAACGACGACCAGACCTTCTGGCCGTTCACGACGAACGAGCCGTCCTGCTCGATCATCGAGGTGCGGACGGCGGAAAGATCCGAGCCTGCGCCGGGCTCGGAGAAGCCCTGGCACCAGATCTCCTCGGCCGAGAGGATCTTCGGCAGGTAACGGCGCTTCTGCTCCTCGGTGCCGTGCGCCATGATCGTCGGCCCGGCCATGCCGAGACCGATCACGCCCATGTGCTGTGGCGCCTCGGCTCGGGCGAACTCCTCGAGGACGATCGCCTGGTGGCTGTACGGCGCGCCGCGGCCGCCGTACTCCTCCGGCCACGTCAGGCCGGCGTAGCCCGCGTCGTACATCTTCCGGCTCCACTCCCGCGAGTCGCCGGCGGGAAGGTTGTCCTGAAGCCAGGCGCGGACCTGTTCGCGAAACACGGCCTCGTCGGAACTGTCGCGAAGGTCCACGGCGAATAGCCTATATCCGCAATGGTCGCTGTGAGCAGCGATTTCGCCCGCGTCGTCATGGAGGTCGTCGAGCCGGCTGTGGAGGAGTGCGAGCGGAATCCACCCCGGTTGGACGACGACGGCGACATCGAGTTCCATCCGGCCTACCACCGGGCAGGTCGCGCGGTCTGGGCGTCGGGCATCGTCGGCGCGCCCGCGCGCGAGCAGGCCTCCCTCTTCTACGAGCTCTCGCACGCGGGCGAGGGCGGCCACGGCTGCCCCGTCGTCTGCACGGCCGGCCTCGTGCGCGCGCTCAAGACTGCGGCCTCGGACGAGCTGCGCGAGCGCTTCCTGCCCCCGCTGCTCGAGACCGACTACGAGCTCGCGCAGCGGGGCGCGCAGTTCCTCACCGAGCGGCACGGCGGCTCCGATGTCGGAGCGAACCGTGTCGAGGCCGTGCAGGACGGTGAGGCCTGGCGGCTCCACGGCGAGAAGTGGTTCTGCTCCGTCGCCGACGCGGATCAGTTCGTCGTGACCGCACGACCGCGCGGCGCCCCGGACGGAACGCGAGGCATCGGCTGCTTCCTCGTTCCGCGCGAGGGCGGGGGCTTCCGGATCCGGCGGCTGAAGGACAAGCTCGGCACGCGCGCGCTGGCGACCGGGGAGATCGAGTTCGAGGGCGCGGTCGCGTATCCGCTCGGCCCGCTCGAGGACGGCTTCAAAACGGCTGTCAGCGTGCTCAACACCTCACGCTGGCTGAATGCGGTCGGGTCCACGGGGCTGATGCGTCGGGCGTACCTCGTGGCCTCGGAGTTCGCCGGCGAACGCGAGGCGTTCGGCGGCCCGATCGACCGCTTTCCGCTCGTCCGCGAGAACCTGGCCGTAATGCGCAGCGAGGAGGCGGCCGCCCGCGCGTCGACGTCGCACCTGACGGAGCTCGTCGCCCGGATCGACGATGGCTCGGCAGGCGAGGAAGACGCCCTCTGGCACCGTCTGCTCGTGAACGCGAACAAGGTGGTCACGTCGCTGTCGGCGACGAACGTCGTTCGCCGGGGGATCGAGACGCTCGGCGGCAACGGGACGATCGAGGATTTCTCGCCGCTGCCGAGGCTCTGGCGCGACGCGATCGTCTTCGAGAGCTGGGAGGGGACGCACAACGTGCTCTGCGCACAGGTCCTGCGCGACCTCGAGCGCTTCGACGCGGTCGAGCTGGCTTCGGAGCGTGCCAGCGCCTCGGAGGAGCTCGCGGCCCGGTTGCGTCGATCGGTCAGGGAGCCCGAGGTCGGCGCGCTCCACTTCCGGCGCCAGCTCGACCAGCTGGTGCGGTCGCTGCAGGTGCGCCTCCTCGACGGCGGCGATCGAGAGCTGATCCGGCGCCGACACTTGACGCCGGGCTGGAACCCCGAAGCAGACCCTGACTACGCAGACCTGATCTCGAGCTAGCGGCCCTGCGCTATCTCCCCGCGGAGCGCCATGCACGTGCTGGTCGCGTGGGCGATCAGGCGTTCCTTGTCGTCGACGACCCGGCACTCGGTCAGCCCGACGGTCTTCCCGCGCGAGACGACCTTGCCGTGCGCCAGCAGGGTCCCGGTCCAGAACGGACGGAGGTAGTTGACCTTCAGCTCGAGGGTCGTGAACGACTCGCCTTTCTCGAGGGTGGAGAAGAAGGACATACCCATGGCGGCGTCGGCGAGGTCGCAGATGATGCCGCCGTGAATCGTCCCCATCGGGTTGGCGTGCTGCTCACCGGCCTCGAGCCGCATCGTGCACTCGCCGCCGCCGGCCTCGACGAGGTCGATCCCGATCAGCTCGGCGACTGGCGGCGGGATCTTCACTGGACGATCACCGAGCGGATTACGTCGCCCGACTCCATGTCCTCGAACGCCTGCACGATGTCGTCCAACGCGATCCGCTTCGTGACCATTCCGGCCAGGTCGAGCCGGCCGTCGACCGCGAGTTGGGCGAGGCGCGGAAAATCCTCGGCGGGGACATGGTCTCCGCCGTGGGAGACGAGGATCCGTAGCCGCCGGTCGAACGCGTCGTCCAGAGGAAGCGTCGCCCTCGCGTCCGGCTGCGGGAGCCCGATGTAGACGAGCGTCCCGGCATGTCCAAGCATTTCGAGGCCTTGCGCAACGGTCTCGGGCCGCCCGACGACGTCGAAGACGAAGTCCAGGCGCTGTGCTTCCTCGGGGCCGGTGTGCGTTGCGCCGAACTGACCCGCCGCCTCGAGCTTCCGTTCGTCGAGGTCGATCGCGTGGATCTCGGAGGCTCCCGCAATGACTGCGCCCTGGATCACGGAGAGACCGACCGCGCCGCAGCCGATCACCGCGAGCCGAGCGCCCTCCCAGACCTCCGCCGTCTTCAGGACCGAACAGACGCCCGTGGCGACCGCACAGCCGAGCAGACAGGCCTCCTCGGCCGGGAGCTCGACCGCAAGGGGCACGAGCGCCGCGGCCGCGACCACGGTGCGCGTCGCGAATGTGCCGGTCTGGAGCGCTCCGAAGAGGTCGCGGCCGTCCCGGGTGCGCATGCGGCGCGCCGCTCTCCGCGGGGTGCGGCAGAGATGCCTGGCGCCTCGGCGGCACCAGGCGCACTCGCCGCAGGGGGATCGCCAGCCGACGACGACGCGGTCGCCGGCGTGCACGTGTTCGACGCCCTCGCCGACCGCTTCGACTACTCCGGCGCCCTCATGGCCGAGCAGGACCGGAAGCGGATGGTTGAACCCGGTGCGGATGATGTGCAGGTCCGAGTGACAGACGCCCGTCGCCTCGATGCGCACGCACGCCTCGCCGGGGCCCGGCTCGTCGACGTCGATCTCCTCGACGCCGAACCGGTCGAGCTCGCTCAGGACGACGCCGCGATCCACGTCTTGTCGAGGTCGGTGGCGCGGACGCCGCCGGCGAGCGCCAGGGTCAGGTCGGTCTCCGCCATCAGATGCCTGATGACGGTCTCCACGCCCTCCTGGCCGCCGACCGCGAGCCCATAGGCGTACGGCCGCCCGAGGAGGACCGCATCCGCGCCGAGCGCGAGCGCCTTGAGCACGTCCGCGCCGGTCCGGATCCCGCTGTCCATCAACACCACGGCTTCGGGGCCCAGCGCCTCCCGCACTTCGACGAGCGCGTCGAGCGCCGCGACGGAGCCGTCCACCTGTCGCCCGCCGTGGTTGGAGACGACGACGCCCTCGACGCCGGACTCGCGTGCCCGGAGCGCGTCCTCTCCGGTGAGGACACCCTTGACGAGCAGCGGCAGGGTCGTGTGCTCCCGAAGCCACACGAGGTCGTCCCAGGTCAGGCCGAGGTTTCCGAAGGTGCCGAGCATCGTCACGGCGGCGGCGATGACGTCCTCCTCGGGCGGCCGCTCGAGCCGGCTCCGGAAGACCGGATCGGAGAAGAACTGCGCGCACCCCTCGCCGGTGACGAACGGGAGATAAGCCTTGCGGAGGTCGCGCGGGCGCCAGCCGAGGGTCAGCGTGTCGAGCGTGACGGCGATCGCGCCGAAGCCCGCGGCCTCTGCTCTCTGGACGAGGCTGGCCGTGACCTCACGGTCGTTGACCCAGTAGAGCTGGAACCAGCGAGGTCCGTCGCCCATCGTGTCTGCGACCTCTTCGATCGAGTGCGACGCTGCGCTGGAGAGCACCATCGGCACGCCGGTCGCCGCGGCTGCGCGCGCGACCGCCAGCTCCCCCTCCGGATGCGCGATCGAGAGGACGCCGATCGGAGCGAGGAAGAACGGCGCGGGCGACCGCGTCCCCAGCACCTCGACGGAGATGTCGCGCTCGGTGTTCCCCGTCAGCATCCGCGGCCGCAGCCGTCTGCGGTCGAACGCCTCGAGGTTCGCCCGCATTGTCGCCTCCGACCCCGCGCCGCCGGCGATGTAGTCGAACGGGCCCGGCTCGAGCGTCTCGGCGGCACGCGCCTCCCACTCCTCGGCCGAGACCGGCCACGTCGACTCGCCGGAAACGTAGATCGCATCGCGGATCTGCCCACCCTCGAACGCTGTCACGACGTACGATCCTCTCGCATGCCGTCGCTCGACGGGAAGGTGGCGATCGTGACCGGCGCAGGGCGCGGGATCGGCCGCGAGCATGCGCTCGCCCTGGCGGAGGCCGGGGCCAAGGTGGTCGTCAACGATCTTGGCGGCTCTCTGGCCGGGGAGGGCACGGACGCCACGCCCGCCCAATCGGTCGTCAACGAGATCGTCGCAGCAGGCGGTGAGGCGGTAGCGAGCTACGACGACGTCTCCGATTTCAGCGCCGCCGAGCACATGATCCGGCGAGCGATCGACCGCTTCAGCCGCCTGGACATTCTCGTCTGTAACGCCGGGATCCTCCGCGACCGGATGCTCGTGAACATGACCGAGGACGAGTGGGACGCGGTCATCGCCGTCCATCTCAAGGGCCACTTCGGGCCGACTCGCCATGCCGCCGCGTACTGGCGCGAGCAGTCGAAGAGCGGCGAGGCCGTGCGCGGGCGCGTGATCAACACGTCGAGCCCGTCGGGAGTCTTCGGCAACGTCGGTCAGGCCAACTACGGCGCGGCCAAGGCTGCGATCGCGGGGTTCACGATGATCGCCGCGCAGGAGCTTCAGCGCTACGGCGTCACGGTCAACTGCATCGCGCCGAATGCCAGAACCCGGATGACCGAGGAGACGTTCGGCGACCTTCCTCCTCCCGAAGACGGGTTCGATCCTCTCGATCCCGCCAACATGGCTCCCGTGGTCGTCGCCCTCGCGGCCGACGAAGCTCAGGAGATCACCGGCCAGTGCTTCTTCGTCTGGGGCGGCTCGGTCAACGTGCTGCGCCCATGGGACGCCGGTGAGCTCTTCGCGGCTGAAGGCCGCTGGGACGCGGACGAGCTGCTCTCGGAGCTCCGCGAGCGCTTCCCGGACGGCGCTGCTCCGGAAGGCATGGTCGCGATGATCGCGAAGGCCGGCGGGCAGTCGATGCGCGTTGGCTGAGCTCCACCTCGCCCGCGCAGCAGAGGAGTCGTTCGAGCGACTCGGCGACTACGGGTCGCTCTGGTTCGACGGTCGTTGGCTTCGTTCCGCCGAGCTGCACGAACGGGCCGAGCGTCTGGCCGGAGGCCTACGCGCCTGCGGCGTCGAGCCCGGAGACCGTGTTGTCGTCCTCATGGCCAATTGCCCCGAGGTCGGGATCGCCTACGAGGCGATCTGGCGCGCCGGCGCAGTCGTGACGCCGGCGATCTTCCTCCTGCCACCGGCCGAGCTGGCGCACATCGTCAGCGATTCCGGCGCGACGGTCGTGCTCGCCACGCCCGAGCTCGCGGACAACGCGAAGGAGGCGGCCGAGGATGCGACGGTCGTCACAACCGACGCATTCGCGTGGCTCGAGCAGGCCGATCCCCTGCCGATCGTGCCGCGCGCGGCCGTGGACGCGGCGGCGCTCCTCTATACCGGCGGGACGACCGGGCGGGCCAAGGGTGTCCTGCTCTCCCACGAGAACCTCTGGTTTGCGGGGAAGGCGGGACACGACGCAGGCCATCTGCCGGAGATCGTGCGCGGCCTCCTCGCTCTGCCCCTTTCGCACGCCTACGGCCTGCTCGTCACCGTCGTCGGTTTCCATGCCGAGGAGCAGCACCCGAGCTTGCTCATGCGCTGGTTCGACCCGGCTCAATGCCTGGAGCTCATGCAGGAACATCGCACGCAGATCACGGCCGTCGTCCCGTCGATGCTCCAGCTCCTTCTGGCCCAGCCGCTCGAGGACTACGACCTCTCGGAGCTTCGGTACGTCGTGTCGGGCGGCTCGCCGCTCCCCGTCGACGCCGCGGAGGAGTTCCTCCGGCGTGTCCCACAGGTGGAGATTAGGGAGGGCTACGGCCTGACCGAGACGTCCGCGCTGGTCACGTCGACGCCGCCTGGCGAAGCCCGGCTCGGCTCCGTGGGCAAGCCGGCTCCCGGCGTCGAGGTGCGCATCGACGGCGACGACGAGGTCGGCGAGATCTGTGTTCGCTCGCGCGGGGTCATGCTCGGGTACTGGCAAGCGCCGGAGCTGACGGCAGAGGCAATTCGGGACGGCTGGCTCTACACCGGCGACCTCGGGCACCTCGACGCGGACGGGTATCTCCACGTCGTCGACCGGAAGAAGGATCTGATCATCCGCGGGGGCTTCAATGTCTTCCCCCGCGACGTCGAGGAGGCGCTGCTCGAGCACTCGGCCGTTGTCGCGGCCGGCGTGGTGGGCCGCCCTGACGACGAGCACGGCGAGGAGGTCGTCGCGTTCGTCGAGCTGCGGTCGCGGGAGGAGGTCGACGTGGACGAGCTCGTCGCCTGGAGCAAGGAGCGAATCGGCGGCTACAAGTACCCGCGCGAGGTGCACGTCCTCGCCTCGCTCCCGCTGACCCCCGTCGGCAAGATCGACCGGAAGGCGCTGCGCACACGCGTTCTCCAGGAGGCAACCGCATGACCACCAAGCTGACGCTCGAAGAGCTCGAAGCGTCGACCGAACGCGAGCTCGGGACGAGCGAGTGGGAGACGATCGACCAGAAGCAGATCGACCTCTTCGCCGAGGCGACGCACGACCACCAGTGGATCCACGTCGACCCTGAGATGGCTGCGCAGGGGCCGTTCGGGACGACGGTTGCCCATGGCTACCTGACGCTGTCGATGCTGCCGTACTTCGTCTCGCAGGTGCTGAACGTCACCGACGTGAAGATGGGGATCAACTACGGCACCGAGAAGGTCCGCTTCACGGCCCCGGTGCCGGTCGGCTCCAAGGTTCGCTTGAAGGCGACCCTGCGGGACAGCGAGCGCCGTGGAGACGGCGTCCTCTACCGGCTGGGAATCGAGGTCGAGATCAAGGACGCGGAGAAGCCGGCCCTCGTCGGCGAGGTGCTCTACTTGGTCTTTTAGGCCATCGCCTCGCCGGGCCAAGGGGTCAGACCCCGTTGAGGCTGGTTGAGGGTTTGTGCCGAAACTCAAAAACTTGCTGAGCGTGCTCCCGTGGCAATCACGAGCAGCACAATCGCGGCGACGACGAGGCGATACACGACGAACGGCGTGTAGGTGTGCCGCCGGATGAAGCTGAGCAGGAAGACGATCGCGAGAAGGCCGCTCGCGGCCGCCGCCAGCACGCCCACGACGAACGGTCCTTCCCAGCCGTCCGGCAGGTCACCGAAGACGACGTCCGTGAGGCCCTTGAAGACGACCGCGCCGAGCGTGATCGGGACGAGGAGCAGAAACGAGACCCTCGCGGCGGTGTCGCGGTCGAGCCCGAGGAACCGTCCGGCGGAGATCGTGATCCCGGACCTCGAGACACCCGGCGCAAGGGCTGCGGCCTGTGCGGTGCCGATGATCACGGCGTCGCGGATCGTCAGACCGTCCATGTGGCGACGCGTCGGGCGCTGGTCGGCGATCCAGAGCACGATGGCGAAGACCGCCAGCAGGATCGCGATCTGCCACGGCTCGCCGAGATGCTCCGCGATGAACGTCTCGCCGACGCCGCCGATCAGAGCGGCAGGAACCGTCGCCACGAACAGAAACCAGGCGACACGCTCCTCCGCCGAGGCGACCGACCGGTGCGCGACCGACCGGACCCACGCTGCGATGTACCGGCCCAGGTCACGCCAGAAGTAAGCGACGACCGCCACAAGAGTTCCGAGGTGCAGCGCGACGTCGAAGGTCTGGTTGAACTCGTCGTCCAGCTCGAGGTACGTCCAGTCGGCGACCCAGGGGACGAGGATCAGGTGCCCGGAGGACGAGATCGGCAACAGCTCCGTGGCGCCCTGGACGAGCCCGAGGACTAGCGCCTGCCAGTTCGAGAGCGCGCCGCTTACCTCGCCCACCCGAAGCCCCGCGAGCACGAGCGCGACGCCGATCGCCGCACCGGCCGCCGCAAAGATGCCGACCCGGCCCCGCATCGCAGCAGGTCTTATCACTCCAGACCGTGAACGCGCGGTGAAGCTGTGCCCCAAGGCTTATCCACAGATGTGGACAACTACGATGAGATCGATGGCGACCCTCCATCCCCTCGCCGGCCTGGCTGAGCGCGAGGAAGACCAGCTGCAAACCGTGCTGCGGGGGCATGCGCGCGAGCTGATCGAGCGCGAGCCGGGCGTGCGGCTCGGCGCCGATCCCGAAGAGCTGCACAAGCAGCGGGTGGCCACGAGACGCCTGCGGTCGCTGCTGCGCTCGACGCGCTCGCAGCTTCAGAACCCCGAGCGGACAGAGCCCATCCGCTACGAGCTTCGCTGGGTCGGAGACCTGCTCGGCGAGGTTCGCGACCGTGACGTCTTGATCGCGTACCTGCTCGCCGAGCTCGCGACGATCGACGAGGCCGCCGCCTTCGGCGGCATCCTGGAACTGCTCGACGCAGAGCGCGAGGAGGCGAGGAAGGAGCTTCTCGCCGCACTCGACTCGACTCGGTACCGCGCGCTGCTCGAGGAGCTCGAGGAGCCTCCCGCGCTGCGTGAGGGCGAGCGCCTCGAGACCGCGGCCGAAGCGGAATACGACCGGCTCCGCAAGGCCGTGAAGGGGCTCGGGAAAGATCCGACCGACGAAGAGCTGCACGGCGTTCGGATCAGGGCCAAGCGTGCGCGCTACGCGGCGGAGGCCCTCGGCAGCGAGTCTCGGTTCGTCTCGCGCGCCAAGGACGTCCAGGACGTCCTCGGGGAGCATCAGGACGGCGCAGTCGCCGAGGAACGCATCCGGGAGCTGGTGGTGCGGGTGAGAGGCACGGGGCGGACGGCGCTGGCCGCCGGACGCTTGATCGAGCGCCAGCGCTCGAGGCGGGCTGCCGCCCGGAGGGCGTGGCCACGGGCCTGGAAGCGGCTCCGCCGCGCCGGCGACGACGCGTGGCGCTGACCGAGCTCGTTCGCGCCGCGGGAGGAGTCCTACGCCGCGTCGGGCCGAGCGGCGTCGAAGTCCTGCTCGTCCATCGCCCCCGGTACGACGACTGGACGTTTCCAAAAGGGAAGGCGCGGGCGGGCGAGACCGACGAGGAGACCGCGGTGCGCGAGGTAGCGGAGGAGACGGGCGTCACCGCCCGCCTCGGCGCCGAGCTGCCGACGACTCAGTACCGCGACAGCCGCGGGCGGCCGAAGGTGGTGCGGTACTGGACGATGCAGCCCGAGTCGGGCTCGTTCGGGCCACATGACGAAGTCGACGAAATCAAGTGGCTCCCGATCGCCGACGCCGCGGAGCAGCTGACCTACGAGCGTGACCGCGAAGTTCTGGACGCGCTTCGGCCCCCTTTGCTCGTCTTTCGACACGCGTCCGCCGGCAACAGCGAGGACTGGGCGGGAGACGATGCTCGTCGTCCCCTCGACGAACGCGGCCGCCGCCAGGCGGAAGGGCTCGTCGGCCAGCTCGAGCCCTTCGTGATCGAGCGGATCGTCTCGAGCCCCTTCGACCGCTGCGTGGAGTCCGTAGAGCCGCTTGCGCGCGCTCGAGGGCTCGAACTCGAGAGGAGCGACGATCTCGCCGAAGGAGCGGATCCCGCGCGCGTGCGCGACCTCCTGCTCGAGCTCGGCGGCGGCGCGCTCGTCTGCATGCACAGACCGGAGCTTCAGCCGCTCTTCGGGAAAGTGAAGAAGGGCGCGACCCTCGCCGTCGAGGTCGGCAACGACTCGTTCCTCGAGTTGGGCCGGCTGCCCCCGCCCAGCTAGGCGGCTTCTGCGGCGAGCTCGGCGAGCATCGCGCGCAGCGCGCCTTCCCGCACGCCGCCCTTGGCGACGTCGAGCTTCACTCCAAGGCGCCGGTGGGCCTCGCGGAGGAGGATCGTGCCGGCGGGGAGGACCCGCGCGCGCTCGCGCGGGATGCCGTACTCGGCGGCCAGTTCCTTTGCCGGCTTCGCCGTGAACGTCTTCAGCGCTTCGGTGAGGTTCTTCTCGCCCAGCCGGCGCCCGGCCGTCCGCCGTAGCGTCCTTGCCGTTCCGCCGGTTGCCAGAGCGCTGATCGGAAGCGGCGGGGTTACGCCCTCGAACGCCTGCTCGGCCAGGCCGGCCAAGGCTTCGAGCTCCTCAGATGTAGGCGGATCCGCCCGGACGACGCGCTCGGTCAGGCGCAGCGACCCCAGCTCGAGCGGCCGGAGCCAAGCCGGCCCTTCCTTCGTCCCGACCATGATCTGAGTCGATCCGCCGCCGACGTCGACGACTGCGATCGTCCCCGGCACCGAGCGGCAGGCGCCGACCGCGCCGGCGTAGGCGAGCCGCCCTTCGTCCTCTGCCGAGAGTTGGCGCACCGGGACGCCCGTCGCGTCGGACAGCACCTCATGGAGGGCGGCGGCGTTGGTGCTCTGCCGTCCCGGCGCCGTGACGACCACTTCGAGGCGGTCGACGCCGCATTCCCGCGCGAGAGCGCCGTAGCGCTCGGCAACCTCGTGCGCCCGCCGCAGCCGCGCGTCCGAGATCGTCCCGTACCGCTCGACGTCGGCGGCCAGGTCGACGTGCGCACGCTCGCTCAGGATCGTGTCCAGGCCGTCGCGCGCGGATGCTGCCACCAGCAAGCGGAGCGTGTTCGAGCCCACGTCGATGACCCCGGCAACCACCGGCCGCATTCTGAGCGCGACCTCGGCCGACATCGGTTACCGCGACCGTCGGGCCGGTTCGGCGCGCGGCCGGAAGCGCGCACGCGCGCTGCGCACAAGGGCCGCCTGCGCGGGCTTCGGCCGCTCGCCCTTGGCCGGGTTGAGGCGTTCCCACAGGCCGTCCGGCCCGAGCTCCCAGGCCTGCGAGTTGTCGGCGAGCAACGCGTCGAAGACGGAGCTGAGCCGCTGCTGGGCGTACGAATCCTCGACGGGCACCACGATCTCGAGTCGATGGTCGAGGTTGCGCGGCATCAGGTCGGCGCTACCGAGGAGGTACGTCGCCTTCTTGCTCGACTCGAGGATGAAGAGGCGGCTGTGCTCGAGGTAGCGGCCGAGGATGCTCCGGACGCGGATGTTCCCGCTCATCCCCTCCACGCCGGGCCGAAGGGAGCAGACTCCGCGGACGACGAGGTCGATCTCGGCTCCGGCCTGCGAGGCTTCGTAGAGCTCCTCGATCACGGCCTGGTCGGTGAGTGCATTCACCTTGAGCCGGATGCCGGCCTTCTTCCCGGCCTCGGCAGATTGCGCCACCGACCGGATCTCCTCGATCAGGCGCGCGCGAAGCGCGAACGGCGAGACAAGGATCTTGCGAAATCGCTGCGGGCGGCCGAAGCCCGTCACGTAGTTGAAGAAGTCTGCGATGTCGGCCCCGATCTCGGGATCGGCTGTGAAGAGACCGAAGTCCTCGTAGATCCGGGCGTTGAGCGCGTGGTAGTTGCCCGTGCCCACGTGGACGTAGCGGCGGAGGTCCTCGCCTTCGCGTCGGACGATCAGCGTCGCCTTGGCGTGGATCTTCAGGTTGGGGAAGCCGTAGACGACGTGGACTCCCGAACGCTCGAGAGCTCGCGACCACTCGATGTTCTGGTGCTCGTCGAACCTGGCTTTCAGCTCGACGAGGCAGACGCTCTGCTTGCCCTCCTCGGCCGCGTCGATCAGCGCGGGGACGAGCGGCGTCTCGTCACTGGTGCGGTACACCGTGGTCTTGAGGCCGAGGACGTTCCGATCCTTCGCCGCGCCGCGCACGAACGCCTCGAAGCTCGTGGCGAAGGACTCGTAGGGATGGTGGACGAGGATGTCCCCGCGCCTCATCTCCTCGAAGAACTCCGACGCCGAGCTGAGCTCGGCGATCCGGGGCTGCGTGACGGGGATCCATGGATCGTCCTTGAGCTCGGGACGCTCGAGCCGGGCGAGCTGCATCGCATCCGCGAGGTCGAGCAGCCCTCCGATCGGGTAGAGCTGCTTGTCGTCCGCGCCCAGACCCTCGAGGAGGCGTGCGCGCATGTCGTTCGACATCGAGTCCGTGACCTCGACCCGGACGGCGTCTCCGAAGCGACGGCGTCGAAGCTCGAGCTCGACTGCCTCGAGCAAGTCGTCCGCCTCGTCCGAGACCTCGAAGTCGGCGTCACGGGTGACCCGGAACGCGGCGCACTCGGTGATCTCCATCTCCGGAAAGAGCTCGGGGAGGAAGTACGCGATCACGTGCTCCAGCGGGAGGAACATGCCGCGGTCGCCGATCGGCAGGAAGCGCGGCAGGAGCTCCGGGACCTTGACGCGGGCGAAGCGCTCCTCGCCTGTCTCCGGGTCGCGAACGAAAAGCGCGAGTGAGAGCGAGAGGCCCGAGATGTAGGGGAACGGCTGCCCGGGCCCGACCGCGAGCGGCGTCAGCACAGGGTAGACCTGGCGCCCGAAGCGCTCGGTCAGCTGCTCGAGCTCACCCTTGCGGAGGTCGTCGACGGTTGCGACGACGATGTCCCGCTCCGCGAGCTCAGGGAGCAGGTCCCGGCGCCAAAGCTTCGCCTGATGTGACGTCAGCTCCGTGACCCGGCGCCGGATCTCGGCGAGCGTTTCGCTGGGCGTCCGCCCGTCGGCCGTGCGGACACTGACCCCCGAGGCCAGCAGGCCCATGAGCCCGGCGACCCTGACCATGAAGAACTCGTCGAGGTTGGAGGAGAAGATCGAGCAGAACTTCACGCGCTCGAGCAGCGGAACGCCGCGATCCTCGGCGAGCTCGAGCACGCGGCCGTTGAAGTCGAGCCAGGAGAGCTCGCGGTTGAGGAGTCGGTCCGACTCCTGCGCCGCAGTCGCCACGCTGCTCGGCACTACTTCGGCTGCGGCTCGAGCTTGTAGCCCACGCCGTAGCGCGTGTGCAGGAAGACGTGGCGTGTGGAGCGCGCGTCGATCTTCTCGCGGAGTTTCCTGACGAAGACGTCGACGGTGCGGTCGCGTCTCGTCAGCCTGCGACCCCAGATCCGCTGCAGGAGCTCGTCACGGGTGACGACCCGCGGGCTCTCCGCTGCGAGCGCATGGAGAAGGCGGAACTCGGTCGGTGTCAGCTCCGCGCTCTCTCCGTCCAGGTAGGCCTGGACGCTCACGGGATCGATTCTCAGCTCTTCGAGCTCGATCAACTCGCCTCGGTCGGCCTGCTGGTCGCGGACACCGCGCCGGGCAGCGGCGCGCACGCGCGCCACGAGCTCGCGCATCGAGAACGGCTTCACGAGGTAGTCGTCGGCGCCGAGGTCGAGCGTGTGCACCCGATCCTCTTCGCTTCCGCGCGCGCTGACGACGACCATCGGAGTGCCGATCCCCTCCGCGCGGGCAGTCTCGATCAGCTTCCAGCCGTCCAATGCAGGGAGCATAAGGTCGACGACGCAGACATCCGGCCGCTCGAAGCGAAGGCGCGCAAGCCCCGTCTGTCCGTTCGCCACGAGATAGGGCTCGAAGCCGGCCGCAGTCAGGTGGCTCGCCATGCCCTTGGCGATGACCTCGTCGTCCTCGACGATCAGGACTTTCGCCATCGCGTCAATCTTTGCCGGTGGCTTGTCACCTCGGGGTACATGCCTGGTGAAAGGCTTGTAACGAACCGGTGAAAGTTCAAGCCGCGAGCGGCTTGCGCAGCTCGTCGCGGAGGCCCCAGGGGACGACGTACGCTCGCCGGCTCGAGCGGAGATGTTCGATCACGGCGGCCTCGCTCTTGCTGCAGGGCAGGAGCGTCTTCCAGGTCTCGAGGTGCTCGGGCCGATGGAAGTCACCGGTGGCGATCCCCGGAAGTCCGGCCTCGGCGACCCAGCCGAACGTTTGCTGCCGGTTGAAGAGCTCGTAGCGGTCGACCAGGCCGTCGAGGCGGCGCCAGTTCCGGGAGAACCAGCGTGTAGTCCGCCTCGGGTTGGGATCGTCTCGCGGCCCGTGCGGATGGGCGGCGACGATCGCGGCGCCGGCGTCTCGCGCGGCGCCCACCGCCGGCTCGAGCCCGTGGTCGAGCGAGCAATGGTCACGTAGGCCGATCGCGAGGGCGTGGCCCGCCTTGTTGGGATCCGGGTCCGGATGCGTCAGCTCGGCGCCGGGGATCAACAGCAGCCCGTACTGCTCGCTAGCCCGCTTCGCTTCGCGGTCGATCGTCGCCAGGTAGTGCGGATACGTGTGCAGCTGCAGGCGATAGCCCGCGACGTCGCTTCTCAGGGTGTGGTCCGTGATGCAGAGCACGTCGAACTCGTGCCGGCCGTAGAGGTCGACGAGCTCGGTGACCGTGAGCACGCCGTCGCTCCACGTCGTGTGGGCGTGGAGCTCGCAGAGCAGCAGGTCTTCCATGACCAGAGCGTTGCTGCCGCACCGTGCTCAATGGGCGAAGAAGCGGTATCCAAGCCGAAAAAAACCGGAGAACGCGATCACCGGAACTGGCGTATCCTTGCCGAGGCAGTGCCTAAGCAAAGAGAGCTGATCCCTGCAGGTGAGGCGGCCCGGCGGCTCGGAATCAGCCTCGACACGCTGCGCCGCTGGGATCGCGCCGGGCGCATCCGGACGGAGCGCGATTCCGCCAACCGCCGGGTCGTCCCCCTCTCCGAGCTCGCGCGGCTGACGGGTGGCGCCGGGGAGCCGGCGCTCTCGGCGCGCAACCGCTTTCGCGGCGTCGTCCGCGAAGTGAAGCTCGACGGTCTGCTGGCCCAAATCGAGCTGGAGGCGGGACCCTTCCGCGTCGTCGCGGTCATCACGCGGGAGGCTGTCGAGCAGCTCGGGCTCCGCCCCGGCGTCGAAGCGACGGCGCTCGTGAAGGCGACCTCCGTCTTGCTCGAGCGGTGAGAGCGGCGCTTCTGCTCGCGGCCGTCGCTTGCGCAGCCGGCTGTGGCGGAGACGGCACCGGAGACGAGCCCCTGACCGTCTTCGCAGCTGCGTCGCTGACCGAGGTCTTCCAGGGCCTGGCCCCCGACGCGCGCTTCAACTTCGCCGGCTCCGACGAGCTCGCCACGCAGCTTCGCGAGGGGGCGCGGGCCGATGTGTACGCCGCCGCCAGCCCGCGCTACCCGACCGAGCTCCACGAGGAAGGGCTCGTCCAGCAGCCGCGGATGTTCGCGACCAACCGGCTGGTCATCGTCGTTCCCGACGAGAACCGTGCTGGGATCGAATCGCTCGGAGACCTCGAGCAGAGGCGGGTCAAGCTCGTGATCGGAGCCGAGGGCGTACCGATCGGGGAGTACACGCGAGCCGTGCTCGGGTCGGCGGGACGGATCGGCGTCTTGAAAAGCGTCGTCAGTGAGGAAGAGGACGTCAAAGGCGTGTTGGGCAAGGTGCGGCTGGGCGAGGCGGATGCCGGCTTCGTGTATGCAACCGACGCTCGGGCGGCGGGGAGCGCAGTCCGGACGATCGAGCTGCCGTCGGCGATCCAGACGGAGGTGCGCTATCCGGCGGCGGTCGTGGGCTCGACCAGCCGGCAGGAAGACGCCGAGGAGTTCGTCTCGCTGCTGCTCTCGCCGCGCGGTCAGAAGCTGTTGAGGGAGGCGGGGTTCGCACCGCCGTGAGCCGCTTAGGCTCCATCCTCCTCGCAGTCGTCGTGGCGATCGCGCTGGCGTTCCTGCTGTTACCACTCGTCGCGCTTTTCCTCAGGGTGCCGCCGCGGACGCTGATCGAGCAGCTCGGAAGTGACGCCGCCGTCGACGCGATCCTCGTCAGCCTCAAGACCAGCCTGATCGCCCATGTCGTGATCCTCGGGATGGGGACGCCCCTGGCGTGGGTCCTCGCCACGCGCTCGTTTCCGGGCCGGCGGCTCGCCATCGCGGCGGTCGAGCTCCCGCTCGTCCTCCCCCCCGCCGTCGCCGGGATTGCGCTCCTGGCCGCGTTCGGACGCCGCGGGCTCCTCGGCGGAACGCTCGAAGTGCTCGGCATCACGCTTCCGTTCACGCAGGCGGCGGTCGTGATCGCGATCGTGTTCGTCGCGAGCCCCTTCTACGTCCGACAGGCGATCGCGGCGTTCGCGGCCCTCGACCAGACACTGCTCGATGCTTCGAGGACGCTCGGCGCCGGCCCCCTGCGCACGTTCCGCCGCGTTGCCCTTCCGCTCGCAGCCGGGGGCCTCGGCGCCGGCTCGTCGCTCGCGTTCGCGCGCGGGCTCGGGGAGTTCGGAGCGACGATCATCTTCGCCGGGAGCTTCCGCGGCGAGACGCAAACCGCTCCGCTTGCGATCTACGCACAACTCGATCTGGACTTCGACACGGCGATCGCGCTCGGGGCGCTCCTGATCATGTTCAGCGTCGCCATCCTCATCGCCGTCAACCTCGTTCCAGCGTGGGCCCGCTCAACATCCGTCTTTCCCACCCCCTTCGCGCCTTCCGCCTCGAGGTAGCCCTCGACGTCGGCGCCGAGACGGTGGCGCTCGTCGGCCCGTCCGGCGCCGGCAAGAGCACCCTCCTGCGCGCCGTTGCAGGTCTCCTGCGACCCGAGCGGGGCTCGGTTACATACGGCGACGAGGCCTGGCACGACACGGACAGCGGCGTCTCGCTCCCACCGGAGCGCCGCTCCGTCGGGCTCGTCTTCCAGGAGTACGCCCTCTTTCCGCACATGTCCGTCGCCGAGAACGTGGCGTACGGCGGGCGCGCCCGCCTGCCCGAGCTGCTCGAGCGCTTCGGGCTGGAGCGGCTCGAGCACGCCCGTCCCGCCGAGCTGTCCGGCGGCGAGCGCCAACGTGTCGCACTGGCTCGTGCCCTCGCCCGCGACCCGCGCGTCCTGCTGCTGGACGAGCCGCTGGCGGCGCTGGACACTCAGACGCGGACGCGGCTCCGCGCCGAGCTCGGCGAGCGCCTCCGTCAGCTCGGACTGCCGACGCTCCTCGTCACCCACGACTACAGCGACGCTGCCGCGCTCGGCGACCGCATCGGTGTCCTCGTCGACGGCCAGATCGCCCAGCTTGGCACGCCCGCCGAGCTCGTCGCCGCCCCGACGAGCGCCTTCGTCGCGGACTTCACCGGCGTCAACTTCCTCCGCGGCGTCGCCGGCCCGAGCCCTGACGGACTGACCCAGGTCCGGCTCGCGGACGGAGCCGTCGTCTACTCGACCGACGCGGGCAGCGGCGAGGTGGGCGTGGTCGTCTTTCCCTGGGAAATCACACTCGGCCCCTCCGCGCCGGCCGACTCGGCGCGGAACCGTCTAGCGGGCCGCGTGACCGCGTTGACGCCGCTCGGAAACAGAGTGCGGGTGCGCGTTGGCCCGGTGACCGCCGAAGTCACGGCGGCGTCGGCCGAGCAGCTCGGACTGCGTTCCGGCCAGGAGGTCGTCGCCACGTTCAAGGCCGCCGGGACGCGGCTCGTGCCCTTGGCGTCCGGCGGTTCGGACGCTTAGGCGATGGCGGCGACGGCGTCGCGCAGGAGCGCCGCCAGCGTCCGCGCGAAGACGTCGCCGCCGTCGAACGCGTACTGCTCGTTGAACTCGACGGCGCCGTTCAGCTCGATGACGACATGGCCGCCACCTGGAGCGGGAAGGAGGTCGACGCCGACGAGGTCGGCCTCGATCGCCCGCGCAGCGGCAATTGCCCGCGCACAAGCCTCCGGCGCGGGCTCCACCGGCTGGCGGATCGCCCCGAGCGCGACGTTCGTGCGCCACTCGCCGGGCGCTGCGATCCGCCGCACCGCGCCGACGACGGTGTCGCCGGCGACAAGGAGGCGCAGGTCCTCACCGCGAGGAGGCACGAGCTCTTGCACGAGCGCGCCGTGGCTCTTGAACCAGCGGCGATGCGTGACCTCGGCGAGGTGCCGTCGCAGTGCCGCAGCGTCCTCGCACAGCACCACGTCCCGGCCCCAGCTGCCGAAGCGGGGCTTGACCACGAACGGCGGGTCGATCGACACGAGGGACATCGGGGCCGTGATGTGCTCCGTCCGGGGATGCCCGACCCCCGCCTCGGCCAGCGCTCGGCTCGTCGCGAGCTTGTCGTGCGCCGCAACGAGCGCGCGGGGGCGGTTGAGGACCTTGACTCCGGCGCCTTCGAGGCGCGCCAGCTCCCAGAGCCCGACCTCGATCCCGTCGAGCTGCTCCGAGACGTCGAGCCTGCCGATCGCCACGTCGCCTCCGCCCAGTGTCCTCAGCGCCTCCGCCGGTGGGAGCACGCGCAGGTCCGGTCGACTGCGCGTGAGCGCGACGTTCGTCGGCGTCCGGCGATGGGCGACGATCGCGGCGAGCATCTCGCACTAAGTATTGGGTCCGGCGCGTGGTTCCTTCGCGCCGGTCACCAGATTGTCACCGGCAGCATCCAGCTCGTTCACCAGCCGCATGATCTCGTCCCTGATCGCTCGCACCACTTCAGGCGGTCGCCCGGCTGGATCGGGGAGATCCCAATCGAGGTAGCGCTTCCCGGGCAGCACTGGGCAGGCGTCGCCGCAGCCCATCGTGACCACCACGTCCGCCCATTCGACGTCGGAGTCGTCGAGCCGGTGTGGCTCGCGGCCGGCAAGGTCGACACCGAGCTCGCGCATGGCCTCGACGACCTCAGGATGGACTCGGTCGGCTGGCATGGTTCCTGCCGAGCGCCCGTTGCCGCCGGCGCGCTCGTAGAACGCTTGCGCGATCTGCGACCGCCCCGCGTTCTGAACGCAGATGAAGAGGACGTTCACGAGCCCTTAGGCTGCGCTTCGAGCTTGTAGCCGACGCCGTAGCGGGTCTGGATGAACGTGTGGTCGGCCGAGCGCTTGTCGATCTTCTCGCGCAGCTTGCGAACGAAGACGTCGACCGTGCGGTCGCGATGAGTCTCCCGGCGCCCCCAGATCCGTTGCAGGAGCTCGTCGCGGGTGACGACGCGGCCTGTCTCGAGAGCGAGCACATAGAGCAGCCGGAACTCCGTCGGGGTGAGGCCCGCGCTCTCGCCGTTCACGTAGGCCTGAACCTCCCGCGGATCGATCCGCAGCTCCTCGATCTCGATCGCCTCGCCGCGACGGGCCTGCTCGGGCCGAGTCCCCCGTCTCGCCGTGGCCTGCACCCTGGCGACCAGCTCCTTCATCGAGAACGGCTTGACGAGGAAGTCGTCGGCTCCGATCTCGAGCGCGTGCACACGGTCGTGTTCGGTCCCGCGGGCACTCACGACCACGATCGGCGTCCCGATGCCTTCTTCGCGAGCGCTCTCGATCAGGCGCCAGCCGTCGGTGCCCGGGAGCATGAGATCGACGATGCAGACGTCCGGGCGCTCGAACCGGAGCCTCGCCAACCCTTGCGTGCCGTTCGTGACCCGAACCGGATCGAAGCCGGCGTTGGACAGGTGCCGCGCCATGCCCTCGGCGATGACCTCGTCGTCCTCGACGATCAGGACCTTCGCCATACTCTTAGCCAACCATGAGGTGGTTCTTCGCGAGGGACCGCGAAGAGCACGGCGAGGATACCGAGGCGTTGCGCCTCCAGGCCGAACGCGCCCGGATGCTCGTCGAGGAGAGCCGCGAGATGCTGCTCGTGCTCGACGCCGAGAACCGAGTGATCGCGGCCAGCCGTCGCGCCCGCGAGGGGCTCCAGGGCGTGGCCGAGGGCCGGCCTGCGCCGCGCGAGCTGCTCGAGGGGGACGGCCGGCACGAGCCGCTGCTCGTCCCGTACGCCGTCGACGGCAGGGAGGAGGCGTTGCTCTACGTGAGCCCCCCCGGTGAACTGGCCGCGTACGAGGAGCTTCGCGCCGGGTTCACGGCCGCCGTCTCGCACGAGCTCAGGACACCGCTCGCCCGGATCCTCGCGCTGCTCGAGACGGCGGCGCTCCCGGGAGAGGATCCTGCCGCCCTCGCCGACCAGGCGCGTGGCGAGGTCGAGCTGATCCGGGAGCTGATCGACGACATCCTCTTCCTCAGCGAGCTGGAGACGGGCCGCGCCGTCGTCGCGCTCGGCGAGACCCGCGCGCTCCCGTTCGTGGGCGAGGTGCTGGAGAAGCTCGGCGAGACCGCAGCCCGGGCCGGGGTCACGCTCAGAGCCGAGGGCGACCCCGAGGCGACCCTGCCGCTGCGGCCGCGAATGCTTCGCGTCCTGACGGAGAACCTCGCCCAGAACGCGATCCGCTACGCCGGACCGGGCACCACGTTCACGATCACCGTTTCGCCCGGGGAGTTGCGTGCCGCCGACAACGGTGTCGGCGTCGCCGAGGAGGACCTTCCGCGCGTCTTTGAACGGTTCTTCCGCGCCGACCGTGTCCGCGGCTCTCGAGGGACGGGCCTCGGGCTCGCGGTCGTCAAGCACATCGTCGCGGCCGCAAACGGGACGGTGGAGGCGTCGCAGACGCCGGAGCACGGCCTGACGATTACGTGCCGCTTTTCGCCCGCCTAGGTCGTTCACCACTTCGTTACCGGACGTTCACCACCTGACGACGGCGGACGGGCCGAGAATGGCAACCGAGTGCGGACCCTCGCTCTGCTCTGCATACTGCTCATGTTCCTGCCCGCCTGCGGTCGGGAGCGTCCGAGCGCCCAGCCTCCCCCGCCGGCAAACGGCGAGGAGGAGGATCCCCTCGGCGGCTTCGAGGAAGAAGAGCTGACCGGCCGGATCCAAGTCGACGGCTCGAGCACCGTCGCTCCGCTGATGACGCTCGCGGCCGAGCGCTTCCGCAAGGTCGAGCCGAAGGTCCGGGTGACCGTCGGCGTCTCCGGCACCGGCGGCGGGTTCGAGCGCTTCTGCCGCGGCGAGACAGACCTGTCCGACGCGTCGCGTCAGATCAAAGAGGAGGAACGCCAGCTCTGCGCGAAGAACCGCATCTCGTTCTTCGAGCTCCAGGTCGCGAACGACGGGATCTCGGTCGTCGTCAACAAAGAGAACACGTGGGCCGAGTGCCTGACGGTCGACAAGCTGAAGGCGATCTGGGAGCCCGGCTCGAAGGTCAAGACCTGGAAGGACATCGAGGGCTCGTATCCCGCCGAGGAGCTGAGCCTGTACGGCCCGGGCACCGACTCGGGGACCTTCGACTACTTCACCGACGCGATCGTCGGCGAGGAAGGCGAGAGCCGGAGCGACTACACCCAGACGGAGAACGACAACATCATCGTCACTGGGGTCGGCGGCGAGAAGGGCGCGCTCGGCTACTTCGGGCTCTCCTACTACCTGGCGAACCAGAACCGTCTGAAGGCGCTGGCCATCGATGGCGGAGACGACTGCGTCCAGCCGAGCGTCGAGACGGTGCAGGACGGCTCGTACGCACCGCTGTCGCGTCCGCTCTTTGTCTACGTCAACGAGGACAAGCTCGCCGACAAGACGGCGATCGATCCGTTCCTGACCTTCGTGCTCGACAACGAGCCGAGCCTCGCCCGCGGGGCGAAGTTCGTGCCGATGAGGCCGGAGCAGATCGAGCGCGAGCGGACGGTGCTGGAGAGCGGCGGCGTCGGGACCAAGGAATGAGGCCGTGTTCACCAGATCGCAGCCAGAGCTTCACATCACCGCTACCCATGTTCCGCCGTGCCTTCCCGACAATCGCGGCGAACCCAAGGGAATGCGAAAGGGGAGGCAATGAGAAAGGTTCGTAAGCTCCTCGTCGGAGGAGGCGTCGCGCTGGTCGCACTTGTGTCGGTGGCTGCAGCCGTGGCGGGCGTACAGGCAATCCGAGGGACAGTGAACTCCGACGGCTCGAGCACCGTGGCGCCCTTCGCTCAGGCCGCGGCCGAGAGCTTCGAGCGAAAGTACAACGGGGCGAACGTCCTCGTCGGCGTGTCCGGTACCGGCGGCGGTTTCGAGCGTTTCTGCAAGAACGAGACGGATCTCTCGAACGCGTCGCGCCCGATCAGGCTCTCCGAGGCCGCCAAGTGCCACGAGGCGGGTGTCGGCTACATCCAGTTCCTCGTCGCCAACGACGGGATCTCGCTCGTCGTCAACCGCCAGAACACCTGGGCCACCTGTCTGACCACCGACGAGCTGAAGAAGGTCTGGGACCGCAACTCGAAGGTCAACAACTGGCGCGACATCCGTTCGTCGTTCCCGGATGTCCCGCTGAAGCTGTTCGGGCCGGGGACAGACTCGGGGACGTTCGAGTTCTTCACCGAGAAGATCAACGGCCGAGCGCGTCAGAGCCGGTCGGACTACTCGGCCTCCGAGAACGACAACGTGCTCGTCCAGGGCGTCGCCGGTGAGCGTGGCGCCATGGGGTACTTCGGGCTCTCGTACTACCTCGCGAACAAGAGCCGCCTGAAGGTGCTCCGCGTCAACGGCGGCTCAGGCTGCGTCACGCCGAGCGTCGCGAGCGTCCAGAGCCGCGCCTACCGGCCGCTCTCACGCGGGCTCTTCGTCTACGCGAAGAAGAAGGCCTTCAAGCGCGACGTCGTCGCCGCCTTCATCCGGCACATGATCGTCAACGAGAAGACGATCGCTCAGACGGCTCGGATCGTGCCGCTGACCAAGTCGCAGCTCGCGAAGGCCAAGCGGCAGTACAACACCGCGATCAAAAACCGGAAGAACTACTAGGAGCACGCGCAGCCGGAGTGGCGTCACGCGAAGCAGCAGCACCGCAGCTCCGGCTGGGCCTCTCCCGCAGGCGCTGGGGCGAGGACGTCGTCAAGGCCGTCCTCGCCCTCTGTGCGCTCGTCTCCGTCGCGACGACCGTCGGGATCGTCGTCGCGCTGTTCCTCCCGGCCTTCGAGTTCTTCGGCGAGATCTCGATCGTCGACTTCCTGACCGGAACGGAATGGGCTCCCCTGTTCGAGCCCGCCTTTTTCGGCGTGCTGCCGCTGATCGCCGGGACGCTCGTGGTGACGGCTTGCGCCTGCCTCGTCTGCATCCCCTTCGGCCTCGGGGCGGCGATCTACCTGAGCGAGTACGCACAGCGACGGACTCGGAAGATCCTGAAGCCGATCCTCGAGATCCTCGCCGGCATCCCGACCGTCGTCTACGGCTACTTCGCGATCACATTCGTCACGCCCAGGCTGCAAGAGCTCGGGCTGCCCGTCGGTGTCTTCAGCGCGCTGGCAGCCGGCCTCGTCATGGGCGTGATGCTGCTGCCGACCGTCGCGTCGATCTCCGAAGACTCGATGGCCGCCGTCCCGCAGGATCTCCGCGACGGCGCCTATGCGCTCGGCTCGACGCGCTACCAGGTTTCGACGCGGATCGTCGTGCCCGCCGCCATCTCCGGCATTATCGCCTCCTTCGTCCTTGCGACGTCGCGTGCCGTCGGCGAGACCATGATCGTCCTCATCGCGGCGGGCGGGCAGCCGAACTGGACGTGGAACCCGCTCGAGGCGATGCAGACGATGACGGCGTTCATCGCTGCGACGGCGCAGGGGGACGTCGCGACCGGAACGGTCGCCTACAAGACGATCTTCGCCGTCGGCGCGACGCTCTTCGTCATGACCCTGGTGATGAACCTCGTCGCGATCCGCCTCGTGCGGCGGTTCCGGGAGGTCTACGAGTGAGCGTCGACGCGGCGCGTCTCCGGAGCGACCGGCCGCGGGGACTGTGGACCGGGCGGCTGTTCTACGGCTTCCTCATCTTCTCGCTTGTGATCGGCTTCGCGACCCTCGGCGCGCTGCTCGTCACGGTCCTCATCGAGGGCTACAAGTGGGTCGACGCGGTTCTCTTCCTCGAGCCGCCCTCCTCCAATCCCCAGATCGCGGGGGCCGAACCTGCAATCCTGGCGACGATCTACCTCGGTGTGCTCCTGCTCGCGTTCACCGTCCCGCTCGGCGTCGGCACCGCGATCTACCTCGAGGAATACGCGGACCGCGACCGCTGGTACAACCGGCTGCTCGAGGTCAACATCCAGAACCTCGCCGCAATTCCGTCGATCGTCTATGGAATCCTCGGGCTTGCGTTCCTCGTCCGCGGGATCGGGCTCGGCCGGGTCCTTCTGGCAGGCGCGATGATCCTGACGCTGCTCGTCCTGCCGACGGTGATCATCGCTGCGCGCGAGGCGATCCGCGCGGTCCCGGACTCGATCCGCCAGGCCGCGTACGCGCTCGGCGCGACGAAGTGGCAGGTGGTCTGGCGGCAAGTTCTGCCCGCCGCCACGCCCGGAGTCGCCACGGGTTCGATCCTTGCGCTGTCTCGAGGTCTCGGGGAGACGGCACCGCTCCTCCTCGTCGGCGCGCTGACGTACGTGTCCTTCAACCCGACGGTCCTAGGCGAGTTCACGGCGCTTCCCGTCCAGATCTACCAATGGGTCGCTCAGCCGCAGACCGATTTCAAGACGCTGGCGGCGGCGGGGATCATCGTGCTGCTCGCGATCAACCTGGCCCTGAACGCCTTCGCGATCTGGATCCGCAACCGCTACGAGAGAAGGTGGTAGGACGACCGTGTCCGTCACAATGGCCAACGTGAGCGTCAACCTCGCCGAACGGGAGCAACAGCTCCCTCCCCGGGAGGCCCGCCAGGTCGTCTTCGATGTCAAGGACCTCGGGGTCTCCTACAACGGCAACAAGGCGCTCGAGGACGTCTCCCTCGAGATCTACAAGAACTTCGTCACGGCGTTCATCGGGCCGTCGGGCTGCGGGAAGAGCACCTTCATCCGTTGCTTCAACCACCTGAACAACCTCATCCCCGGGGCAGCTGTCGAAGGGACGATCCTGTATCACGGCGAGGATCTGTACGGCAGCCACGTCGATCCGGTCGAGGTGCGAAAGCGGATCGGAATGGTCTTCCAGAAGCCGAATCCGTTCCCGAAGTCGATCTACGACAACATCGCGTTCGGACCCCGCGTCCTCGGCATGACCGATGGTCTCGACGCCCGGGTTGAACGGGCGCTCGAGCAGGCTGCGCTCTGGGACGAGGTGAAGGACCGGCTGAAGGCGAGTGCCCTCAGCCTCTCGGGCGGGCAGCAGCAGCGGCTCTGCATCGCCCGCTGCCTCGCCGTGGAGCCCGAGGTGATCCTGATGGACGAGCCGGCCTCGGCTCTCGACCCGATCGCAACCACGCGCATCGAGGACCTGATGCACGAGCTGAAGCGCGACTACACGATCGTCGTCGTCACGCACAACATGCAGCAGGCGGCGCGGGTCGCCGATATGACCGCGTTCTTCAGCATCACCCGTGGCGAGGAGGGGCAGCGGACTGGGATCCTCGTCGAGTACGACGCCACCTCGAGGATCTTCACACAGCCCTCCGACAAGCGAACCGAGGACTACGTCACGGGCAGGTTCGGCTAGCGTGAAAACCTTGCGAGTCTCGTTCCAAGAGGAGCTGGAATCCCTCCAGGCCAATCTCCAGGAGGAGAGCGAGCTCGTCCTCAGATCGCTGCGGGGCGCGATCAACGCGCTTCAGCAGCGCGACGTCGAGCTCGCCGAGGAGGTGATCGCGTTCGACGACGAGGTCGACGAGCGCTATCTGTCGATCGGACAGGGAATCGAGCAGCTCCTGGCGAGGCAGACGCCCGTCGCGGTCGACCTGCGCCTCGTGCTCGCGGTCCTGCATATCAACCTCGGTCTCGAGCGGATGGCCGACCTCTGCGTCACGATCGCCAAGCTGACGAAGCTGACGGCCGAGCTGGAGCACGACGAGACGCTCGTCGAGGCGTTCGAGGAGATGGGCAGCCGGGCCGAGCAGATGATCCGGGTGGCGATGACCTCGTTCGCCGAGCGAGATCTCGCCGGGGCCGAAAGCCTGGTCGACCTCGACGAGATGATCGACAGGGCCAACCGGCGGGTCGTCTCGCACGTGCTCGAGCTCGGGAACGACCCGGAAGTCCGCGAGTGGGGGCTGCGCATGATCATCGTCTCGCGCTGCCTCGAGCGAGTCGGCGACCATGCCGTCGACATCGGCGAGCAGACGGCCTACCTGGTCACGGGCGAGTTCCGCGAGTTCACGGACGCGTCCCACCCGGAAGACAGCTAAACCTCACTAACAAGGGCTAATCCCGCCACAGGGAGTTGCCGATAGGCGTGACATGCGAAGCGCCTTCGCGTTCGCAGCCGTCACGGCCGTCTTCGCCGGCACGCTCGTCGGCGGCCTGAATTACACCGGCGCTCTCGACCCGGCGATGCTCCGTGGCCCGAAGGAGGACAAGCCGGGGGCGGCCCGCGCGGGCTGGAAGACGCACAGTCTTGCCGCGGCCGGTTTCTCGATCCAGCTTCCGCCGGAGTGGGTCGGAGTCAACCCCACCGGCAAGGTGGTCTTCGAGGAGCGGAAGGGCAAGAAGGTGCTCGCGTCGCTGACCGTCGCCGAGGCGGACGGCGCATCCAGCTTGCCGCAGCAGAGCCCGACGACAAAGGCGTTCCGCCGCGGAAAGCACGTGCTCACTTTCAAGACTTCGCAGCGATTCGCGGCGTCGTACGCGCGCGTCTTCGAGCAGGCGGCGGAGACATTCCGCGTCCTGAAAACTTAACGCCCGATTAATCGCAGGCAACCCGTTCGCAACGAAGGGCTTGTTAGAAGGAGCTATGTGCTGAGACCTCCCCGCGCACTACGTAGCGCGGCCCCGCTGCTCATCGCGGCAGCGGTGGGCGGCGGGGTTGCGCTGGCGGGTGCGGAGGTCACAGGTGTTCTCGACGACGAGCCGAGCACGATCGAGATGGCTCGGGCGCCGGAGGCGCCGGCGCCGGCGGCGTTCGCCGACAACGCGCGGATGAGCATCAACGACATCTTCCGACAGAGCGCTCCGGGAGTCGTTCAGATCACGACGACGAGGGTTCAACGGGCACCGGCCGACCCGTTCCTCGGCCAGCTGGGCCAACCCGAGCAACAGCGCCAACAGGCGCTCGGCTCCGGCTTCGTAATCGACAAGTCCGGTCACATCGTCACCAACTCGCACGTTGTCGAGGGCGCCGATGAGATCGAGGTCAGCTTCTCGAATCGCGACAGCGTCAAGGCGCGGCTCGTGGGCGAGGACCGGTCGACCGATCTCGCCGTGCTCAAGGTCGACGCCGACGCGCGCGCTTTGACGCCGCTGCGCCTCGGAGACTCGGATCGGGTGCGCGTCGGCGACTCGGTGGTTGCGATCGGCAACCCGCTCGGGCTCGAGCGGAGCGTCACCGCCGGGATCGTGAGCGCTCTCCACCGGCCGCTGGCCGCGCCGAACCAGTTCACGATCGACGACGTCATCCAGACCGATGCCGCGATCAACAGCGGCAACTCCGGTGGGCCCCTGATCGGCGCGAACGGACGCGTGATCGGCGTCAACACCGCAATCGCGACCGGGAACACCGGTGCGCGGGGCAACATCGGGATCGGGTTCGCGGTCCCGGTCAACACCGTGCGTGACGTCAGCTCGCAGCTGATCGAGCGTGGCCGGGTCGAGCATGCCTTCCTGGGCGTGAGTG
>JBOHAU010000111.1:0-2444 GCA_050698015.1 Gaiellaceae bacterium
CTCGGCGTCGAGGCCGTGCGCCTCGAGCTGTTTCGGTACGAGGTACTTGCGCGCGATGCCGACCTTCTCGTCCTCGGTGTAACCGGAGAGGTGGATCACGTCCATGCGGTCGAGCAGCGCCGGCGGACGGCCGATCCCGGCGTCGCGACCGGTTTGGCGGTCACGGCGACCGGCGGGGACGTCCTCTTCATCGAAGCGAGCGCGTACCCGGGCCGTGGACGGCTCCGGGTGACCGGTCAGCTCGGCGAAGTGATGCAGGAGTCCGCGCAGGCCGCGCTTTCCTGGGTGCGTTCGCACTCGCAGCTGCTCGGCCTCGACCCGGAGTGGTTCGCAAGCCACGACATCCACGTCCATGTCCCGGCGGGCGCCGTTCCGAAAGACGGCCCGTCGGCGGGCATCACGATGGTCACCGCGATCGTCTCGCTGGTCAGCGGACAGCCGGTGTCGGAGCAGGTCGCGATGACGGGGGAGGTCACGCTGTCGGGCCAGGTCCTAGGCATCGGCGGTGTGCGTGACAAGGTCCTCGCCGCCCAGCGCGCAGGCGTGCAGAAGATCGTCTTGCCGAAGGAGAACGAGCCCGACCTCGAGGAGCTCCCGAGCGAGACGAAGAAGGAGCTCGAGTTCGTCCTCGCCGACCACGTCGACGACGTCCTCGCCGCCGCTTTCGACGGCGCCTCACCCGTCAGCAAGCCGAGACGCGTAGGATCGCCCGAGCGAAAGGCCGCAGCACCGGCGTAGCTTCGGCGTTTGCGGGCTCTCCGGCTCGGGTATCACCGGCACTCGACACAACGAAACGAAAGGACGGCCGAGATGGCCAAGGCGAAGGACAGGCTTTCCGAAGCGAAGCCCTACGTGACGCGGGCGCTCCAGGACGAGGAAGTCCGCGAGAACGTCAAGAGCGCGATCGCAGCGGCGCGAGAGATCTACGACGAGCTCCTCGGCGGCCGGCGCCCGACAGCGGTCGCAGCCCGCGTCGCCACGGACAAGGAGATCCAGGACAACCTCCGTACCGCGATCGACGACCTGAAGAAGGCGGCAAACCGCGTTCAGGGGAAGAAGGAGCACTCGAGCAGGAATGCGACTCTGCTGCTCACGGGAATCGTGCTCGGGATCCTTTTCAACCCGGTGACCGGGCCGCAGACGAGGGAGTGGCTCGGCAACAAGGTGCTCGGAGGCGAGGAGGACACCTCGCCGAGCAGCTCCGGTAACAGCGGCGCCGCCTAGCGCTAGGGCCGACCGGCGGGCACGGCGAGCGCTCGAAGCCGTTCGCGGCCCTCGACCATGCCTGCCAGCGACCCGTCGGCGGAAACCGAGCCCGCCTGCATCGCTCGACGCAGCGAGCCCGGCTCGAGGCCGGTGGCGCTCGAGATGTCGCGCGCCTGAAGCAGGATCGCGCCGGGCTTGGGGGCGTTGCTCGAGTCCGAGATCGGCGGTGCCCAGCCGGCGACGCCCGTCAGGGGCAGGTCCCGTAGCCGCTGCCAGGCGTTGAGGTAGGGAAACGGCGCGACGACGCCGTCGTAGCCCTGGTACACCAATGACGCGGGATGGACCTCGAAGTGGAGGTGGTAGGGCGTGTGCTCCGCGTCGCCGGTGTTTCCCATGAACCCCAACACGTCGCCGGCACGTACCTGCGCGCCGTTGACGGCAAGCGGGGAGAAGGCGGAGAGATGGGCGTAGTAGAACTCGTTCCCGGCCAGGTCTTGCAGCCAGAGGCGAAGACCGCCCACGTCGTTCCAGCCGACTGAGTAGACGATCCCGTTGGCGACGGCGAGGATCGGCGCTCCCAGCGGGGCGAAGATGTCCTCGCCGTGGTGCCAGCCCGTGTTGGCCCGGGGAGCGCCGAACGTGTTCGTGTACGACGCAGGGCCGTAGACCGGAAAGACGTAGCCGCCGGCCGTGAGCTTCGGGAAGACGCTGAACGGGATCTCGCGGACCCGGGGCACCGACGCCCGCGGCGCGGCGTCCTCCTTCTCCTCCGTCTTCGGCTCGACCGGCTTGCGCGGAAGCGTCTTCTTCGGCGGGGCCTTGGTAGCGAACGGCGTCTCCGCCGTGAGGTCGGTAGAGCCGACGACGATGACGGTGCCGGCCGGCGCGCCGCCGTGCTCCGCCGTCAGGCGCACGTAGAGCCCGGTGACACGGGTCTGAAAGCCCCGGCCGGTGCCGGAGACGAACGTCGAGCCGGACTGCTGAAGGACCGTGACCGTGCCCCACGAGCCGTACGGCACCGTTCCACCGGAGACGGCTTGTCCGAGGACGACAAGGCCCTGAACCGACGAGCCCTGGACCTCACCCGTCGTCTGCTTGCCCGACTTCGCCGTACCCCGCACGTTGATCGACGAGGCGGTGATCTCACCGCCGAACAGCGAGAGGTCGGAGCCCTGGATCGACGCGGTCGCCGTGGTCGTCGCTCCCGCCGACCCGGAGACCGTTGAAGAGACCGACCC
>JBOHAU010000112.1:0-31774 GCA_050698015.1 Gaiellaceae bacterium
CTCGGCGTCGAGGCCGTGCGCCTCGAGCTGTTTCGGTACGAGGTACTTGCGCGCGATGCCGACCTTCTCGTCCTCGGTGTAACCGGAGAGGTGGATCACGTCCATGCGGTCGAGCAGCGCCGGCGGAATCGTCTCGAGCTGGTTCGCGGTGGCGATGAAGAGCACCTTCGAGAGGTCGAACGGCAGGTCGAGGTAGTGGTCGCGGTAGGTCGAGTGCTGCTCGGGGTCGAGGACCTCGAGCATCGCGCTCGCCGGATCGCCGCGGAAGTCCGCGCCCATCTTGTCGATCTCGTCGATCAGGAAGACCGGGTTGCGGGACTCGGCGTCCCGCAGCGCGCGGATGATCGTCCCGGGCATGGCGCCGATGTACGTCCTGCGATGCCCGCGGATCTCGGACTCGTCGCGGACGCCGCCGACCGAGATCCGGACGAACTCACGGCCGAGCGTCCGGGCGATCGACTGTCCCAGCGAGGTCTTCCCGACGCCGGGCGGGCCGACGAACAGGAGGATCGAGCCCGAGACGTCGCCCTTCAGCTTCGCGACGGCGAGGGACTCGATGATCCGGTCCTTGACCTTCTCGAGGTCGTAGTGGTCCTCGTCCAGGATCTGCCGCGCCCGCTCGAGGTCGAGGTTGTCCTCGGTCATCTGCGACCACGGCAGCGAGAGGATCCAGTCGAGGTACGTGCGGATGACGCCGTACTCGGCCGACGCCGAGGGGAGGCGCTCCAACCGGCCGAGCTCCCGGTCCACGGCCTTGCGCGTGTCCTCCGGGAGATCGGCTTGCTCGACGCGCTCGCGCAGCTCCTGCAGCTCCGCTTGCTCCGGGTCGCCCTCGCCCAGCTCCTCCTGGATTGCCTTCAGCTGCTGGCGCAGGAAGTACTCGCGCTGGCCCTTCTCGAGCTCCGACTGGACTTGCGACTGGATCTTCGTGCCGAGCTCGAAGACCTCGAGCTCGCGGCTCAGGATCGCCGACAGCGCGAGCAGCCGCTTCTCGACGTCCGGCTCCTCGAGCAGCTGCTGCTTTTCGTCGGTCTTCAGCCGCAGGGTCGAGGCGACCAGGTGAGAGAGCGCGCTCGGATCGTCGACGTTGGCGGCGGCGAGCTCGAGCTCGGCGGGCAGATAGGGAACGAGGCCGACGATGCGGCCGAAGAGCATCTGCACGTTCCGGGTCAGCGCCTCGACTTCCTTCGAGTCGCTCTCGACGTCGGGCAGCTCCGAAAACTCGCCGGCGAGGTAGGGCTCGTCCTGGACGCGCGACTCCAATCGAACGCGCTGGAGGCCCTGGACGAGGATCCGAAGCGTCCCGTCCGGAACCTTGATCAGCTTGTGGACCATCGCCGCCGTTCCGATCTCGTTGAGGTCGTCCCAGCCCGGCTGCTCGACTTCCGAGTCCTTCGCGGTGACCAGTGCGAGCATGCCGTCGCGGGCGACGACGTCGTCGATCAGGGCGATCGACCGCTCTTGTCCGACCGCGAGCGGCGTCGCGGAGTCGGGGAAGACGACGGTCTCCTTCAGCGGCAGGACCGGCAGCGTCGAGGGGATCTCGACGCCCGGGTCCTCCGGAACCTGAGTGGTCTCGATCTCGACGTCCGTCATCCCTGTCTCCTGATCTCGATCGGCACGGGCTGCGGCGCCGTCTGCTTGGTCGCGATCGGGATCTCGATCGTCAGCAGGCCGCGCTCGTAGCGGGCTTCGGCCTGCGCGAGGTCGACCTCGTCGGGCAGATGGACGAGCCGCTCGAAGGGGCCGTACTCGATCTCGATCTGCTGGAAGACGCGGCCTTCACACGGCTGCCGGCGCCGCTCGCCCGAGATCACGAGCGAGCCGTCGGTTGCCGTCACGTTGACCTGGTCCGGATCGATCCCGGCGATCTCGACGATCACGGTGAACGTCGGCGGATCCTCGGTACGGAACGAGTCCACCTGCGGCCGAAATCCGCGCCGACGCCCGCTCATTCGCGAGATCTGCCACAGGTCTCCGAAGAGCTCGTCGATCTCGTCTCTGAGGTCTCTGCGCTTGCCCATCGTGGAAGTGAATCGTAGCCTTGACACAGCTCCTGCCCGGAAGTAACTTAGTCGCCACTAGCTTAGCGACGACTAACTTTGCGCCAGAGGGGGCGGGGTGCCATGGCAGCTTGGGCACAGACGATGATTCGGCTTCGCTGGGCGGTGCTCGGCGCCTGGATCGTCCTGCTGGTCGCCGCCGGCGCCGCCTCGTTGAGACTCTCCGATCTGCTCACGAACCGCTTCGTCCTTCCAGGTGCGGATAGCGAGAAGGCCGCCACGATCCTTGGGGAGCACTTCGGGCAAAAGCCGGAAGGCTCGTTCTCGCTGGTCGTCCAGGGGAAACCTGGGAGTGCCCAGGCATTGATCGCATCCACCCGGGTGGCTGCCACGCGCGCCGCGGCGGAGCTGCCGACCGGCAAGGTGGTGGACGTCCGTCCCGTCTCCGCCGACGTCGTCAGCGCAAGCATCGCCTCCGAGCTGCAGCCCGCCGACGCCAAGGGGCACACCGACTCTATGCGCGAGGCCGCGGGCGGGATTCCCGGCGCGCAGGTGTACCTGACCGGGCAGTCGGCGATCGAAAGCGACCTCGAGCCGGTCCAGAACCGCGACCTCCAGGTCGGCGAGCTCTACATCGCGATCCCGGTCGCCCTGGCGATCCTCGTCTTCGTCTTCGGGACGCTGGCCTTCCTGCTGCCGTTCATGCTGGCGGCGTTCGCAATTCCGGTCACGCTCGGATTCGTCTGGATCTTTGCGAACTTCATGACGCTCTCCACCTACCTGACGAACATGGTCGCACTGATCGGCCTCGGGATCGCGATCGACTACTCGCTCCTGATGGTCTACCGCTACCGCGAGGAGCGGAAGGCGGGCCTCGCGAAGGACGAGGCTGTCGCCCGGACGATGGACACGGCCGGACGCGCCGTGGTCTTCAGCGGGACAGCCGTGGCGATCGGGCTGGCGCTGATGCTCTTCATGCCGCTTCCGTTCATGCGCGGCTTCGGTCTGGCTGGGCTGCTGATCCCGCTGGTCTCGGTGCTCGCCGCCCTCACCCTGCTCCCGGTGCTCCTCTACTGGCTCGAGGACCGGCTCGACCGGGTCCAGCTCGTGCCGCGCAAGATCCTCGAGCGCCGTGAGGACCAGGAACGCAACTTCTGGGCGAGGCTCGCGGGGACGATCATGCGGCGGCCGCTCGTGTTCGCGATCGGCACGACGGCGCTGCTGCTCGCTCTGGCAACGCCGATCACCGCGCTGGAGCTCGGCCCCGGGTCGAACGAGGGCGTGCCGCAGAACCTCGAAGCCGTGAAGGGGCTGAACGTCCTGACCGGCGCGGTCGGCGAAGGCGCGATCTCGCCGACGAAGGTTGTGATCGACACCGGGCGACCGGGCGGCGCGCGCGATCCTAAGGTCGTGGCGGCGAAGGAGCGGCTCGCGAGCCTGCTCCGCGGCGACTCCGAGGTGGCCGAGGTCGTCGCCGCCGGTCCGCAGACGGTCGATCGCACCGGCCGGTACCTCCAGATCGACGCGATCGGCAAGCACGAGTACGGCCTCCCTCCGGCGCAGGAGTTCGTCGACCGGCTGCGGGACGTCATCGTCCCGGCCGCGGCCTTTCCGGCCGGGGTCGAAGTGCTCGCAGGTGGCGGGCCGCCGTTCGGTGTCGACTTCCTCGACATGACATATGGCGCCTTTCCCTGGCTCATTCTCGCCGTCCTCCTCCTGACCTACCTCTTGCTCGTGCGGGCGTTCCGCTCGTTGCTGCTGCCCTTGAAGGCGATCGTCCTGAACCTGCTCTCGATCGGCGCCGCGTACGGGATCCTCGTGCTGGCGTTCAAGCTCGGTGCGGGCGAGCCCTTCGGCCTGACCCAGTTCGACCAGATCGAGGGCTGGATCCCAGTCTTCCTGTTCGCGATGCTCTTCGGCCTCTCGATGGACTACGAAGTCTTTCTCGTCAGCCGGATGCGCGAGGAGTGGGATGCGACCCGCGACAACAGGCTCGCCGTCACGCAGGGCCTCGCCAAGACCGGCCGGCTCGTGACCGCCGCCGGCCTGATCATGTTCGCGGCGTTCATGGGCTTCGTCGCCGGCTCGATCGTCGGGCTGCAGCAGTTCGGCCTCGGCCTCGCGGCGGCGGTCCTGATCGACGTGACGATCATCCGGGCTCTGCTCGTCCCGAGCGCGATGAAGATCTTCGGCCGCTGGAACTGGTGGCTGCCCGGGTCGGTCGCGAAGATCTTCCGCGTCGAGCCCTCGCCGCTCGAGGGGTCGTCAAGCCCCGCCTTGCGCCCTGCAGCGCGCTAGCGGAAGAGCGCGATCAGGATCAGGAACGCCGCGAACAGGACCGGCACCCACGCCCACCGCAGCACGTTGAACGCGCGCTGGTCGCCGGGTCTCGGCCCGGGCTCTGGCGTATAGGGGTCGAGCGGAGGCGCCGGCTGGCGCGGGATGTCGTCCTCGCCCTCGATGACCTCCGGATCAGTGTCGACGAGGTGCTCGCGCTCGTTGTCGCTCATGGTAGGACCCTAACCCGTAGCATCCGGCGCCGATGAAGGGCGTCATCCTGGCAGGCGGGAGCGGCACGCGACTCCATCCGCTCACGCGGATCACGAACAAGCACCTGCTGCCGATCTACGACCGCCCGATGGTCACCTACGCCATCGAAGCCCTGGTCACGTGCGACGTGCGCGAGCTGATGGTGGTGACGGGCGGCACGCATGCCGGCGAGTTCCTCCGGCTCCTCGGTAACGGGCACGAGTGGGGTATCGACCGGCTCTCGTACGCCTACCAGGAGCGGGCCGGCGGAATCGCCGAGGCGCTCGGCCTCGCGGAGCGCTTTGCCGCCAACGAGCCGATCGTGGTCATGCTCGCCGACAACGTCCTCGAGCGCTCGATCAGGCATGCAGTCGAGAACTTCGACCAAGAGCCGAAGGGCGCCCGAATCTTGCTCGCACGGGAAGAGGACCCGGAGCATCTCCGCCATCTCGGCGTCCCCGAGCTGGACGACGGCCGCGTCGTCAGGATCCACGAGAAGCCGGAGGATCCTCCGAGCGAGTTCGCTGTCACCGGCATCTACTTCTACGACGCGCGGGTGTTCGAGATCATCCCCGACCTCGAGCCCTCAGGTCGTGGCGAGCTCGAGATCACGGACGTGAACAACTGGTTCATCGACCAGGGCACGATGCAGTACGACGTCGTCGAGGGTTTCTGGGGCGACGCGGGCGAGTCGATCGACGCGTACTACGCGGTCAACGACTTCGTGCGGAAGAACGGCGCCAACAAGCCGTGAGCCTGGAAGGCATCGAAGTCGTCCCACTCCGCCGCTTCGAGGACGAGCGCGGCTGGTTCGTCGAGCTGCGTCGCGAGAGCGCGATGCCCGAGCCGACCGTCCAGACCAACGTTTCGTTCTCCCGCCAGGGCGTGATCCGCGGCCTGCACTACCACGAGCGCGGCCAGAACGACCTCTTCGCCTGCCTCGAGGGAACCGCACGCGTCGTCGTGCTCGACCGCGAGACAGGCGAGACGTTCACGGAGGACATCGGCGAGGACAACTTCGTCGCCGTGTACATCCCGGGCCACTATGCGCACGGGTTCGAGGCTCTGACCGACCTCCTCTTCTGTTACCACGTGACCGCGGAGTACGACCCAGTGGATCCCGACGAGAACGAGGTGCCCTGGGACGATCCCCGCGTCAAGCACCTCTGGAGCACCCAATCGCCGATCCTGTCGCACCGGGACGCGGCCGCGTCCTGATCACCGGCGCCGGCGGCCTGCTCGGGACGGCGCTCGCGGAGGTCTTCCCCGACGCCCGTGCCCTGACGCGCGCCGACTGGGACGTCGCCGACGCCTTTCCGCTCGAGGACCGCCCGGACCTGGTCCTGCACGCCGCTGCCTGGACGAGGGTCGACGATGCGGAATCCGATCCGGATGGCGCGCGTCGCGCGAACGTGGAGGGGACACGCAACGTCGTCGCGCTGGGCGCGCCGGTCGTCTACTACTCGAGCGACTACGTGTTCGACGGCGCCAAGCAGGAGCCGTACCTCGAGTCCGACCCGACCAACCCCCTGGGCGTCTACGGCCGGACGAAGCTCGAGGGCGAGCAGAAGGTTCGCGAGGGCTGGGTCGTCCGCTCCTCATGGCTCTTCGGCTGGACCGGCCACAACTTCGTGCGGACGATGCTGCCCCTGGGCCAGGAGCGGGACGAGGTCGCAGTCGTCGCCGATCAGCGCGGCTCGCCCACATACGTCGGTCACCTCGCCCAGGCCACGCGAGAGCTGATCGAGCTGCCGCACGGCGTCTGGCACGTCGCCGCCGACGGCGACTGCACCTGGGCCGACTTCGCCGAGGCGGTCTTCGAAGAGGCGGGGCTCGACTGCCGTGTCCGGCGGATCACGACCGGCGAGTTCGGCGCGCCGGCGCCGAGGCCGGCCTACTCGGTCCTGCGAAGCGAGAAGGGCGCTCCGCGGCTACCGCACTGGCGCGAGGGCCTGCGAGCCTGTCTCGAGCGGCTTTCCTAGCGCCAGGCCGTCTCCTCGACCGGCGCGCGGTCCTTCAGCGGCTCCCACCAGTCCCGGTTCGCCGCGTACCACTCGACCGTCTCGCGCAGCCCTACCTCCCAGGGGATCTCCGGCTCCCAGCCGTGCTCCCGGCGGAGCTTCGACGAGTTGAGCAGATAGCGGCGGTCGTGGCCGGGCCGGTCGGGAACGATCGTCTTCAATGACTCCGGCTTGCCGGTGAGCTCGAGCACGAGGTCGGCGATCTCCTCGATCGAGGCCTCGATCCCCGAGCCGACGTTGTAGGTCTCTCCGGCCTCGTCCGCTTCCAGCACGAGCTCAATCGCGCGGCAGTGATCGCGCACGTGCAGCCACTCGCGCTTGTTCTGCGTCGAGGCGTACATGGGGAGCGGCAGGTCGTCGAGGGCATTGGTCACAAAGAGCGGGATCACCTTCTCGGGGAACTGGTACGGCCCGTAGTTGTTCGAGCAGTTCGTGATCGAGATCGGGATCCCGAAGGTCTCGTAGTAGGCGCGCACGGCATGGTCGGCGCCCGCCTTCGAGGCGTTGTACGGTGTGCGCGGCCGGTACGGCGATTCCTCGGTGAACTTCTCGTCCGTGTCGAGCGCCAGGTCGCCGTACACCTCGCAGGTCGAGACGTGGTGAAAGCGCTGGAGGCCGCCGACTTCGCGCGCTGCTTCAAGGATCGTCTGCGTTCCGACGACGTTGGTGTGGAAGAAGCGGCGCGGATCGACGACGGCGAGGCTGTTGTGTGACTCGGCGGCGAAGTTGACGACCATGTCGATGTCGTACTGCTCGAGCAACCGGCGCCCGAGCTCCAGGTCCGCGATGTCGCCTTCCACGAAGTCGATCTGCTGCTCGACGCCCTCGAGGTTGGCTCGGTTGCCCGCATAGGTCAACAGATCGAGCGCGACGACGTGGTCGTCGGGATGCCGCTCCACCCAGTAGTGGACGAAGTTCGAGCCGATGAACCCGGCGGCGCCGGTGACCAGAAGCCGCATGCGCCGAACTCTATTGACAGCGGGATCGGGCGTCGTCGATCTCGCGGCGGTGCCCTTGGATCCGCTCGGAACGGTTCAAGTGCTCGAGCGCCTCGGCGCACTTGCCCTGCTCGGCGAGTGCCCGGCCGAGGTCGTACTCGGCATAGGCCTCGTAGAGCTCGCCCGAGCCGTGGAGCTTCGCGGCTGCCTGACGGGCCACGCCTTCGGCCTCGGCCCACCGATGTTGGGCAAGCAAGCTCGTCGCCCGATCCGTCAGCTCCTGGCCGTCGGCACTCGGCGGCCGCTCCGGGGTCGGAGACGGAGGTGGAGGCGGAGGCGGCGGCTCGGCCTCGGTCGTGACTGTGACCGTCTGCCGCTGGCCCTGCTTCGTGACGACCAGCGTTTGCGGGTCGTCGCCGCCGAAGACCTGCGCGAGGGCCAGCCCGCCGCCGAGGAGGCCCAGCGCCAGCACGGCCAGCGCAGGGACCAGGAAGCTCCGGCGGCGCGCGGTCTGGGGCGCAGCCGGCTCCGGGACGGCCAGCGCGCTCCGAAGGTCGTCGACGAAGGCGGCCGCAGTCGGATAACGCGCCTCGGGATCCTTTGCCAGCGCTCGCTGGAACACGGGGTCGAGCTCGGGGGAGAACGACGGGATCGCGGCGTTCGCGTGGGCCGCGGCTTCCGCCGTGGGGTTGTCGGACTCGAACGGTCGCCTTCCGCTCAAGAGCTCCCAGGCGACGACCGCGAGCGAGTAGCGGTCGCTTGCCGACGTGGCGCGCTCCCCGCGGGCCTGCTCGGGCGAGAGGTAGCCCGAGGTTCCGAGCACCATCCCCGTCATCGTGAGCGAGTCCAGACCGACGGCGCTCGCGACGCCGAAGTCGGCGACATGCAGCTCGCCGTGGCCGTCGAGGAGAAGATTGCCCGGCTTGACGTCGCGGTGGACGACGCCGGCGGCGTGACCGGCGTCCAAGGCGGCGGCTGCCTGCTCGAGCCACCGGAGAACATCCTCCGTGCTGGGCCGCCCGGCCTTGAGCCGATCCTCCAGCGAACCGCCTTCGAGGAACTCCATGACGATGAACGGCTGCTCCTCGGCCTCGCCGACGTCGAAGATCGTCACCGTCGACGGCGCCCCGGAGAGACGCGCAGCTGCGCGTCCTTCGTTCTTGAAGCGCTGCCTGACGTCGGCGTCGCCGGCGTAGCGGTCGGCGAGCACCTTCACCGCGACGGTTCGGCCGAGGACGGTGTCCGTCGCGCGGTAAACGTCGCCCATCCCGCCCCGGGCAATGTGCTCGACGTCGGTGTAGCGCGGAGGAAGGCTGTCGGTGCGAACGGCCATCGACTCATCCTTTTCCGTGAAATCCCTGTAAGGAAACCGTTTATCGGGCGGCTGATGCGCTAGCCTCATTGCCGTCCCCGTGGGGGACATTGGGTCACCACGCCATGTCTCGCGCACTCGCCCTGACAGCAGGCGTCATCTGCGGCGCTCTCGTGGCCGGGATCGCGTCGGCGAGTCCGCTTGCCCGAAAGCCGCACGAGTCCGTGCCGAGCGTCCGCCCAGGCGATCCGGTCTTCGTGGTCAACGGCCGCGGGTGGGGACACGGCGTCGGCATGAGCCAGTGGGGAGCGCACGGCTTCGCGCGGCGAGGAACCTCGTACGAGCGGATCCTCGCCCACTACTACCGCGGAACCTCGCTCGACAAGGCGCCGGTGTCGAAGATCAGAGTCCTGCTGGCATCGGGGAAGCGGAACCTGAGGATCTCCTCCGCGGCGCCGTTTCGCGTGCGCGAGACCAGCGGGAAGATCCGCCGGCTTCCGGCGGGCGAGCAGGTGCTCGGTCCCGGACTGAAGGTGAAGACAAACGGTGTCAAGGGACGCGTAGCGCTCGACTGGCCGATCGTGTTCCTGCCCGGCGAAGAGCCGTTGCGGCTCGGGCGCCGCTATCGCGGAACGATCCAGGTCGACGTCATCGGTGGACGCCTGAGGGCGATCAACCTCGTCGGGCTCGAGCAGTACCTCTACGGCGTCGTCCCCGCAGAGGTTCCGGACGACTGGGCGGCGGAGGTGCTCAAGGCTCAGGCGGTGGCGGCGCGCTCCTACGCCCTCGCCACGCGCAAGACCAACGGCGCTTTCGACGTCTTCCCCGACGTTCGGAGCCAGGTCTATCGTGGGCTCGACGAAGAGGAGGACTCGACGAACCAGGCGGTTGACGAGACGGCCGGCGAAGTCCTGACGTACCGGGACCGCGTCGCGACCACGTATTTCCACTCGACGTCAGGCGGGCGTACAGCCTCGGTCGCCGACGTCTGGCCCGGCTCGAATCACGTCCCGTACCTGGTCGGAGTCGACGATCCGTACGACTCGATCTCGCCTCACCACACGTGGGGCCCGGTCTTGGTCCCGGCAGCGAAGCTCCAGAAGGTGCTGAAGGCGCCCGGTCGTCTTGCCGACGTTCGAACCACAGTGAATGCCTCGAGTCGCGTCTCGACGGTCACCGGCGTCGGATCGCTTGGCGAAGCCAGCATCCGCGGCAGCGACGCGCGCCGTGAGCTGGGTCTTCGGTCGACGTGGTTCCGGGTCGGCGTGTTGGCACTGACTCCGCCCACCGCGCCGCTCGCCTTCGGTACGGCCGGCAAGCTGACCGGCGTTGCGCGCGGTGTTGGCAAAGCCGTCTTGGAGCAGCTGGCCGGCTCCACCTGGACGAGTGTCGCTCAGGTCCAGCCCCGGTCCGGCGGATCGTTTTCGGTGACCGTGCGTCCGACCGTGAGCGTTCGTTACCGGCTCGCCGCCGGTTCGGCGCGCACAGGTGCCACGCTCGTCGGGGTGGCGCCGAGGATCTCACTCGTGCCGCCGGGAGATCTCTCCGAGCTGAGCGGCACTGTTCGGCCGGTGCTGAACGGGACCGTCGTGGAGGTCCAGCGCCTGAACGGTCGAGCCTGGCAGGTCGTGGCCCGAACGGCGGTCGACGCAACGGGTGGGTTCACCGCCAGCCTGGACGTCACGCCTGGGAGCTACCGTGCGCGAGTTCCGGCTCCGGGCCGAGGCCTGGTCGCCGGAACGAGCGCGACGGTGGTGGTGCCTCGATGAGGTTGTTCCTGGCAGTGATCGTCGCCGCCCTGATGTTGCCTGGTGTGGCTGAAGCTGCACGCTTCGCAGTCGGCGTCGCTCCGGGGACCGACGTCGACGCTTTCGCCCGGCGGCTCGAGGCTCGCACCGGCGGCTCCGCCTCGACGATTGGCCCCTTTGCCGTCGCGCTGGAGGCTCAGACCGCTCGCGGAGTTGCGCGGATGCGCGGCGTGACATTCGTGGAGCGCCTCAATGCGCAGCGGCGCGTCTCCTTCGTCCCGACCGACCCCTTCTTCAGCCGCCAGTGGCACATCCCGTTCGTTCGCGGCTTCGAGGCGTGGGCGTTCCGCCCGGCGTGGCTCCACGGCGTACGAGTCGCGATCATCGACTCCGGCATCGACCGCGGCCATCCAGAGTTCGAGGGGAAGCTCGTGGCCGCGACCACATTCGTGGGTGGGTCGGCCTTCAGGGACAAGCACGGGCACGGGACGTTCGTCGCCGGCCTGATCGCAGCGCGGCTGGACAACGAGGGCATTGCCGGGCTCGCCTTCCCCGCGAAGCTGATAGTTGCGAAAGTGGTTCGCGACGACGGCGTCGTGCCCCTCGAGGCCGAGGCCCGCGCGATCCGCTGGGCCGTGGACCGAGGCGCGCGCGTGATCAACCTCAGCCTTGGGGGCCTGCGCGATCCCCTCGATCCGAACCACGACAGCTACTCGGCTCTGGAGGCGAGCGCGGTCGAGTACGCGGTCCGGAAGGGCGCGGTCGTGGTCGCCGCGGTCGGAAATAGCGATCTGGCGAAAGAGCGGCCGTGGCACTACGCCAGCTACCCCGCGGCCTTGCCCCACGTCCTCGGCGTCAGCGCGTTGGCACGTGACGGCTCGGTGCCGATGTTCTCGAACCGCGACGACCTCTACAACGACATCGCCGCCCCGGGGGACGATCTCTTCTCGACCCTGCCGCGCTCGATGACCGCGCTGCGCCCGACCTGTCTCGAGCAGGGCTACTCCGAGTGCGGGCCGCAGGAGTTCCGAAACGCGCAGGGGACGTCCTTCGCCTCCGCCATCGTCACGGCCGGCGCGACGATCCTCCGCAGCAACCGGCCGGACCTGGGCGCGGCTCAGATCCGGGCGATCCTGGAGCGCTCGGCGGCCGACCAAACTACCGCATCGGGTTGCCGCCGCTGCACCGCCGGTCGGGACGCGTTGAGCGGTTGGGGGAAGCTCGACATTGCGACAGCGGTGAGCTGGAACCGCGACTTCCCCGCCCCCGACCGCTACGAGCCGAACGACGATGCGGGAGCGCGCGCTGCCCGAGTCGTCAGACGCCGTGTCGTCAAGCGCCGTGCGAGCATCGATTTCTGGAATGACCAGAACGATGTCTATTCGGTTCGCCTCAAAAAGGGCGAGCGCCTCAGCGCCGCTCTCTACGGACAAAAAGGGCTCGACGTCAACCTCGTCCTCTGGAACCCCGGCACACGCGGCCTCGACGACGTCCGGGCGCTCAGCGGCCGCTGGGTCGACAAGTCGGACAGCCCCGGCTGGATCGAGAAGCTGGCCTACCGCGCCCACCGCGCGGGCCGGTACTTCGTACAGGTGAAGATCTCCGACCCCGGCGCCGGCCCCTACACGCTGCTCCTAGTCCGGAAGTAGCTCCTCGTCGGGCACGTCCCTGATCTGACGGGCCGGATTCCCGACGACGAGCGCTCGCGGCGGCACGTCGCGTAAAACAACCGCGCCGGCGCCGACGAACGCCTCCTCGCCGACCTCGATGCCGGGGAGGAGCACTGCTCCGCCGCCGATGCGCGCGCCCCGCCGGATCGTGGGCCCCTTCCGCAGCGCATGCCGACGCTCGGTCCGGCCCATGAAGTTGTCGTTCGTCGTCACGACGCAGGGGGCGACGAAGACGTCCTCCTCGAGCGTCGAGTAGGCCGTGACGTAGGCGTTCGCCTGGATCTTGGTGCGGGCGCCGATCGTCGTGTCGTTCTCGACGAGCGACCCGCGGCCGACCACGACGTCGTCGCCGAGCTCGCACCGCTCGCGGACGCAGCTTTGATCCCCCAGGATTGCGCGCGCGCCGATCTTCGTCCCCGCGAAGACGACCGAGCCCGTCGAGACCACCGTGCCGTCTCCGAGCTCGAGCGGCGGCAGCACCTCGCGCTTGGTCGTCGATCGCTGAGAGAGGACGGGCTGCTTGCCGAGGACGACGTTGTCTCCGATCCGGCAGCCCTCCCCGATCACGGTGCCCGGGTAGATGACGACGTTCTCGCCCGCGTCGTAGCTCACAGGCCAACGTTCCGACGCCCGACGTCTCGACCGGTCATTTCAGGCGGGGGCGCGTTCCAGCGATGCCTGGAGCTGCTCGAGCACCCGCACGACTGCCGCTCCGTCCCGCGCGGCCGTCAGGCGGTCCCCGTCACCCGCGACGAGCGTGAGGAAGTGTCGGCACTCGAGCCGGAGCGGCTCGTCGTTCGGAATCTTCGGGATGTAGATGTCGCCGGTTCGCGTGCGCCACTCGCCGTAGCTCTCGGCCGGCTGCTCGGTGCCCTTGTCGTAGACGGTCACCTTTCGCTCGAGCTCCATGTCGTCGAAGACGGCCATCTTGTTGCGTCCGACCACCGTCATCTCTCGCTTCTTGTGCGGGTCGAGCCAGGACAGGTGCATGTGCGCCACGACGCCCGAGGGGAAGCGCAGGTAGCAGAAGACGACGTCCTCGACGCCTTCGTGGTGGAAGGACTCACCCCGGGCCCACAGCTCGTTCGGCTCCTCGCCGACGAGGTGGAGGATCACCGAGAGGTCGTGGACGCCGAGCGACCAGAGGGCGTTCTCGTCTTTGCGGATCTGCCCGAGGTTCTGCCGGTTGCCGTAGATGTAGAGGATGTCGCCGAGCTCGCCGGCTTCAATCAGCTCGCGGAGCTTGGCGACCGCAGGGTGGTAGAGGAGCAAGTGGCCAGGGAGGAGGACGAGATCCCGCTCTTCCGCGAGCGCGACCAGCTCGTCGGCTTCCGTGCCGCTGAGCGCGGGCGGCTTCTCGACGAAGACGTGCTTGCCGGCGGAGAGAGCGCGGCGGGCGAGGTCGTAGTGCGTCGGAACCGGGGTCGCGACGATGACGGCCTGGACGGACGAGTCCTCGAGCATGTCCTCGAAGCGGTTGGTCATCCGGGCGTGTGGATACCGCGTGCCATAGCGGTCACGGAGATCCGGCGACAGGTCGCAGAGCCACGCGAGGTCGGCGAGGTCGTCGAAGTTCCGGGCGAGGTTCGGGCCCCAGTAGCCCAGGCCGACGAGCCCGACGGTGGTTCGGCTGGCGGCCGGGACGGAGTTCTCGACGGTCATGATCACGTGAGACTAGGACGCAGGCCGCGTTCGTATCGGTTGATACGGACGTGGCTGAGGACAACGCCTCACGTGCATCAGGGCCGCCGAGAGCCCGTTTGAGGCCGCCAGTCGAACCACCTCAATCACAAGCTCCAGACCTTCGGGTTCGCGCGGCCCTCTGCGCCGGTTGCGTTGCGGAGGTCGACGACGACGTGCGAGCGCTCGACCAGATCCGCGTAGTCGACCTGCGAGTGCGCGGTCACGATCACGACGCAGTCGTAGCCGCCCGGGTCGAGCTCGACCGACCGTAGTCCGAGGTCGTCCAGCTCGGGTACGAACGGGTCGTGGTACGCGAGCTCGGCGCCGGCGGAGCGCAGCAGCTCGATCAGCTTGATCGCCGGAGACTCGCGCGTGTCGCCGATGTCGGCCTTGTACGCGACGCCGAGCACGAGCACCTTGGAGCCGCTCAGCGAGCGTTGGCGGCCGTGGTTCAGCGCCTGCGAGACGAGCGAACGGCAGTAGTACGGCATGTTCTCGTTGACCTTGCCGGCGAGCTCGATGAACTCGGTGTAGAAGCCGTACTCCCGCGCCTTCCAGGTCAAGTAGAAGGGGTCGATCGGGATGCAGTGGCCTCCGAGCCCGGGACCGGGCTGGAAGCTCATGAAGCCGAACGGCTTGGTCGCCGCCGCCTCGATCACCTCCCAGACGTCGATGCCCATGCGCTCGCAGAGCTGTGCGAGCTCGTTGACGAGCGCGATGTTGACGGCGCGGAAGATGTTCTCGAGCAGCTTCGTCAGCTCGGCGGCCTCGGGCGTCGTGACGGCGTGGACGGAATCGACGGCGCCCTCGTACAACTGGGCGGCGCGGTCCGTGCAGGCGGGCGTGACCCCGCCGACGATCTTCGGGACGTTCCTCGTCGTCCAGGTCCCGTTGCCGGGGTCGACGCGCTCCGGTGAGAAGGCGAGGTGGAAATCTCGTCCGGCCTGCAGGCCAGAGCGCTCGAGGATCGGCTGGATCACCTCCCGCGTCGTCCGCGGATAGGTGGTCGACTCGAGGATGACGAGGTGGCCGCTCCGGAGGCGCGCGGCGACCTGCTCCGTCGCCGAGATCACAATCGAGAGGTCCGGCTCCCGCTGCTTCGAGAGCGGCGTCGGCAGCGCGATCAGGATCGCATTTGCGTTTCGAAGCTCGTCGTACTGCGTGGTGGCGCGAATGCGTCCGCCGTGGACGTGCCGGGCGAGGTCGTCGGACGGAACGTCGGTGATGTGGCTTTCGCCGCGGTTGAGCGCGGCGACGAGCTCCGCCGAGATGTCGATCAGCAGCACCGTGCGCCCCGCGTCGGCGAGCGTGTGCGCCAGCGGGACGCCGACGTAGCCCGCCCCGACGACGGCCGCGTCCCAGGTCTTGGTCTCCGCTTCGGGCGCTTCTTGTTGTTCGAGTGTCTCTTCGAGCATCGTCAAAAGGTAATCAGAACGTCTGCGATCCGTTCCGCCGCGCGGCCGTCGCCGTACAGCTCCGGTCGTCTCTTAGGCATCTGCGCATTGGCCGCGGCCTCCGCGATCGCATCGGGATCGTCGTCGACAAGAACGTTCGCTCCGACCTCGACCGTGTCCTTCCACTCGGTCGACGGCCGCAGCGTCACACAGGGGACGCCGTACCAGTACGCCTCTTTCTGCAGGCCGCCCGAGTCGGTGAGGATCACACGGGCCTGCGAGGCCAGCGCGGCGAAGTCGAGGTACCCAAGGGGCTGGATCATCCGGATGCGGCTCGGAGTCAGATCCTCAGACGTGGCCACAGCAGCAGTGCGTGGGTGCGCCGGAAGGATCACGGGATCCTCGATTCGACTCAGGCCTTCGAAGATCCGCGCCAGGCGCTCGGGCTGCACATTGGCCTCGCGATGGACGGTCGCGACCGCGTAGGCGCCGGGCTCCAACTCCAAGGCGGCGAGGATCGGCGAGCGCTCGCGCGCGATCGGCGCGAGCTTGAAGTTGGCATCCGCCATCACATCGCCGACGACCTCGACGCGACCCGGGACCGCTTCGGCACGGAGCACGTCGCGTGAGCGGTCGTCCGGACACAGGAGGAGCGAGGCGATGCGGTCGACCTCGATCCGGTTGTGCTCCTCGGGCATCGCCAGGTCGCCGCTCCGCAGTCCCGCTTCGACGTGCGCGACGGGTGCGTCACCGGCGGCTCTGGCCCCGGCGAGGGTCGAGTTCGTGTCCCCGTACACCAGCACCCAGTCCGGCTGCTCGCCCCCGATGACCGCCGCGATCCCCGGCTCCATCAGCCCCGGATCCGCGGTCTGGAGGTCGAGGCTGTAGGCCGGCGCCGGCAGCTCGAGCTCGTCGAAGAACACCTGCGAGAGCTCGCGGTCGTAGTGCTGGCCTGTGTGGACGACCACTTCGTCGATCCCGCGATCCCGCAACGCGACCGACAGCGGCCCCGACTTGATGAACTGCGGCCGGTTCCCGACGACGGACAGGACTTTCACGGCCGGGAAGCCTACGCAGCAGCAGCCGCCCTCCTAGCCCGTGCGTGTGAACCAGGTCTTGGCGGTCGGATCGGTCTTGAAGAACTGGAGCAGCGCCCGGGCGACCTTTCCGGCGCCCGCGGGCGAGGGATGTGTCCCGTCCTTCCGGACGTCCTCGCAGGTCCACGTGAGTCCGTCCGCCCTCGCGCGCAGGCCGTCCGTCCAGAGGTACGGCCCCCAGCCGATCCACGGGCCATTCAGCCTGCCTTCGATCCGATCCTGGACGAGCCAACGCACGGCGTAGGCGCTGTCGTATGCAGCCGGCTCCGGGTTGAGCGCCGTGACGGCGTAGCCCGCGTAGGTGCGGCTGGACGTGTAGATCAGGCGAAGGTTCGGGAACCGCCGGGGGAGGATCTGGACGATCGCCCGTAGATGGCTCTTCAGGGCCTTGGCGTCTTGCGGGAACGGACGGTCCTCGCCGGCAATCGCCTCCTTCAGCCAGACGACCTGTACCTCGAGCGGCGAGACGCCTTGACCACGAAGCCGGCGATCCAGCGCTGTCCAGTACCCGCCGGCCGGCCGCGACACCCGTCGCGCGTCCCAGCCGCCCATCGCGCCGTCGATGAGCTTCACCGTCGGGCTGAGGTCAGAGTCACCTGCAGCTAGTCGCATGAACGGTTGAAACTCCTGCGTCGTGTTCGACATGCCAATCGAAAGGAGCACGACGCGCCCGTTCACCGGCCGTACGCGCTTGGCGGCGGCGAGCCCCCGCCGTAGGTAGACCCGACCCGCGTGGTTCAGCCCGTTCGGGTAGAGCCCTCCCCGGTGTCCCTTGTAGCGCCGCTTGCCGAGATCCGTGAGCGGGATCAGCCCGGTCGAGGTCTGACTGCACTCGGCCTGGGAGCGCACCTCGCTCGAAGGGGCCTTCGCCACTGCCACGGCACCCGCTGCGAGCAGGCCGACCACGAGAAGGCTCGAAGCCACGATAAGCCGCAGAATTTTCACGTTCCCAGCGTAGTGCCGCGCTGTTAGAGGCCTGTAATGAGCTCGCATGGCACGCCTGTAGCTGAGGAGACCTCCCGGTTTCCCCAGACCCCTTCCACGGCCCGCTTCGCGGGCATCGCTGCGCGATGGGCCGTGAAGGATTCGAACCTTCGACCTTGGGATTAAGAGTCCCCTGCTCTACCAGCTGAGCTAACGGCCCAGGCGTGGCAGTGTAGCCATGGGTTTAGGCTGCTCCTAAGCGATCTCGCGCGATTTGGGAGGAGGAGTCATGCCGTTCGAAGTCCCACCGCTTCCGTACGACTATGCCGCGCTCGAGCCGCACATCGACGAGCACACGATGCGCCTGCACCACGACAAGCATCACCAGGCGTACGTCGACAACGCGAACAAGGCGCTCGAGGGCACGGAATGGGCCGACAATCCCGTCGAGTCCGTCCTCTCCAGCCTGGATGCGATGCCCGAGGAGATCCGCACCGCTGTGCGCAACAACGCCGGCGGCCACGCGAACCATTCGCTCTTCTGGGAGATCATGAGCCCGAACGGAGGCGGCGAGCCGACCGGCGAGGTCGCCGACGCGATCAACTCGACCTTCGGCAGTCTCGACCAGCTCGTCGAGCTGATGAACGACGCAGGGGTGAAGCGCTTCGGCAGCGGCTGGAGCTGGCTCGTCTGGGACGGGACGGGCCTTGTCGTCTACTCGACGGCGAACCAGGACAGCCCGCTGATCCAGTCGGACACGCCGCTGATCGGCATCGACGTCTGGGAGCACGCCTACTACCTGAAGTATCAGAACCGGCGTCCCGACTATCTGGACGCGTGGTGGAACGTCATTAACTGGCAGGAGGTCGCGCGGAGATACGAACAGGCACGCTAAAGAAGCGCGAAGACATGCCGATACAAGGAGCGATCCCTCGTCCGAGGGAGGTACCCGAGATGAAGAGACTTGCGGCCGCCACACTCTTCGTTGCGCTCCTCCTCGCGCCAAACGCCTTCGCAGCCGGCGATCCCGAGATTGCGGCGCTCCAGGTCGGACTTCGACACCGCGGCGTGTACGCAGGCTCCGTCGACGGCGTGCTCAGCGAGCGCACGGTCTCCGCGGTCAAACACTTTCAGCGGCGTGCAGGCATCGCCGTCGACGGCGTTCCCGGCCACGGGACGCGGATGGCCCTGGGCCGCTACGGCCGTCGCGCACCGCTAGGGCGCCGCGTGCTCCTCGCCGGAATGCGCGGCTGGGACGTCGCGGCCTTGCAGTTTGCCCTGGCCTGGCACGGCTTTCCGTCCGGGAACCTCGACGGCACCTTCGGCGGCTCAACCGCGCGGGCCCTGAGGAAGTTCCAGCGCTGGGCCGGGCTACAGGCCGACGGCCAGGCTGGAAGCGCGGTCGTCGCCGCCCTCAGAGCGCCGCTGCCAGTCTGCCCGATCCCTCTGGCGGCTCCCGTCGCCGGCCCGTACACCGACCTCTTCGGGCCGCGCGGCAACAGGTTTCACAGCGGGATCGACTACCCGGGCGCGCGCGGTACGCCTGTGACGGCGGCAGCTTCTGGCCGGGTCACATTCGCCGGCTGGAGCGCGGGCGGATGGGGCTACCTCGTCACGATCGCCCACGGCGCCGGCGTGCAGACGATGTACTCACATCTCTCGCGGGTCGGTGTCCGCGTCGGCCGGCAGGTCGCAAGCGGACAGCGGATCGGCCGCATCGGCGCGAGCGGTCGCGCAACGGGGCCGCACCTCCATTTCGAGGTGCAGCTCCGTGGTGCTGCTGTAGACCCCTTAACGGGTTTGTTCTAGAAGCGGCTTCGACTAGGTCGAGTGTGTCGACCGGTCGTTTCAGACGGATGCCGGGCAAAAGCCCGGCATCCTGAAGTCGGCACCGCAAGCGATGCCTAAGCCGGCGGCGGCGGCCGCTCTTCGACGTAGGTCTCGCGGCGGCGGCCGAAGTACCCGGGCCCGCCCCAGCTCGACCAGAACAGCATCGAGAGCAACAGGCCGGCGCCTCCGACGATCATCAAGATCACGCCGATCGCGTCCTCGCTGATGCCCGCGACGTCGCTCGTGACACCCCAGACGAGGATCGCGCCGATCGCGATCAAGAACAAACTGACACCGAGTCCCATTGGTTCCTCCTTCTGTTTACGTCTCCCTAGGCGCCCGGGTCTTTACCCATTCCCTTCGGCCCGCTAACTTGCGTCGTGAGCCTGTAGGCTCGCGGCGGTGCGCGCGGGATCGCTCATTCGCGTTCTCCTAGTCGCTCTCGTCCTCGCCGCGGCTGCGACCGCGGTCGCGATCTTCATTCCCTGGCTACCCGAGCAGGCCTCGGAGGAGGGTGGCCGGATCGACTTCGTGTTCTGGTTCGTGACGGCGATCTGCATCGCGATTTTCTCGGTCGTCGCCTCGCTGAGCGTGTACTCGTTGATCAAGTTCCGTGCGAAGCCGGACGACGACTCCGACGGTCCTCCGGTTCACGGCCACACCGGCATCGAGATCATCTGGACCGTCATCCCGCTGATCCTCGTGCTGGCCATGATCGTTGTCAGCTCGGTTGCGCTCGCCCAGAACGACCGAGACCCGGCGAACTCGATGCGCGTCGAGATCCTCGGCCAGCAGTTCGCCTGGACGGTGGCCTATCCGCCGCCGGGAGCGAGGGAGGATCTGGACGGCTTCATCTGCTTCAACGGTGTTCGCGCGTCACTTCGTGTCGACGAACGTTGCAAGACCTCGCCCAACCTCCTCCTGCCGCTCGACCGCCCCGCGCGGCTCCATTTGACTGCCCGCGACGTCATCCACTCGTTTTTCGTCCCCGAGTTCCGCCAGAAGCAGGACGCGGTGCCCGGACTGAAGACCGAAATCACGGTTACGCCGACGAAGCTAGGGAACTTCCCGTTCATCTGTACCGAGCTCTGTGGACTGGGACATGCGCTGATGCGCACTCGAGCGATCGTAATGTCGAGATCCGAATTCGAGACGTGGAGGCGGAGTAGGTGAGCTGGCGGCGGCTTCTGTTGGGGCCCGGCTGGGTGCGCGCCGCCTGGATGACGGCGCTCTTCTTCGGGATCGGCTTCGGCATCGTGGTCGGAATCCGCGCGTTGGCCGGATGGGAGCCGATCTTGCTCTGGGAGGCGATCATCACCGTCGCCGCGCTGACCGCGGCGCCGATCGGCTTCCTCGCCGGCCTCGGAGCCTTCGACTACTGGATCGCCTGGGCGCTCGGCCAGCCGACGAAGCCCGAGGACCACTCCGGGCACGGCGCCCGCAAGTGGACGGACTACTTCCGGATCAACACCGATCACAAGGTGATCGGGATCCAATACGTCACGACGACGATCCTCTTCTTCCTCGCCGGAGGGCTGCTGGCGATGCTCGTTCGCGCCGAGCTCGCGCAGCCGGAGGCGGACTTCGTCGACCCTCAGACCTACAACGAGCTCTTCTCGGTCCACGCCTCGCTGATGATCTTCCTGTTCGTGATCCCGGCGTTCGCCGGGCTCGCGAACTACGTCCTGCCGCTGATGATCGGCGCGCCGGACATGGCGTTCCCGAGGCTGAACGCCCTCTCGTACTGGCTGCTCCCGATCGCCGGGATCATGATGCTCACCAGCTTCTTCTTCCCCGGCTTCGGCGCCGGCTGGACGAACTACGCGCCGCTCTCGGTCGAGCAGCCGTTCGGCAACGTCTTCTTCTCGATGGCCGTCCAGTGGGCCGGTGCGTCGTCGATCATGACCGCGCTCAACTTCCTGGTCACGATCATCACGATGCGGGCGCCGGGGATGACGTTCTGGCGCATGCCGCTGCTCGTCTGGGCGAACTTCACGACCTCACTCCTCGTCGTGATCGCGACGCCGTTCATCGCCGGCTCGCAGTTCTTCGTGATGTTCGACAAGGTCATGCACACGAACTTCTTCGACATGACCGAGGGCGGCTATCCGCTCGGGTACCAGCACATTTTCTGGTTCTACTCCCACCCGGCGGTCTACATCATGATCCTGCCCGGCTTCGGGATCGCCTCCGAGGTGATCTCGACGATGTCACGGAAGCCGATCTTCGGCTACCGGCTGATGGCGTTATCGCTGGTCGCGATCCTGATTCTCGGTTTCTCCGTTTGGGCGCACCACATGTTTGTCGCCGGGATGGCGACGTGGCTCCGCATCCCGATGATGATCACGACGCTGCTGATCGCCGTGCCGACGGGGATCAAGGTCTTCTCCTGGCTCGCCACGACCTGGGAGGGGAAGATCAACTTCTCGACGCCGATGTTATGGGCGCTCGGCTTCGTCTCCCAGTTCGTGATCGGCGGCCTCTCTGGGATCTTCCTCGGCGCGGTCCCGATCGACATCCACGCCTCCGACACGTACTTCATCGTCGCCCACATCCACTACGTGCTCCTCGGCGGGTCGCTCTTCACGATCTTCGCCGGCATCTACTACTGGTTCCCGAAGATGACGGGGCGGATGTACAACGAGGGGCTCGGCAAGCTGCACTTCTGGCTCACGTTCGTGGCGTTCAACGCGACCTTCTTCCCGATGCACATCATCGGGATTCAGGGGATGCCGCGTCGCGTCTACACCTACGACCCGCAGTTCGGGGACTGGAACCTCGTGATCTCGATCTCGTCGTTCGTGCTCGGAGTGTCGTTCCTGATCTTCGTCTACAACATGCTCGTCAGCTGGATCCGCGGTCCGCGGGCGTCGGCCAACCCCTGGCGCGGGATGACGCTCGAGTGGCAGGTGTCCTCGCCGCCGCCGCTCTTCAACTTCGACGAGATCCCGCAGGTGGTCGGGAACCCGTACGAGTACGGCGTGCCGGGAGCGCGCCACGCCGTCTTCAACGGCGAGCGCGAGGAGATACGCGCCGAGCACGATGAGGTGCGAGCTTGAGCCGGCACATCCTCGTCGTCGCGAACGAGACGGTGACGGGCCGCGCCCTGATCGACGCCGTGAAGGCGAAGGCCTTGGAGCAGGACGTCGAGCTCGTGACCGTGCTCGCTCCGGTGAACGCGCCGAGCGCGGGCTACGTGGTCTACGAGGACACCCGGCGCGCCGCCGCCGGGCGACGCCTCGACCGGACCCTGGCGGCGCTTCGAGAGGCCGGGATCCCTGCCCACGGCCTGGTCGTGGAGAACAACCCGGAGGACGCCGTCCGCGATGCATTCGGGATGCTCGATCCGAAGCCGACCGATGTGATCCTCTCGACCCATCCCGTCGAGAAGTCCGGCTGGATGCGGAAGAACGTCGTCGACCGCGTCACGAAGGCGGCCGGCGACGTCCCCGTCGAGCACGTCGTCGTCGAGGTCGGCGAGGAGGGCGGCCCGACGAACGTCCTCGTGGTCGCGAACGAGACGGTCGTCGGAGACGCCCTGCTGGGGCGCATCCGTGAGCGTGCCTCTCGGGGACCGGCGAGCTTCCTGATCATCTCGCCGCAGAGCGACCCGACGCAGTCTTCCCATCCGGAAGCCGAGCGACGGCTCCGGCGTGCCCTCTCCGAGCTCCGTGCGGCCGGGATCGAGGCGCACGGGCAAGTCGCTCATCCAGATCCGTACACGGCGGCCATGCAGGCGATCGAGGACGAGCGAATCGACGAGATCATCGTCTCCACGTTCCAGCCCGCGGAGTCTCCATGGCTGCGCAAGGATCTCGTGCAGCGGCTCCACAACGACGCCGGAGTGCCGGTGGAGCACGTCGTCATCTCCGCCGAGGAGGTGGGCGCCGAGCCGGCGCAGGCATGACGACTCACGCCGAAACCGCGCACGACGCGCACGCGCTCCACCCGCCCGAGGCGCACAAGAGCTCGCGGGTCGAGGCTCCGATCCTCGGGATGCTGCTCTTCATCGCCTCCGAGGTGATGCTCTTCGGCTCGTTCTTCACGGCGTACTTCTTCGTGCGCGTCAACGGCGAGGCGGAGTGGCCGCTCGAGCCGTTCGAGCTGCCGAAGTTCGTCGCCGGCGTCAACACGGCGATCCTCGTCACCTCGAGTTTCACGATTCACTGGGCGCTGCAGTCGATCAAGCGGGGCTCGCGGGCCGGGCTCCAGGCCGGGCTCGTGCTGACCCTCGCGCTTGGCACCGTCTTCCTGTTGACTCAGGTGCGCGAGTACTCGCGCGTCGGCTTCAGCCCCTCCGACGGCGCGTTCGGGACGATCTTCTACGGCCTGACCGGCCTCCATGGCGCCCATGTCTTCGTCGGGCTGACGCTGCTGACGTTCGCAACGATTCGGGCTTTCCGCGGCCATTTCTCGCCCCAGCACCATGCCGGCGTCGAGATTCCGGGCATCTACTGGCACTTCGTCGACGTAATGTGGATCGTGGTCTACTCGACGGTCTACCTCCTGTAATGCGATGCCCGTTCTCACGTCGCTGGGGCGTCTCTGGGAAGCGGAGCGAGGCGGGACAGTGCAAGTAGCACGGCCCGCCTCGCGGAGCGCGTCCAGGGGCGTCAGCCTCCCGCGGCGGAGCCGGGCTCTGCCGGGCGGGAGCGGGAGGCGGCCAGCGGCGTGAGAAACCCGTTCAAGAGCGAGGCCGATGCATTTCGTCTGGTCATCCTTGCGGTCGGGTACTTCGCGCTGATCGTCGTCGCGGCGGCGATCAACCGCTGGCTCGGCGTGGCGGTGTTCGTGATCCTCACCGGCGCTGCGATCGCCTGGGTCCTCCGTGCCCGCCGCGAGCCGCCGGTGCGGACGGCGTCGAGCCGTCGCAGCGCGCCGGGTGAGCGGCGGATCCTCGTGATCGCGAACGAAACCGTCGGCGGGGAGACCTTGCGCGAGGAGATCCGCCGCCGCGCGGAGGACTTCGACGAGCGGGTGCGCGTGATCTGCCCGACGCTCCTCTCTCGCGTGCGGTTCGTCGCCTCGGACGAGGACGCGGCCCGGGCACAAGCCCAGGACCGGCTCGCCCACAGCCTCTCGCGGTTGCGCGAGGTCGGGGTCAACTGCGACGGCGAGGTGGGCGAGGCCGATCCGCTTCAGGCGATCGAGGACCAGCTGAGGACGTTCGGCGCGGACGAGATCATCATCTCGACGCATCCCGAGGGGCGCTCACTGTGGCTCGAGCGCGGGATCGTCCAGGCCGCGCGCGAGCGCTTCGACGTGCCGATCACCCACGTCGTCGTCGACCTCGAAGAAGAGCGCGAAGAGATCGCCGGCTAGCGCCGCTTGCTGCGCAGGATTCTCCAGCCTTCCGAGGACGCCTTCGGGCAGATGCTGACCGACCTTCTCGCCGGGCGCCGCGTCGTCGAAGTCGTTGAGCGCGACGACGGTTGCGTCTTCACCGGTGAGCCGGACTATTACCTGGCGCCGTTCCTGTCCTGGTGGACACAGGAGCGGCGCGCGATGCGGTTCGTGCGCGGGCGGGTCCTCGATTTCGGCTGCGGCGCAGGGCGCGTCGGCTTGCACCTTCAGAGCCGCGGTCACGAGGTGGTCGGGATCGACGTGTCCCCACTCGCTGTCGATGTTGCGCGCAAGCGGGGTCTCCCCGACGCGCGGCTGGGAACCCTCGACAGTGCCCTCGAGGCCGGCGAGCGCTTCGACACGATCCTGCTGCTCGGGAACAACCTCGGCCTCCTCGGCGGCGAGCACCAGGGTCGACGCCTGCTCCGAAAGCTCAGCCGTCATGCCGCCGACAAGGTCCGCATGCTGGTTGGCTCCTACGACCCATACGACGGGGCCTCGGAGCTCGCGCTCGGGTACCAGGCACGCAACCGGGCGCGCGGGAAGATGGGCGGTGTCGAGCGCCTCCGCGTGCGCTACCGGCAGTACGCGACTCCCTGGTACGACGTCCTCTTCGCCTCGCGCGAAGAGGTGATGCGCCTCGTAGAGGGAACCGGCTGGGTTGCAAGTCGCTTCATCGACGACGGCCCTGGCTACGTCGCCGTGGTGGAGCGTGACGCGATCAGCTGAGGCGAATCAGCCTCGCGTCGCGCGGACGATGTACTGCGCCAGCGCGCGGATCTGCTGCTCGGTCAGCTGACCCTTGAACGGAGGCATCCCGCCGCCGCCGTTCGTGATCTGCGTGACCGCCCGTTGCAGCGCCGGCTTGGACTGATCGAGGTTCGGCCCGATCGTCCCGCTGGTACCGGCGTCCGCCAGGACGTGGCAGCTGCCGCAGTTCGACTCGAACAGGAGCTTCGGGTCGTCGCCTCCGGCGCCTGCGGGCAGCGCGACCTTGGCGTCGGGGTTCGCGGCGACCTCGGCGACGTACGCCGCGACGTCGTCGGCTTGCTCGCCCTCATACAGATCTTCCGGCATCGGAGGGATCGGGTAGTCGATCTGGTGCCGGACGACCTCACGAATCGCGCTCTCGTCGAAGTCCTCCATGCGCGGCCCGGCGAACGCCTGGTCGAGGTTCGGACCGATCCTCCCCGCCGTGTCCGCCTCCTTCAGCGCGTGGCAACTGCCGCACTTCTGCTTGAAGAGGAGCTTGCCCTGGGTTACGTCGGCGTTTTCGTCGGAGAGCCCACCGGTCCCGCACCCGGCGAGCGCGATCGCGGCGAGCGAGAGAAGCGCCGACCGCCTCAATCTATGCCGACGGCTGCGTCGCCGAACCGATTCCCGAGAGGGCCTCGTCGCGGCTTCCATAGATCGTGAAGACGCGGTCGAGCCCGGTGATCTCGAAGATCTTCGTGATGTTCCGGTCGCTGCAGACGAGCGACAGCTGACCCTCGTTCGTGCGTAGCCGCTTGACGCCGCCGACGAGGACACCGAGCGTCGTCGAGTCGATGAACGTCGTGTCGGAGAAGTCGACGACGACGTCCTTGGCGCCCTGCGCGATCACGTCGAGGAGCTGCTGCTTGAACTCCGGGGCCGTGTACAGGTCGACCTCGCCCGCAAGGGCGATCACGTAGGAGTTGTCGTCCAGCCGCTCGGTCTTGATGTCGAAGTTCAATCCTCCCCCTCGGTCGAAAAAAGCTCGGGGGATTCTACCCCGGTACGGCTTCAGCGCTGGCTGGTCTGCGCGGCGGCCTGAGCCTTCTGTGCCGCCTCGAGCTGCTTGATCTGCTGCCGGACGCCCTCCTCGTTGGGCGAGTCCGGGGCGACGACGAGGTAGCGCCTGTACGCCGCAATCGCCTCTTTGAGGTCGTTCGCCGACTGGGCCGCGAACGCGAGCTGCAGGAAGATCGACGGTTGCTCGACCTCGTCGGCGTCCGGCAGGACTCCAATCAGCTTCTTGTAGGCGTCGGCGGCCCCGCGGTACGACTCCTGCGCCGAGACGTAGCTCTGGCTCAGCCGCTGGGTCAAGTCCTCGGAGAGCAGCTGCGTGATCCTCCCCTGGCCGAAGCTCTGGCCGAACTGGCTGCTGGCGCCCGGCGTGAGGACGTCGCCGCCCGTGAGCTGGGTGAGCTCGAACTGCGCGCGCGCAGCGTCTTCCTGGGCGCGCCGCGCCTTCGTCAGGTGGAGGCCGGCGAGCATGCCGAGCGCGGTGCGGTCGCGCGGCTTCAACTCCAGGTAGCGCCCGAGAGGGGCGATCGCCTCCTCGTTCTTGCCGTTGCGCTGGAGCGCGGTCGCCAGGTCGTAGTAGCCGGTCGGGTCGTTGGGGTGATCCTTGATCTTGTCGCGCGCGTCTCCCTCGCTGACGCCCCCGGCCGAGTTTTGCCCGAGATCCGAGAGCACGTCGCCGAGACCGACGCCCGGGATCGTGCCGCCGACGTTGAAGATCACGTAGCCGAGCCCGAAGACGAGTGCGAGGAAGACGAACATCCACTTCGCCTGCCGGCGCAGGCGCGGGAAGAACATCGTGTCCTCGTAGCTCGGCGCCGGCTTGCGCGCGGCAGGAGCGGCGGCAGCACGCGGCGTCGGCCGTCGCTCGCCGCGCTGTCTAGTCCTGCGTTGTGCCGATCGCGCCATGGGCGTCCCTAGGGTAGCGAGCGGCGATGGTCATTCCGTGACGAGTTCGCCTCGGGCCGCCCATCGTCGCTCCATCGCGACGGACAACCAGATCGAGCCTTCGAAGAGCAGCCAGAGCGGCGCAACCTCGAACGCGAGCGAGACGGGGTCGACCGTCGGGAGCAGGATCGCGGCGCCGAGCAGGGAGACGTACGCGATCTTGCGATTCCGCCGAAGCTGGTCCGTGGTCAGGATCCGCAGCCGCACCAGCGCCAGGACGAAGATGGGGAGCTGGAAGACGAGGCCGGTGGCGAAGATCATCAGCGCCGCAAACGAGAGGTAGTAGCTCGCTCGGATCTGAATGTCGTAGAGGTCGTCGTCGAAGTTCGTCAGGAACTTGAGGGCGAGCGGGAGGATCACGAAGTACGCGAACGCCATCCCGCCGGCGAAGAGAACCGTTGCGAACGCGACGAAGCGGGCGACGACTTTCTGGCGGCCTTCCTCGACGGCGGGAGCGAAGAAGCTCCACGCCTGCCAGACCAGCACCGGGAACGCCGCGGCGACAGCCGCATAGAAGCTGACCTTGACCGCGGTCGTGAACGGCTCGGTGACGCCGAGCGTGACGATGTGCGTGCCGTCCGGCAGCGGCCGCATCAGCCAGCGAACGAGACGCTCATGGAAGATGTACGCGACCGGGAAGAAGACGCCGACGGCAAGCAGCGAGACGATCAGGCGCGAACGGAGCTCGTCGAGATGCTCGACGAGCGTCGCCTCCTCGCCGTAGCCGAGCCGGCGCGGAAGGCGCCTGAGCCTAGGCATGGGCGTTAGGAGACTGTGTCGCGCTCGCGCGGGGGCGAGGCCACCTGCTCCTCGTCCTCCGGCGCGCGCGGAAGCGGCTGCGGCCGGTCGTCTTCGTCGCGCCCGGAGACCGCGTCCTTGAACTCGCGCATGCCCTTGCCGAGCGAGCGCCCAATCTCGGGTACGCGCGACGCTCCGAAGAGGAGGAGCACGACGACGAGGAAGATGAGGATCTCGGGAAGCCCGATTCCAAAGGGCATAGACCCACGATAGCAGCGGGTTCGGGTGCGTCCGGGCGACGGGGCGCATTGCTACCATGGGGCCAAGAGGGCGGGCGGAAGGCCCGCCGTTTCTGCGTCAGGGGACAGGAAGGAACGCTTGGCACTACTGGAGCTGAAGAACCTCCACGTCGCGCTCGAAGACGGCACCGAGATCGTCAAGGGCGTCGACCTCACCGTGGACACGGACCAGATCCACGCGGTGATGGGACCGAACGGCTCGGGCAAGTCGACCCTTGCCTATGCCCTGATGGGACATCCGGCCTACGAGATCACCGACGGGCAGATCCTCTTCGACGGCGACGACGTCACCGAGCTCGGCGCCGACGTGCGCGCACAGCGCGGGCTCTTCCTCGCGTTCCAGTACCCGCACGCAATCCCCGGTGTCACCGTGACGAGCTTCATGCGATCCGCGATCAACGCGATCCGGAAGGCGCGGGCCAGCGAGGACGATCCGATCCCGATCCCCGAGTTCCGCAAGGAGATGATGGCCGCGATGGAGCGCCTCCGGATCCCCAAGGAGCTCGGGCAGCGCTACGTGAACGACGGCTTCTCTGGTGGCGAGAAGAAGCGCGTCGAGATCCTGCAGATGGCGATGCTGAAGCCACGCATCGCCGTGCTCGACGAGACCGATTCTGGCCTCGACATCGACGCGCTGAAGATCGTCGCCGCCGGCGTCCGCGAGCTGGTTGGCCCTGAGACGGGCGCGCTCGTAATCACGCACTACCAGCGGATTCTCAACTACATCGAGCCTGACTTCGTCCACGTTTTCGTGGACGGACGTATCGTCGCCGAGGGCGGACCGGAGCTGGCGCATACACTGGAAGCAGAAGGGTACGAAGCATTCATCCCCGAGAAGGTCGAGAGCTGATGGCCGCAGTCACCGAAACCGAAACTCAGGTCGTCGCCGAGATCGGCAGCGACTACAAGTACGGCTTCCACTCTCCCGACGCTGCCGAGGACTACTTCTTCAAGTCCGGCCGGGGCCTTTCACCGGAGCTCGTCGCCGCGATCTCCGAGCACAAGAACGAGCCGGAGTGGATGCGCAAGTACCGACTTAAGTCGCTCGAGTACTTCCTGGCGCGCCCGCTCCCGACCTGGGGCGGGGACGTCACGGGCATCGACTTCGACAACATCTTCTATTACATCCGGCCGACCGAGAAGCAGGCGAAGTCGTGGGAAGACCTGCCGTCGGACATCAAGGACACGTGGGACAAGCTCGGGATCCCCGAGGCGGAGAAGAAGTACCTCGCCGGCGTCGGCGCCCAGTACGAGAGCGAGGTCGTCTACCACAAGCTCAAGGAGGACCTCGAGTCCCAGGGCGTGCTCTTCCTGGACATGGACTCGGGGCTGCGCGAGCACGAAGAGCTCGTCAAGCAGTACTTCGGGACGATCATCCCGCAGAACGACAACAAGTTCGCGGCGCTGAACTCCGCCGTCTGGTCGGGCGGATCGTTCATCTACGTACCGCCTGGGGTCAAGGTCGAGATGCCGCTCCAGGCCTACTTCCGCATCAATGCGGAGAACATGGGTCAGTTCGAGCGCACGCTGATCATCGTCGACGAAGGCGCACAGGTCCATTACGTAGAGGGCTGCACGGCACCGATCTACTCGAGCGACTCGCTGCACTCGGCGGTCGTGGAGATCATCGTCAAGCGTGGTGCCCGCTGCCGGTACACGACGATCCAGAACTGGTCGACGAACGTCTACAACCTCGTCACCAAGCGGGCGGTCGCCTACGAGGACGCGGTCATGGAATGGGTCGACGGGAACCTCGGCTCGAAACTGACCATGAAGTACCCGTCCATTTGGCTCATGGGCGAAAGGGCCCACGGCGAAGTGCTCTCGATCGCCTTCGCAGGCTCGGGCCAGCACCAGGACGCGGGCGGCAAGGCCGTCCACGTCGCGCCGAACACGACGTCGGTGATCACCTCCAAGTCGATCTCCAAGAACGGCGGCCGGGCGGGCTATCGCGGCCTGCTCGAGGTCGCCAAGGGCGCGACGGGCTCGAAGTCGAAGGTCGTCTGCGACGCACTGATCCTCGACGAGGACTCGCGCTCCGACACCTACCCGTACATGAAGATCGACGAGGACAACGTCGACATCGGCCATGAGGCGACGGTGTCGAAGATCGGCGAGGAGCAGCTCTTCTACCTGATGAGCCGCGGCCTGACCGAGACCGAGGCGAGCGCGATGATCGTCTCCGGGTTCGTCGAGCCGATCACGAAAGAACTTCCACTGGAGTACGCAGTCGAGCTGAACCGGCTGATCCAGTTGCAGATGGAAGGGTCGGTTGGTTGATCTCGGCGTCGAGCGCGCCGACTTCATAGGCATTCCGGTCCAAGACCTCGCCCGGGCCGACGAGTTCTACGGGAAGACACTTGGTCTTCGGCGCAATCCGAATTCGGGCGAGCGCTGGGTCGAGTACGAGCTCGGGAACGTCACGCTCGCGCTCGTCTCGCCCGAGGCGATGGGCCCGGAGTTCCAGGCGCAGGGGCACCAGATGCCGATCGCTCTTCGCGTTCCGGACGTCGACGAGGCGCGGCAGAAGCTCGAGGCCGAGGGCGTGACGTTCGACCACGGAACCATCGACTCCGGGGTCTGCCACCTCGCGACCTTTCGCGACCCGGATGGGAATGCGATCCAGCTCCACCGCCGCTACGCCCCGTTCGCGGACGGCTCACTGCCGTAATGCACGTCGAGCAGGTCGATTTCGTGTCGGTCCCGACACGCGACGCGGCGCGGGCGGTCGCGTGGTATCGCGACGTGCTCGGCCTGCCCGTTAGCGAGTTCACGGACGCCGAGATCGAGACGCCTAACGTGACGCTGTCGTTTTGGAACCCGGAAGAGCAGGGCGAGAGCTTCGTCCCCAACGAGAACGGGATCGCGTTGCGGGTGGCCGACGTCGAGGCGGCCGTCGAGGAGGTGCGCGGCGCCGGTGCCGAGGTGATCGGGATCCAGGACAGCGGTGTGTGCCACATGGGCTTCGTCAAGGATCCTGACGGCAACGTGTTGATCCTCCATCGGAGATACAAGCCCCGTGGATAGGGACACCGCCGCCACGCGCTACGCAGAGCTGCCGCTCCCGTCGACCGCGGACGAGCACTGGCGCTTCACGGACCTCCGCGGGTTCGACCCGGAGGCGTTCACGATCGACGGGGCGGCAAGGCACCATGACGTCGGGGGCGGGATGCTCGGCGTCGACGTGGCGGCCCTCGCCGTCGTGGACGAGGGAGGGATCTCGATCCAGCGTGCTGCTCCCGAGGGCATCACCTTCGAGCCGTTCACGGATCACGAGCGCCTGGGGCAGCTCGTGGGAGCGGAGGAGAAGTTCGCCGCGCACAACGCTGCCGTCTGGGAGCACGGGCTGCTCGTCGTCGTTCCGAAGGGAGTCGTCCTCGAGCAGCCGCTGGCCGTGCGGATCGTGAACTCGATCGACGGCGGAGCGCTCTTCTTCCGCCTGCTCGTGGTCGCCGAGCCGGAGAGCCGCTTCACGCTGATCGAGGAGTACGCGTCGTCGTCCGAGCTGACGGGGTACACGAACACGGTCACCG
>JBOHAU010000113.1:0-24274 GCA_050698015.1 Gaiellaceae bacterium
GCTCTGGGGCTCGGCGGCGAGGCGTTGCCGATGCCAGAGGGCATCGGTGATGCCTCGGCGTCGTGAAGCGCACGCGCCGGGCAGCGGCCCGCTTGCGGGCCGCTGGTCGGTGCGGGAGCGGCCCAGACGCGCCAGATCGCGCAGCCGGACGCGCGAGATCGTGGCGTCGGCCATCTCTAGGCGCTGACCGTGTCCTTGGAGGCGCCCTTGGCCGGAGCGGCTTTGTAGCCCACGCCCCACACGGTGACGATCGGAGAGGCGTCGCCGAGCTTGCGCCTGAGCTGACGGATGTGGACGTCGACGGTGCGCGTGTCGCCCGCGAACGTGTAGCCCCAGACCCGCTCGAGCAGCTGGTCGCGCGTGAGCACGAGACCGTTGTGGTCGAGCAGCTCCCAGAGCAGGTCGAACTCCTTCGGCGCCAGCTGGACGTCCTCGTCGACGACCTTGACCTCGCGGCGGCCGGCGTCGACAAGGAGGTCGCCGTGACGGATCTGCGTCGTCTTCGCCTCGCGCCGCTCGGGGGTCGCGCGCCGGAGGATCGACTTCACCCGCGCCACGAGCTCGCGCGGGTTGAACGGCTTCGTCAGGTAGTCGTCGGCGCCCACCTCGAGCCCGACGATCTTGTCCACGTCCTCGTCCCGAGCCGTCAGCATCAGAATCGGGACGTCGGATCGCTGCCGGACTCGCCGGCAGACCTCGATCCCGTCGATGTCCGGGAGCATCAGGTCGAGCACGATCAGCGACGGCGACGCGGCTTCGGCCTTGGCGAGCGCGTCCCGTCCGTTCGGCGCCACCTGGACGTCATACCCCGCATTGCGGAGGTACATCGCCACGAACGATGCGATCGACGCCTCGTCCTCGACGACCAGGACCGTTTGCGCGTCGGCTCCTGCCATCGCGCTCATCAGAATGCCAGAGACGCCTTACGGCGCGGCGAGATTGAACCGCGTCCGCTCGTTTGGCAGCGTCGGATGATCCGTGCCGTTGAGTGAGTACGACCCGTCGAAGAACACCCCGCCCTCGGGATCGCCGTAGCCGTCGATCCAGCCGTCACCGCGTCCGACGGCCGAGAAGTTCAAGCCCTTGCCGGCCAGCTTGACGACGAAGCGGCGGTCGTCGGCGATCCGGAAGCGGATGTTCCGGCCGCTGTAGACGGTCGTCCGATCGGAGAGGTTCCGCTCGCTCTCGGCGCCGCGAACGATGATCGTCGTACCGGCGTCCGGGGAATCGGTGACGACGATTTGACCCTTCGCCAGCCTGCCGATCAAGCTGCCCTTCATGCGCAGCTGGATCGTCGCTCGTCCGTCCCGGACCGAAAGTGTTCCGTCCTCCAGCGGAGGACGCTCAACCGTCGCGGTCGCCGCGGCCGCCAGCACCGCCGCGCCGAGAGCAGCAATCATCAGGGCCTTCAACAGGCGCATGACCGCAGTATTCCCTGCCTCGGTATAGCTTCGTTGAGTGATTTGTAAGAAAAAGGTTCGGCTCTGGAAGAACTGAGCAGTTTTGGGACGATTGTGCTCGTCGTTTCCGGCGGGCTCCTGCTCGCGCTCGTCGCGACGAAGCTCAACGAGCGGTTTCCGGTCCCCGAACCGGCGGTCTTCCTGCTGCTCGCAGCAGTCGCGTCCGACGTCTTTCCGGAGCTTGGCGAGCGCCTCTCGATCAAGGAGGTCGAGCGCATCGGCGTCGTGGCGCTGATCATCATCCTCTTCAACGGCGGGACGTTGATCGGCTGGCGCCGCTTCCGAGTCGTCGCGGTTCCGGTGTTCGCCGTCGGTGTGATCGGGACCTTCGCGACCGCGGCTGTGATCGCCGTCGCCGCTCACTACCTCTTCGACTTTTCGTGGGTCATCGCCGGCATCGTCGGCGCCGCCCTCGCCCCCACCGATCCCGCCGTCATGTTCTCGGTGCTCGGCGACAAGGAGATCGGCGGCCGCACGGGCACGATCCTCGAAGGGGAATCGGGGGTCAACGACCCGGTCGGGATCGCCCTGATGATCGGAATGATCGAGCTGGCGCAAGACGCAGACGCGACGTTCTGGGTCGTCGTCGAGGAGTTCTTGCTCGAGATGTCGATCGGGCTCGCCGTCGGCCTGCTCGCCGCCGCGGCGCTCAGGCCGCTACTCGGTTTCGCACTCCCCAACCCCGGGCTCTACCCGTTACGGACACTTGCCGCCGCAGGCGTCATCTACGGGGCAGCCTCCACGGCGCACGGCTCGGGCTTCCTCGCCGTCTTCGTGGCGGGCGTGGCGCTCGGCGACGCGGACGTCCCGCTTCGAGACCAGATCGAGCGGTTCAATACCTCGCTGGCGAGCCTCGCCGAAGTCGTCGTCTTCGCAGCGCTCGGCCTGACGATCGACCTCACCGAGGTGCTGTCGAGCACGCGGCTCCTAGAGGGCCTGGCCCTCGCGGTGATTCTGGCCCTCGTCGCCCGGCCGCTTGCGGTCGCCCCGCTCCTCCAGACGACGAGCCTGCGGCGGAACGAGCGCCTGTTCGTGATCTGGGGCGGCTTACGCGGCGCCGTGCCGATCCTTCTCGCAGCGTTTGCGCTGCTGGCGGCGGTCGACGATGCGGAGCGCGTCTACGACATCGTGTTCGTCGTGGTCGCGTTCTCCGTGATCGTCCAGGGCTCGAGCATCCCCTTCGTCGCCCGGCGGCTCAAGATCCGGATGCGAACGATCTAGTAGCTGAAGAAGCCTTCGCCGCTCTTGCGGCCGAGCTTGCCCTCGCGCTGCATGTCGAGCAGGCGCTGCGGCGGCGCCATCCGGTCCTCGCCGAGCGCCTCGTGCAGAGCCTCCGACGCGTGGACGTGGATGTCGATGCCGACGAGGTCGACGAGGGCGCACGGGCCCATCGGCCAGCCCGCGCCGTTCGTCATCGCCTTGTCGAGATCCTCGGGCGAGACGCCCGCTTCGTCGAGCACGCGGACGCAGTCGTTCAGCAGTGGGATCAGGATCCGGTTGACGATGAAGCCCGGGGTGTCGTTGCAACGCACCGGCTGCTTCCCGGCGCGCTCAGCCCAGACGTACGCGTCGTGGATCGCCTCGTCCGAGCTCTGCTCGGTGCGCACGACCTCGACCAGCGGCAGGACCGGTGCCGGGTTGAAGAAGTGCGTTCCGATCACGCGTTCCGGTCGCTGGGTCGCCTCGGCGATCTTCGACACCGACAGCGCCGACGTGTTCGTCGCGAGGATCGTGTCGGGCCGGCAAATGCGCTCGAGCTCGGCGAAGAGCTCCCGCTTCGGCTCCAGCTCCTCGACGATCGCCTCGATCACGAGGTCGCAGTCGGCGAGATCGCCGAGCTCGGTGGTCAGGGTGAGCCGGCCCAGCGCCGCGCCCTTGTCGGCCTCGGACATCCGTCCCTTCTCGACGGCCCGCCCGAGGTAGCGCCCGATCGTCGCCCGCGCACGCTCGTTCAGCTCGTCCGAGATCTCCCGGCCGACGGTCTCATGCCCGGACTGCACGCTGACCTGCGCGATCCCGGCGCCCATCGTTCCCAAACCGACCACTCCGACGGTGCGAATCTCCACGGCGGCGCAGCTTAGTGCGGGGCACTTAGGGAAGAAAGTCGGTCGGTCGCGCGTCTAGGGGCGAGTGGAGCGAATGAGGCGGAGACGGATCATCTTGGCACTGGCCTTTGCGGCGCTCGTCGCCGTTGCGGTTGTCGGGGCGGCACTCCAGCTCGCCCGCGGCGAGCGGCCGGTGTTGTTCCTGGCCTAGGCAGTCAGAGCCGCTCGACGACGCCGGCGATCGCCTGGCCGAAGCCGATGCACATGCAGGCGACGCCGTAGCGCTCGTCCCGCCGTTCCAGCTCCCCGAGCAGCGTCGCCGTCACCCGCGCCCCGGTCGCGCCGAGCGGATGGCCGAGCGAGATCCCTCCGCCGTTCGGATTGACGTCCGCGCGGCGCTCCTCCAGGCCCGTGTCCTTCAGGAACTGGAGCACGACCGAGGCGAAGGCCTCGTTGACCTCGACGACGGCGATGTCGTCCCACGAGAGCCCCGCCCGCCCGAGCGCCTTGGCGCAGGCTTCGGGGTTCCCGTGCAGCATCCGATAGGGGTCGACGCCGGACAGCCCGAAGGAGACGAAGCGCGCCCGCGGCTCGAGCCCGAGGCCCGAGGCGGCCGCCTCGGAGGTGATCAGGACCGCGGCGGCGCCGTCGCAGATCTGGCTCGAGCTCCCGGCGGTCACCTTGCCGTCCGGGATGAAGGCCGGCGAGAGCGAGGCGAGCTTCTCGGCGGAGGTGTCGCGCCGCGGCGTCTCGTCGACGCCGATCAGCGTTCCCAAATGAGGATTGGTCACCTCAACCGGGACGATCTCCCGCTCGAAGCGGCCCTCGTCGATCGCCGCGATCGCCCGGCGGTGCGACTCGAGCGAGTACTCGTCGAGTTCCTCTCGCGAGAGCCCCCACTCCTCCGCGATCACCTCGGCGGAGATCCCCTGAGGGACGATTTGCCAGCGGTCGGTGAGCTTCTCCGAGAGGTCACCGCCGTTCGACCCCATCGGGACGCGCGACATCATCTCGACGCCCGCCGAGACGACGACGTCGAGCTGACCGGACCAGATCGCGGCGGCGGCGTTGAAGTTCGTCTGCATCGACGAACCGCATTGGCGGTCAACGGTGGTCCCGCAGACGGTCTCCGGCCAGCCGGCGACGAGCGGCGCCATCCGGCCGATGTTCCAGCCCTGCTCGCCGATTTGGGTCACACAGCCCATCTGGACGTCCTCGACCTCGGCGGGGTCGAGGTCGTTCCGCTCGACGAGGCCGTTCAGGATCTGGCCCGCGAGCTCGTCGCCGCGGATCTTCGACAGCGCGCCGTCCCGCTTCCCGATCGGACTGCGAACTGCGTCGATGATCAGCGCGTCAGGCATCGACTACAGAGTAAAGCCGCCAGACGCCCACACCCTTGAGCTGCTGGTCTCCCCGGTCCTCGAATGCGATCCCCGAGCCCGAGACGAGATCGCGAACCGTGCTCGACACCAGGACCTCCCCACCTTCCGCGAGAGCGGCCACACGGGCGCCCGTGTGGACCGCGATTCCGGCGACGCCCCCGTCCGAAAGCTCGACCTCGCCCGTGTGCAGGCCGGCCCTGACGTCGAGGCCGAGCTGAGCCAGCGCCTCCTGGATCGCCCGGGCGCAGCGCACCGCGCGCGCCGGGCCGTCGAACGTCGCAAGGAAGCCGTCGCCGGCGGTGTCGACCTCCCGCCCACGGAACCGCTCGAGCTCGCGACGGACCATCGCGTGATGCTGCTCGAGCACCTCCCGCCACCGGCGATCACCAAGCTCGGATGCGCGTTCACTCGCGCCGACGATGTCGGTGAAGAGCACCGTCGCGAGCACGCGGTCGGAGGCAGGCGCAGGACGGCTTCCGGTCAGGAAGTCCTCGACCTCGTCGACGAGCCCGTCGACGTCGCCCGCCCAGATGAGGTGATCGTCGCCGGGGAGCTCTACGTACTTCGCGCCCGGGACCTGGCTCGCAATCCACCGCCCTTCCTCGACCTTGACGTCGATGTCGCCGACGCGGTGGAGCACGAGCGTCGGAACGCTGATCGTCGGCAGCACCGGCCGGACGTCGATCTTGCTGTTCATCCGCAGGAGGGCGACGGCGGCGCCGGGGCTCGCGCTGCGGCGGAGATAGGCGACCGCGCGCCGCTTGAACGCCTCGTCGGCGCTCGGCGCCAGGACCGAGATGTCCATCTCGCCGCCCCACGCGCGCTCAGTTGCCTCGATCTCGGCCTCGCGCGCCTCCGGTGTCGGCGCCCAGGGGTAGTCGTGACTCCACAGGCGCCTCGCGTAGATCGCGTGCGTCACGAGCGCGCGAGTTCGTTCCGGGTAGGTCGCAGCGAAGAGGATGCTCATCAGCCCGCCCTCCGAAGAGCCGAAGAGCGCGGCGCGCTCCGACCCAGCCGCATCCATGACGGCACGGACGTCGTCCATCCGCTGCTCCAGCGTCGGCAGCCGATCGACCGGCACCGGATCCGACATCCCGGTGCCCCGCTTGTCGAAGAGGATCAAACGCGAAAACGATGCGAGCCGCCGGAGGAGTCGCGCATGGTTCGGCTCGTCCCACATGAGCGCGATATTCGACACCCAGCCCGGGACGTAGACGAGATCGAACGGGCCGTCGCCCACGACCTGGTAGGCGATGTTGATGTCACCGCTCTTGGCGTAGCGCGTCTCAGAAATCGCGGACGGCATAGAGCCTCCACTCGCCCGGAACGCCTTTCAGCTCGTGCATTCCGCGGTCTTCGAATTCGAGTCCCGACCCCGCTACGAGGTCCTTGACCGTGCCCGAGACAAGTACCTCGCCGGCGCCGGCCAGACTCATGATCCGCGCGCCGATCGGCACAGCGATGCCGCCGAGCTTGCCGTCGACGCGCTCGCACTCGCCTGTATGGATCCCGATCCGGATCTCGAGGCCGAGGGCGCCGAGCTCCTCGTGGAGCGCCCGGGCGCAGTCGATCGCACGCCCCGGTCCGTCGAAGGAGGCGAAGAAGCCGTCGCCGCTGGAGTCGACCTCTTCACCTTCATGACGCGCCAGCAGCCCCCGAACGACCGTGTGGTGCCGCTCGAGCAGGTCTCGCCACGCGGAATCCCCGATCGAAGCGGTCTGCGGCGTGGAGTTGACGATGTCGGTGAACAGCAGCGTCGCGAGGACGCGATCGGGGATGCGAGCCGGTGACAGGTCGCCAACGAACTGCCTCGTCTCCGCCAGCATGAGCTCGTTGAGCTCGGGGTCGGTCCAACTGAAGCCGTCGCGGAGCCCGGGAATCTCAACCCGTCTTGCCGCGGGGATCCGATCGGCGACAAACTGCGCCTCCTCGCGGGCCTGGGGTCTGTTGAGGACGAGTGTCGGAGCGCGGACAGTCGGCAGGACCTCGCGGACGTCTCCCTCCATCATCATCCGGTAGTACGCGACGGCCGCGCTAGGACTCGCGCTCCGCCTCAGATAGCGGACGTACCAGTCGACGAACGCCTCGTCCTGAGAGGCCACGGGGCAGTGGTCGTGCGCCCGCTCGGCCAGATAGTCCCGATCGCCCCACTGCGCGCGGACCTCCGCGAGCTTCTCGTGCCAGGAGTCTTCGGTCGGCGCCCACGGGTAGTCCGTCGCCCACAGTCCGCGAGCAGTCGGGTCGAAGAGCACGAGGGCGCGGGTCCGCTCGGGATAGGTGGCTGCGAAGAGAATCGAGAGCCTCGTCCCCTCATGGCCGGACCACAGCACCGCCGAGCCGGCGCCGGCGGCGTCGAGTACGGCGCGGACGTCGTCCATCCGCGCCTCCAGCGTCGGCACCTGGCGCACCGGATCCGACAGGCCGCTCCCCCGCTTGTCGAACATCAGCACACGCGCGAACGCCGCGAGGCCCTCGACGTGCTGCACGAATCGCGGCTCCTCCCACGCAGCCAGCAGGTCGGCGAGCGATCCGCGGACGAAGACGAGGTCGAGCGGCCCTTCTCCGACGACCTGGTAGGCGATCGCGACGTCGCCGCTCCGTGCGTAGTGGACGTCGGGTATCTGCATCAACCTCCAGTTTCCTAGACTCTCAACGTGGCGACAACAGCGACCCAGAAGCGCCTGCTGATCGCCGGCGAGTGGGTCGAGACCGGCGACTGGCAGGAAGTGCGTTCGCCGTACTCCGGTGAGGTCGTCGGGCGAGTCGCGAAGGCCGGCGTCGACGAGACACGCCGCGCGATCGACGCCGCCGAGCAGGCGATGCGGGAACCGCTCCCGGCGCACAAGCGCGCCGAGATCCTCGTCCGCGTCGCCGGCGCGCTCGGCCGCCGCCACGACGAGGTCGCGCGCCTCGTCTCCGACGAGGCCGGCAAGCCGCTGAAGGCGGCCAGGATCGAGGCGTCGCGGGCCATGTCCACGTACACGTTCGCGGCCGTCGAGGCGCGGAAGCTCGCCGGCGATGTGGTTCCGATGGACGCGTCTCAGTCCGGCGAAGGCAAGCTCGCCTTCACGCTGCGCAAGCCGATCGGCGTCGTCGGCGCGATCAGCCCGTTCAACTTCCCTCTCAACCTCGTCGCCCACAAGATCGCGCCGGCGCTGGCCGCAGGCTGCGCCGTCGTCCTCAAGCCGGCGAGCCAGACGCCCCTCTCGGCACTCTTCCTGGCCGAGCTCGAGGACGAGGCGGGGCTACCGCCAGGCTGGCTGAACGTCGTCGTCGGCCCCGCCTCGGAGATCGGTGACGCGCTGATCGAGGATGAGCGGGTGAAGGTGATCACCTTCACGGGCTCGAGCGGCGTCGGCTGGAAGCTGCGCAAGCGCGCGCCGAAGAAGCGCGTCAATCTCGAGCTCGGCAACTCGACGCCGCTGATCGTCGAGGCCGACGCCGACATCGAAGCCGCGGCCGCGGCGACGGCCCAGCACGGCTTCTCCTTCGCCGGTCAGAGCTGCATCTCGATCCAGCGCGTCTACATCCAGCGTGCGGTCTACGACGACTTCGTCCGGCGCCTGATCCCCAAGGTGGAAGCGCTGATGCTCGGTGACCCCGCTGAGGAAGACACGGACGTCGGCCCCGTGATCGACGAGGACGCCCGCGACCGGATCCTCGCGTGGATCGAGGAGGCGCGCGCTGGCGGTGCAGAGGTCCTCACCGGCGGCGAGCTCGAGGGCGAGCTGATCCGTCCGACCGTGATCGCGGACGCGGGACCCGACCTGAAGGTCTCGTGCGAGGAGGTGTTCGGGCCGGTCGTCACGGTCAACCCGTATGACTCGCTCGAGGAGGCGCTCGAGCTCGCGAACGGCACGAAGTACGGCCTCCAGGCGGGGATCTTCACCGAGAACGTGCGTAGCGCCCTCCGCGCCGCCCAGGAGCTGGAGTTCGGCGGCGTCACCGTCAACGAGGCGCCCACGTTTCGAGCCGACCAGATGCCCTACGGCGGGGTCAAGGACTCCGGCAACACCCGCGAGGGCCCGGCTTACTCGGTGCGCGAGTTCACTGAGGAGCGCGTCGTAGTTCTCGCGCTGTAAGACTCGTTCGCTAGATTCGACTGCTGATGGCAGGTCTGTGGCCCTTCGGCCGAGGCCGAAGCGCGCGCACCGCCGGAGGCGAGGCGCCGCGACGCGCCTCCAACCCCGCGGCGTTCAAGCGCGAGCAGCGAGCACTCTTGCGCGAGCGGGAGGAGCGGATCCGCGATCTCGGCGGCCTCGTCTTCGAGATGTTCAGGCGCGACCGGTTTCGCGTCGAGCTCGTGACCGAGCGCTGCGCCGACCTCGTCGCGCTCGAGAAGCGCCTCGAGGAGCTCGACTCCCTGCTGTCCGCCGCACGCCGCGGCGGTCCGCGGTGCGAGTGCGGCGCCCCGCTCGCGTGGGGTGCCCATTTCTGCGGCAACTGTGGACGCCCGGTCGGCTCTCGGCCGGTCGTCGCATGCGCCAGGTGCGGGACGCCGCTTCCCGCCGGTGTCAAGTTCTGTGGAAGCTGCGGTAGCCCGGTCGAGCTTCCGGAGCAGGCTTCGGACGACACACAAGCGGAGCCGGAGCCGGCCGCCAAGCAATCGGCCGAACGCTAGTGCCCGGCACTGATGCCTGAGAAGCACGGAGGCCCGTGTCCCCGCTGCGGAACCGCGACCGAGCCGCACCAGGAGTACTGCCTGGAGTGCGGACTGCGGTTGCGGACGGCGGGGCTCGTGCCGGCGCTGTCGGAGGGCTGGCGACGTCGCGTTCGGTGGTACCCAGGCGACTGGATCTGGCCGTCACTTGCAGCTCTCGTCGTCGCTGCAATCGCGGCGTCGGCCGCCATCGTGTGGACCCGGGACGCTCAAAGTACGCCGAGCGAGACGCTCGTCGGGGACACCACCCAGCTCCCGACGACGACCTCGATCGAGGTTGCACCGACCTCACCCGCGCCGACGGTGCCGACGGACACGACCCGCACGGCGCCGCCCCCGCCGGCTCAGCGCCGCCGCCTGATCGAGTGGCCGCGAAGGCGAAGCGGGTGGACGCTCGTGCTCGCGTCACTTCCCACGTCCGCCAAGCGCGAGGCCGCCCTGGCGAAGGCTCGCCAGGCGCTCGAGGCCGGGCTGCCGCAAGTGGGAGTGCTCGACTCGTCCCGCTACCCGAGCCTGCACCCCGGCTACTACGTCGTCTTCAGCGGCGTCTACGACTCGTTGTCTTCCGCGCAGGCGGCCGCCTCTCGCGCCGCGGACGCGGGCTACGGCAACGCGTACGCGCGCCGGGTGACGCCCTAGCCGGGCGGTTTTCGTGACCGCGTTTCGCGCGATCCTGCTTCCGGGCATCGTGCTACCGGCAGAGCTTGCGTATGGCGGCCTCGTCGCAGCGTTAGGTAGCGACGTGGATGCTGTCGCGAAGGATCTCGAGGTCTACGCGACGCCGGATTCGCTGGAGGACTACAGCCTCGAGGTCGAGGTCACCGGCGTGCTGCGCGAAGCTGACGCACGGGACTGGGAGCGATTTCATCTCGTGGGGTACTCCGGCGGCGGAGCGGCCTCGCTCGCGTTCGCGGCCGCCAGCCCGGAGCGACTCGAGAGCCTGGCGCTGCTCGAACCGGCCTGGGCGGGAAACTGGGACTTGAGCCCCGCTGAGAAGGCGGTTTGGCTCGAGCATGACCGGCTCGAACGGCTTCCGGTCGAACAGTTCATGCCGACGTTTATGCGGATGGCGCTCAAGCCGGGTGTACCGCCCCCGGCTCCCCCCTCCGGCGACCCGCCACCTTGGATGGCCAAACGTCCGGCAGGGATCCTCGCGTTCCTGCGCGCCTTCAAGCAAGGCGACATCGACCGCGAAGCCCTGCGCCGGTTCGACCGCCCCGTCTACTTCGCGCTCGGAGCTCTCAGCAACCCTGACCAGTACGGGGAGATCGAGAGACGACTGAGCGGAGTGTTCCCGGATTTCGAGCTCGAAGTATTCGCAGAGCGCCACCACTTCGACCCGCCCCACCGGATCGAGCCCGAGCGTCTTGCGAGCTCGCTCAAGAGACTCTGGCGGCGGACGAAGTCTTAAGCCGCGGCGGCCGTTTGCAGGTGCTGGTGCGACGGGCAGTAGTCCCGCTCGGGCAGCGGCGTGCGCTGGCAGGGCTTGCCTTTGCGCGTCGTCGCGCGGCAGCGCGGGGCGCCGCCGTCGAAAGCGCCGGCCTCGATCTGCTCGGAGATGAAGGCGACGGCCGCGCCGACCCCCTCCTCGACGACCCAGGCGACCTGGGCCTGGGCTCTGATCGGGAAGTAGCGCCTGATGTCCTGGAAGAGCGCCCGGTCGGGCTTGGAGAAGTAGAGCGGGTCTCGGGCCAACCGCTCCATCGTGTCTTCGCACGCCGCGAGCACGGCACGGCGGTACTCGGCCTGCGTGTCGGCCGGGACATAGGGATCGATGAGATCCTTGATCGAGCGGTAAATCGCCCGTGAGTACTGATACATGCGGTTCTGAATTTCGAGCTTCTGAGCGTCCATGCTTAGGTAGCAGCTCCTCGATTAAGCGCTGGCAAAGCTCTGTTAAGCACGAATTAACAGCCTTTACACCTCCGGGGCGGGGGAGAGCATAACGTTTCACCGCGCGTGTTACAAAGTCTCGCCGAGGTTGTCGAAGACGGCAACGATTCGGGATCGGACAGAATAGTCGGCTCCATGTCGCATGACACCGACAAGCTGATCCGACAGCTCTCACTCGTCGCCTTCCTGATGGCCGAGCGCCGCCCGCTGACCGCGCGCGATGTGAAGGGGAACGTCGAGGGCTACTCCGAGATGTCGGACGAGGCGTTCGCCCGTCGGTTCTACTCCGACCGCGCCGAGCTGCTCGCGCTCGGCGTCCCACTCGACTCTCAGCGGGACGAGTTCACCGGCGAGGAGCTGTACACGCTGAGGTCGGAGCGGTACTTCCTGCGGGAGCTCAGCCTCGAGGACGAGGAGCTCGCAGCGCTCCAGACCGGGCTCTACCTCCTGGAAGGCAACTTCGCCTACGCGGAGCCGCTTCGCCTGGCGCTCCAGAACCTCGCGCTCGGCCGTCCGGGCTTCGAGCAGCCGCCCACCGAGACCGCCGACCGCGTCGAGATCCGCGACGTCGACTACTCCCCCGAGACGCCGGGACGCCTCGCGAAGCTCGAGAGCGCGATCTCGAAGCAGCGCACCGTCAAGTTCGGCTACCGCACGATCACGCGAGACGAGGAGCGGGAGCGCACGATCGACCCTTACGCCCTCCTCCTCGACGGCGGCCGCTGGTACGTCATCGGCCGCGACCACGATCGCGAGGCGATCCGCACCTTTCGCGTCTCCCGCATCCGCGGAGACATCCGGCTCGCGACCCGCCGGGAGCGCGATTTCCGCCTGCCCGAGGACTTCGACGTGGAGTCGTACCGGGGTCGGGCGAACTGGCAGATCGGCGACGTCGCCGGGGAGGCGCGGATCGAGGTGGCCGGTGACACGGCCTGGTGGGTCGACCGCGTCTACGGACGCGCCGGACGCCTCGAAGACGGTGTCTTCGTCACGAAGTACGCGAGCCTCGAGGCGCTCGCACGCTGGATCCTTCGCCAGGACGGCCGCGCCGTCCCGCAGGCGCCGCCGGATCTCCGGCGCACGGTCAAGGCCGCGCTCCAGAACGTGCGGAGCCGGCACGAGGGTGACCCACCGAAGCTCGCTCGCGAGGTCCCGCGCGAGGAGCTCGCGCTCCCCGAGCGGCCCGGCTCGCCCGTCGCCCCGGAGCGTTTCGGCCTCCTCCAGGCGCTCCTCGCCTACCTGCTCGACGCCTGCGGCGAAGACAGGGAGGCCGAGATCCCGGCCGAGGAGCTCGTGGAGCGCTTCCACATCCCGCCCGAGGCGCTCGAGGAGCATCTCTCGCTGCTGAACCTCGTCAACTTCGGCGGTGGGTGTTACGCCGTCTACGCCGAGCTCCGCGGCGACCACGTCCACGTCGACAAGGAGCTCTTCGGCGACACGTTCCGCGCGCCGCCGCGGCTGACCCCGCTCGAGGCGCGCGCGATCCGGCTCGCGCTGGAGTTCGTCGGCCCGATGATCGCGGCCGACGCCCACACGCCGCTCGAGCGAGTCCGGCGGAAGCTCGAGGAGACGTTCGGGGAGTTCGAGCTCGCCCAGACGCCCGAGCCCGACGTCCCGCGGGCCGAGGAGGATCTCGTCAGCACGTTCAGCGACGCGATCCGGGACCGCCGGCTGGTCGAGATCGAATACATGAAGGAAGGCGAGAAACAGCCGACGAGCAGGGTCGTCGAGCCGTACCAGCTGGAACGCGAGCTGCCCAAGTGGTACCTGCACGCGTTCGACCCCAAGAACGAGGCGTCGCGCAGCTTCCGCCTCGACCGCATCCGCAGCGCGAAGAAGCTGCGCGAGCGCTTCGAGCGGCGGCCGGAGTTCGATCCGCAGCGCTTCGGCGGCACGCAGACGGTGCGCATCTGGTACTCGCCTGAGGTCGCGCGGTGGGAGGTCGAGCGCGGGGCTACGCCGCTGGCCGACGGCTCGGCCGTCCGCGAGATTCCGGCGGGCGAAGACTGGCTCGTCGGCGAGATCCTCTCCTACCGCGGCGAGGCCGCGGTGCTCGAGCCTGCCGGCCTGCGGAAGCGCGTCGCCACCCGGGCGAAGGAGCTGGCCCGCGAGCTCAACGTCTCGCGCGTGACAGCCGCAGCCCGCTGATGGGCGACTTCGACGACGACCCGGACAAGGCGCTCTACGTCCACCTGGCGCTCGACGGCGGGATCCTGCTGGTCCGCGGCGACACGGGCGAGCAACTCTGGACCGACCGTCAGAGACTGCGGAGCGAGCTGGAGAAGCTCAGAGAGCGGCGCGGGCTCCTGCTCTACTCCCGCGAGGCGGGCGATACGGAGCCGCCCGCCCACGTCGAGGAGACGTTCGCGCTGATCGTCGAGCTCGAGCCGCCGGCGATCCAGCTTGTCGAGAAGCCGCACCCGGAGGCACTCGCGCCTCCGGATCAGCGCCGCACGATCACGAAGGACTCGGACTACTAGACCGGGAGCGAGAGCCGGAAGGTCGCCCCGCCCTGCTCCGGGTGCGACCGGACGTCGAGCGAGCCGCCGTGGGCCTCCGCGATCGAACGGGCGATGAAGAGCCCGAGGCCGGTTCCCGGCTTCGCGATCTGACCGGATTGGACTCGACCGAACTTCTCGAAGATCACCTTCTGGTGCTCCGGCGGAATCCCGGGGCCCTGGTCGCGCACCTCGATCACGATGCGGGCGTTCGAGGTCTGCGCCTCGACGTGAACCTCGTCGCCCGGGCTCGAGTACTTGACCGCGTTGTCGATCAGGTTGATCAGGACCTGCAGCAAGCGGTCACGGTCGCCGCGGATCTGCGGCAGCGGCTCGCGAACCACGGCTCGCACCGGCACCTCGTCCTGGCTGCGCTCCGCCGCGGCCGCCGAGTCTCGCACGAGCTCCCCGAGGTCGACGTCCACGAACGAATAGCTGAACGTGCCGGCCTCGATCCGCGACGTGTCGAGGACGTCTCCGATCAGCGCGGCGAGCCGCGAGGTCTCGTGGGCGATCAGCGCGAGGAACGATTCGCGCTGCTCCGGCGTCAGCTCGCGCCAACGCAACTGGAGCGTCTGCGCTGAGCCGATCACGGACGCCATCGGACTGCGCAGCTCGTGGGAGACGAGTGAGACGAAGTCGGCGCGCAGCGCCGACAGGCGGCGCAGCTCCTCCGCCGACGTCCGCTCGGCCTCGTAGGCGCGGATGTTCTGCGCGGCGCTCCCGGCCAGCCGCCCGAGGAGGCTGAGGAGCTCGATCTCACCCGTCGAGAAGGCCGAGGGCTCGCGGCGGACAAGCGAGATCGCTCCGATGGTCTCGGGGCCGGTGAGCAGCGGCGCGAGCACCCGCGAGCGGAGACCGAGCGAAATGAACTCGGCCTCTTCCGCGTAACGCTGCTCGGCCATGTCTTCCCGGTAGAGGGCTTGACCGGATTCGAGCACGTCGACCATCACCGAGCGCGCCAGAGGCATGATCGTCCCGGGCGGGAAAACCGTCTCCGCCGCCGCGCCCGCAGTGGCGAGAACGCGAAGCTGGCCACCCTCCGCGAGCAAGATCGCCGTCCGGTCGAAGGGGACCAGACCGCGAAGCTCGCGGATGAAGGCGGCAAAGGCCTGCTCGATCTCGAGCGACGAGTAGAGCGCCCGCGCGCAGCGGTTCGTGGCGTCGAGGAGGTCGGCGCGGCGACCGAGCTCGTCGCGCAGCGCCTCGGCCTCGCCGGCTCGGCGCTCGGCAAGTTCGGACTGTGCGCGCAGCCGCTCTACGAGCCATCCGATGAAGAGGCCCGCGATCAAGCTGACCCCGACGGAGAAGGTGACGTGGTCAACGTCATACGCGTAATCGAGCTGACCAGAGCGCAGCCACTCGAAGACGGCATAGACAGGCGCAAGGACGAACGGGAGCACGATCCCTCCTCGAAGCCCGTAGCGCAGCGCCGCCTCGGCCAGCGGAATGATGAGCGCCAGACTGACCGGCGTGCCCAGCTCGAATGAGTAGGTGAGGACGAACGCACTGACAACCGCCGTGTCGAACGTGAGAGCAGCGAGTCCGACCCATGCGAGCGCACGGCTTGACAACGGACGACCGCTCAGCCAGAAGAAGAACGCTGCGCCGACCGCGAGGACGGCGGTCGCGACCCACGCGGCGAGCTCGTAGCGCCGGTTTGGAAAGTCGTCGCGGAGTACGACGACCTGGAGGAACGCGAAAGCGAACGCGCCGAGTCGGACTCGTGCGACCCAGCGCTCGGCGGCGCGCTGCTCAACCATCGTTCAGCGTCGCTCTTTCATCGAGGCGTGCGCACGCCCATTCGGCGTGCTCGCGCAGGAGCGGATCGTCGGAGTCCGCGTAGCGCTCGGCCAGGTGGCGATCCTCGGGGCGGCCGTTGTTGCCGAGCGCGACGAGCGCGTTTCGCCGCAGGAAGCGTGGGTCGTTGCGGGGCACGAACAGCCGCTCGTAGCGGATTCGCAGGTCGGCGTCCTCCGCCTCCAGCCAGTCGACGAGCGAAACCGTCGGCTCGGCTCCGTCGCGCATGGGGTCTCCCGCGCGCCGCTTCTCGATCCCGCGGTTCCAGGGGCAGACGTCCTGGCAGATGTCGCAGCCGTAGACGCGGTCGCCGAGCTCCTCGCGATACGCCTCGGGAATCGAGTGCTTCGACTGCGTCCAGTAGGAGAGGCAGCGGTTCGCGTCGACCGTCCCCGGCTCGTCGAGCGCTCCCGTCGGGCACGCGTCGATACAGAGGCGGCATGAGCCGCAGTCGAGGTCGAGCGGCAGTGTCGCCTCGAGCTCGGCCGTTGTCACGAGCGTTCCGAGAACGACCCAGGAGCCGTGACGCCGAGTGATCAGCATCGTGTTCTTGCCGTAGAAGCCGACGCCCGAGCGCGCGGCCGCCTCACGGTCGACATGCTGGTTGGCGTCGACGAGGACGCGATAGTCGGCGCCGAGACGGCGCCCGAGCGTTTCGAGCTTCTCGCGGAGCTCGGCGTACGCGTTCGACCACGTGTACCGCGGCATGCGACCCTCGCCCGGCGCCGGCTCCGGCCCGTCGGCGTAGTAGCAGAGCGCGGCCGAGACGACGGTCCGAGCGCCGGGAAGCAGCGACTCCGGATGGCAGGAGACCTCCGGCTGGGTCATCGTGAAGCGGAGGTCGGCGAAGAGGCCCTGCGCGCGGCGATCGAGGATGTGCTGCTCGGTCGTGTCGTAGGGCTCAGCCCGCGTCGCGCCGATCGCGTCGATCCCGAGCTCCTCGGCAAGCCGTTCCAGTTCGACGGCCGTCATTTGGCGGATTGTGCCTAGATTCCGCGGGAATGAAGGCAATCCGGATCCACGAGGACGGCGGGCCAGAAGTGCTGCGCTACGAGGATGCGCCCGATCCCGAGCCCGGCCCGGACGACGTGCTGATCCACCTGCGCGCGGCCTCCCTCAACCATCTCGACATCTGGGTGCGACGGGGCCTTCCCTCCGTGCCGAAGCCTCGAATCCTGGGCGCCGACGGGGCAGGCGTGGACGACTCCGGGCGCCGGGTGGTGATCAACCCGGGGCTGGAGCACGGCGACCGGATCACGGTGATCGGCGAGCACACGGACGGGACCCACGCCGAGCTGATCGCGGTGCCGGCGGCGAACGTCTACGCGATCCCCGAGGGGCTGTCGTTCGAAGAGGCAGCAGCCTTCCCCCTCGTCTTCGAGACCGCGTATCGCATGCTCGTCACGCGGGCGGCGCTTCAGGAGGGCGAATGGGTGCTCGCCTGGGGCGCGGGCAGCGGGATCGGCTCGGCCACGCTCGTGATCGCGAAGGCGCTCGGCGCGCGCGTGATCGCGACCTCCTCGAGCGACGCCAAGCTGGAGCTCGCCGGTGGGCTGGGCGCGGACGCGGTCGTCAATCACGCGACGGACGACGTCGTCGAGGCAGTCAAGGAGGCGACCGGCGGAGCGGGAGCCGATGTCGTCGTGGAGCATGTCGGCGAAGCGACTTGGGAGCGCTCGCTGCAAGCGGTGCGGGCGCACGGCCGGGTCGCCGTCTGCGGCGCAACGACCGGCCCGAACCCGAAAGCCGCGCTCCACCGGGTCTGGTGGAAGCAGCTGTCGATTCTCGGCTCGACGATGGGCACGAAGGCGGACTTCGAAGGGGTTTACGAGCTCGTGGCGAGCGGGCGGGCCAAGCCGGTGGTCGACTCGGTCTTCCCGCTCTCCGAGGCGCGCGCCGCCCACAAGCGCCTAGAGTCGGGCGAGCAGTTCGGGAAGGTCGTGCTCTCTATTCGGGAATGACGTAGGCCGCCGTCAGCCCGCCGTCGACCAGCTCGGTAGCCGATTGAGGACGCTAGTCACGACCGCTCTTCGCGGTAACGCCGCGCTTCGTCGACCAGCGCCTGGAAGAGCGCGAAGTCTTCGCCCTCCTCGGGATGCCAGAGGACGCCAAGTGCGAACCGCTTGCCCGGATCCTCCAAGCCCTCCACGACTCCGTCGTCGGCCCACGCGACCTCGCGCAGCCCGGTTCCGATGCGTCCGTAGCCTTGATGGTGGTGGGACTTCACCGCGGCGCGGCCGCCCAACAGCGTGCCGAGCTTGCTGCCCGCCGCGACAGTAACGTTGTGGTCGGAGAACGAGCCTGGCTCGTGCCGGTGCCGGTCGTGGCCGAGCTCGTCCGGAAGGTGCTGGACAAGGTCCCCTCCGCGGGCGACATTTAGGACCTGGGAGCCACGGCAAACGGCGAGAACGGGCATGTCCCGCTCCAGGGCAGCCTGTAGCAGCCGCAGCTCCGCCGCGTCGCGGGCAGCCCGCGGGGCATCCGTCTCCCGATGCGGCTGCGCGTCGTAGAGACCGGGATCGATGTCGCCGCCGCCCGAGAAGATCACGCCGCTCAGCGCGTCAAGCGTCTCGTCCAGCCCGTTCTCCACAGGAGGTACAACGAGTGGCCGACCGCCTGAGCGCTCGACAGCCCGAACGTACGAGAGTGGCACGAGCGCGGCGTCCTCGACCCAGACGCCCCAACGAATCTCCTCCGCGTACGACGTGATGCCGATCAGGGGCCTAGCCACGCTCACCATCCGCTCCCGTTCGAACCCTCAGCTGCCGCGCGGCGCGCCGCAGCTGACGAGCCCGAGCTGCTGGGCGTATCTCCGTGTCCGTGCGCCCGCCGCTCCGGCGTTCATGTAGCCGCGCTGGACGACGGCTTCGTCGTCAGCAGCGAGACCTGCGACGACCTGCTCGAGTGCCCTGCGTGTAGACACGATCGACCCGATGAACGCGAGCCCGATCGCCCTGTTGTCCTCCGGCGGGCCGAGCCTCTTCAGCGCCCGCTCCTGCTTGCGAATCGGTACGAGCGCCCGCCTGAGCGCTCGGCGCGTCTGGGCCTCGTTGGTCGGAGGAGGCACCGCTTCGATCTGCCGCTGGTACCGCCGGCAGACCGCGTCTGCCTTCCGCGCCCAAGCGTTGATGGGCTCGGTGGGCGGGGGCGGCGCTGGAGGAGGCGTGGTCTTCGTCGCAGCAGGCTCGGTCGTCGTCCCACGGGCGCCGTTCTCGTCCTCGGAGCAGCCCGCACCGGCGGCCACGGCGAGCGCGGCCGCCAGCACGGAGAGAAGCAGCTTCACGGAATCGTTGTACCAGGCCCGCAGTTGAAGTGGGCGGGCGTGTCCGGATGGATCGGATTCGTGTTGAACCTCGCCTCGTTCGAGAAGACCATCGCCGTCTCGCGGAAGCCGGACGTTCCCGGCGTCGCCGTCGTGACCGCGCCGTTGCCCTGCGAGAGCTCCTGCAGGAACGTGATCAGTCCGGGTGCGATCGACCGGGTCGAGACCCAGTCGCCGTACGTCGCCGGGCAGAGGTAGTAGCCGTTGTAGCTGCCCGACCAGTCGAGCAGCCGGTCGCCGATGACCGGACCGTTGTCGCCTTCGTTCGCCTGCAACGAGTCCTGGTCCCAGCCGCCGTAGATGTAGTCGATGCCGTGGAAGTTCTCGTTGCCCGGATACGTGATCCCGTTGTGTGAGGCCTCCGACCCGGCGATCTGGAACCAGGTCTCGGGATCGCTCGTCGGCACGATGCCGGGCACGTCGGCCGACGAGCGCGGCCGGACGTCGAGGTAGTCCGCGCCGTAGCCGCCGAACAGGTGGTCGTGCCCGCCGCCGCCCCAGGCCGCGTCGACCTGGTCGTGCGCCTGAGCCAGGCCGCCGCTGACTTCGCTGAGCTTGTCCTCCGCGTTGTCACCGAGGAACAGGCGGTCGTCGCCGGCGTTGCCGTTGGCGAGGTCCTCACCAGGCCCCGTGTGGACCCAATCGTTGCCGTCGCCGCCGAGCGCCACGTCGTGACCGAGCCCGACCGTGCTGAGCGACTGGTCGAACGCGTAGAGCGTGACCTCGCGCTTGAGCGCGCCCGTCCGGTTGATCGTCGCGCCGAGGAACGGCTGGTTCGGCGTGATGAACTGGTCGAGCGGCGACGGGTCGGCATCCTCGTACGCGTCGTCCGTGCCGAGGTTGTTGTCGACGATCTTGCCCATGTCGCCGACGATCGCGTCCTCACCCTCGTTGCCCTCGAGCCAGTCGTTGCCGAGCAAGCCGTAGACGTCGTCCTTACCCACGTTGCCCTGGACGAAGTCGTTGCCGAATGCGCCCGGTTCTTCCTTCATCGACTTCGTGGTCACGTCGCGGCGCACCATTTCCGTCGGATCCCAGGCCTGCCGGTCGGGCTCGGGGTTCGGGACCCCGGTGCCCGGCTCCGCTGCATGCCCGTCGCCGACGATCGTGATCCACGCTCCGCCGGCCCCGAGATAGCGGTCGGCGAAGCCGTTGTCGCCGGCGACGAGGTCGTCCTCCGCGTTGCCCTGGATCACGTCGTGGCCGTCGTTCAGGTTGTTCGGCTTCGACGCTTCCTCGAGATTGCCCGGCGTGAAGCCCGCATCGCGGTCTCCGGGCGGGAGGATGACGTTCAGGTGGCCGGTGTTCGACGAGGAACCGCCGATCACGTCGTCCTCCGCCTCGCCGCCGTACAGCGTGTCGGAGCCGTGGTTGCCCTCGATGTAGTCCTGGCCGATCTGGCCGAGGATGTTGTCGCCGGGCGTGTAGAGCCGACACTGCGGATCGTTGAGGTCCGGCAGGTCGTCGTTGTCGTTGTCGCCGTTCGGCACCTCTTCGCCTCCACTGATCGCGCCCGTGCCCGGACCGTCCGTGGCGTCCTGGCAGTCGGGCGCACCAGCGCCGGCCTCGGCGCCGTAGGCGTCTCCGGCCGCCGTGTCGGGCGTGCCGTTGCCCTGGCCGACGAGGATGTCCGGGCCGCCGTTGCCCGTGATCGAGTCCGGCCCGCTCTCGCCCGGATCGGTGTTCCCGGGCTCGGCAGAGCCGACCTTCGCGAGGTCGAAGAGGATGACGTCGCGGAGCTGCGCTTGGCGCTGGTCGTCGTCCCGCCAGTCGCCGCCCGCGAGCGGCCGCTGGATTCGGGCGTTGTCGCCTGCGACCACGTCGCCCGCGCCGACGGTGCCGTCGCCCGAATCGCCGACGATCTCATCGTCGGCGTCGCGCAGGGTCTCCCCTGAGCGGCCCGGGTCGAGTGTGCCGTCGCGGTTCGAGTCGAGGATGCCGTTGGCAGCCGAGCCGCCGCCGGTGATGTCGTCCTCGCCGAGGTTCCCGTGGATCGCGTCGGCGCCGCCGTTGCCCTCCACGTAGTCGTCGGCCGCGGTGTCACCCGGATCCGCAGCGTCGAGATCGGCGTCGTCTCCCGAGATCGTGTCGGCGGCACCCTGGCCGAAGAGAACGTCCTCGTCGGCCTCGCCGTTGATCGTGTCGGCGCCGTTCGTCCCATTCGTCTCGGCCGCGTTACTCGCCGTCGTCGCGACGTCGAGCAGCCTGATGACGCGGAGGATGTTCGGCACGTCCCACGTCGCCTCGCCCCAGGCCCCGTTGAACGGGAGCCGCCCGAGCTCCGCGCTGCCGGCGGCGGGAAGCGGGCCGAGCAGCCGGTCGACCGTGGCGTTGTCGCCGGTGACCACATCGTCGTCGTCGGTTGCGACGCCGCCGAGGCCGCCGCCGCCGTGGAGCGTGTCGTTCGGACCGCCTGTGTCGCCCTCGTCGATGCGACCTGCGGTCGCGGTCGACTCGTCGTTCGAGAACGTCCGGCCGGTGCCGCCGACCACATCGTCGCGGCCCTCGTTGCCGGTGATCGTGTCGTCACCGGCGTTGCCTTCGAGGTGGTCGTCCGCCTCGTTGCCCTGGATCTGGTCGTCGGCGCCCTGGCCGTAAGCGACGTCGACGCCGTCGTTGCCGTAGACGAAGTCGGCGCCGCTCGTGCCGGCACCGGCGGGCGAGGCCGCCAGAGCGACATCGCGCTCGCGCGTGATTCGCCTGACGACGCCGAGTGCGTCCGGGCTGTGCAGGTCGTCGAGGATCCAAGCTCCGCCGGCTGTCAGAGCGCGCTCGATCACTGTGTTGTCGCCGGCGAGTGAGTCGCCGCCGCCGTCGCCGAAGACCGTGTCGCCGCCGTCCAGCCGGCCGTCGGTACCGACCTTCGTACCCGCGAGCGGGTTGCAGGGTTGCGAACTCGCGGCCGGGCTCATCGTGTCGCAGGTCTCGACGCCGCTGACCATGCGGAAGATCCAGCCGGTGCCGCCGGCGATGTCGTCCGCGCCGGAGTCACCGTGGATCACGTCGCCTTCGAATGTCGGCCATGTCGCGTACATCGCCGGGTCGGGATTCGGGGCGTCGCCGGTGCCGTTGGCGTTGCCCTCGAGCACGTCCTGGTGCGCTCCACCCGAGATGCCGTCGTTGCCACCCTGACCGAAGGCGACGTCGTCCTGATCGTCTCCCAGCAGCTTGTCGTTGCCGCTCGTGCCGGCGCCGGCCGCTGATCCGACGACACCCACGTCCATCAGCGCGATCGTCCGGTCGACGGCCGCGTTGAACGTGTTCGCCTGCCACTCGCCGGTGTTGTCGTTGGCGTCAGCGTCGTTCGTGCTCCGCACCATCCGGGCGTTGTCGCCCGCGATCGAGTCGAAGCTGTCGTTGCCGTGGATGGTGTCCGCCCCGTCGAGGCGTCCGTCGACGGCCGAGGTCGGCGAGCTCGAGTCCGTGCGACCCGTTCCGCCGATCAGATCGTCCTGATCCTCGTCGCCGAAGAGGACGTCGTCGCCGTTGTTGCCGAAGACCTGGTCGTCTCCGTTGTTGCCGTGGACCGTGTCCACGCCGTCACCGGCGTACACGATGTCGTGGCCGTCGTTGCCGTCGATCGTGTCGTCGCCGCTCAGCGACAGGTCGGGCGACTCTCCGGTCACGTAGACGTCGTAGATCACGATCCCGCGGATGACCACGTTCTGCGCCTCGGCGGAGAACGTGTTGCAGTTGTAGCCCGCACTCGCGTTCGGCTCCGCCGGGCAGTCGGTTCCTGCGGCACGGGTGATCGAGGCGTTGTCGCCGGCGATCACATCGTGCCCGGCGTTGCCCTCGATGTCGTCGTCGCCGTCGGCCTCGCCGCCGCCGGTGCCCGGTGCCGGGCCGTCCTCGGCCGCCGGTGAGGTTCCGCCGACCACGTCGTCCTGCTGGCCGTCGCCGAACAGGTCGTCGCCGCCGCCGTTGCCCTCGACGTAGTCGTCACCGGCGTTGCCGTTGATCTCGTCGTCGGCGCCGCCGCCGTAGACATCGTCGTTTTCCTCGTTGCCTTCGACGTTGTCGCCGCCACCCGAAGCCGACGTCTCGAGGTCGATCGAACGCGTCTTCGTTCCGTCGGACTCGAACGTCTCCGGGTCGGGCCGGGTGATGTCGCCGTTGTCACCGATGATCACGTCCTGCTCGGCGTTGCCGAGGATCGTGTCGCCGCCGTCGGCATCTGCGTCGTCGACGCTTGAGCCCCCGGTGATGTCGTCCTGACCGCCGTCGCCGTAGATCAGGTCGCCGTCGCTCGAGTGGTCGAGCGGGTCGGAGTCGGCCGGCAACGCCGTTGTGTCGTTCGCGTTGCCCTCGATGTCGTCGTCGTGACCGCCGCCGCGCATGAGGTCGTCGCCGGAACCGCCGTACATCCTGTCGCGGTCGTTGTCGCCGTAGACCTCGTCGTCGTCCTCGTCACCGAACATCAGGTCGTTTTGGCGGCCGCCGCGCATGATGTCGACGCCGTCGTCGCCCGTCACCGCGGCTGCGTTGTCTTGGTCGAGCGCCTCTGGGACGTTGTCCGACCCGTACATCGCGTCAGTGCCGTCGTCGCCGTACATCTCGTCGCCGTTCCCGTCACCACGCATGAAGTCGTCACCGACCTGGCCGCGCATGAAGTCGTCGCCGGTGCCGCCGCGCATGTCGTCCACGCCGCTCTGCCCGTAGAGGACGTCATTGGCGCCGCCGCCGATGATCAGGTCGGTCCCCTCGAAGCCGTCCGGAGCCGCGACGAGCGGGTCGACGGAGGTATTGCCGTTCTGGACGGTCAACGTGCCGTCGTCGCCGACGATGAAGTCGCGTCCTGCGGTGGCAAAGCTCGCGGGCGGTGTGTCGAAGTCGCCGTAGAGGTCGTCGCCGCCGCCGGCCACCGGCGAGTCGTCCGTGCCGCCGACGATGTTGTCGCGGTGGGCGCCGCCCTCGGCGTGATCCTCATTCGCCCCGCCGTCGATCTGGTCGTTCTGGCGGTTGCCGCAGAGCTCGTCCTTGCCGTCGCCGCCCGTGAGCTGGTCGTCCTGAGGGCCGCCGTAGAGCTTGTCGTCGCCGGGACCGCCGTCGAGCGCGTCGCGGCGCTCGGCGAGACCGTCGTTCAGCGTGTTGTCGGTGCACGAGTCGTCGGCGTCTCCGATCAGCGTGTCGTTGCCGGTCGCACCGGCGAGCGTGTCGTTCCCGTCACCGCCGGTCAGCGTGTCGCCTGCGTCGGCCGACGCAGGCCCACCC
>JBOHAU010000114.1:0-14209 GCA_050698015.1 Gaiellaceae bacterium
GACAGCGCGGCTTTGGGACGACGGGATCATCGATCCGCTCGATACGCGGCGCGTACTCGCACTTGGGATCTCAGCCGCGCTGAACGCGCCGATTCCCGAGAGCCAGTTCGGCATCTTTCGGATGTAGCAGGAAGCCCGGCGAACGCTAGGGCTTCATGGCGTAGTACACGAGCATCGTCGGGCTCGTCCACGACGCCGAGATCGTTGCGTTTCTCGGAAAGCTCGTGACTCTCCGTGTGTTCCGGCCGTCTCTGTCGACCACATAAAGCTGGTCGCTGATCACAGCCAGCCGGCGGCTCGACGGATCCCAGGCCGCGGCATATCCGGGCCTCAGCCGCCGCTGCACAGCGCCGGACGGCGTGATGACGAAAACCCGTCCGGTGAAGTCGAATGCCGCAATCCGCCGGCCGTCCGGAGACCAGTCGAACGTGCCCGCCGCGTCGGCGATCCGCCGAGCGGGCCCCGGTCGCAGGCGACGAAGGCCTCGAGTTCGTTGCGTTCGGCGCGCCGTTGGACTGGGATTAGTGTTGCCGCCATGCACACGATCGAGTTGACCGACGAGGAGCTGCGGCTCGTGCGCAACGCGCTGCAGTCCTTCCTCGAGGATTTCGGCCACGACGAGGCAGACGTCCTCCGGGCCGTCAAGCAGGTCCTGGCGAAGCTGCCGCGGCCTGCCTAACCTGCCGAGGTGCCGCTCTTCCGGCGGAAGAACGAGTCGAGGCTTCACCAGATCGGCGAGGCAGAGGCCTACGGGCGTTCCTACGGCGACGTCAGGCGCGACGTCAAGATCGTGAACGTCGAGCCGCGCCGTCCGCGCTACCAGCTCAAGGTGACCGGCGAGTCCCTTCGCGACGCTTTCCTCGACCGGCTGAACAGGCGCGATCCCGCCGACCGGCCGGACGTGCCCGAGGAGTGATCGTCCGGCTCGTCATCTGGAACCTCGCCGACTCGAAGACGACGATCGAGGAGCTCCGTCGCTACCTCCGCGACGAGTCGGTGGACCTGTTCGAGGACGTCCCGGGCCTGCGCTTCAAGGCCTGGATCTCCGACGAGGCCACCGAGCGGTGGGGCGCGGTCTACCTGTGGGAGTCGAAGGAGGCGGCTGCGCAGGTCGTGCCGAGCCCGGCCCGCGAGCTGATCGGCAAGGACCCGGACATCGGCGAGGAGTTCGACGTCGAAGCGACGATCGAAGGCCGCTTCGAGCTCGAGGAGCTGTCCAGGCAGGGCCTCGCCTTCGAATCCTAGGACCGTCCCGCCGGGGCGTGTCCCCGTGCCTGGCACCATGGACCCGCCCGAACGGCCGTGAGAAAGGCGAGTCGGCGTGCCGCGTGGCCCGGAGCTACGCGGCCCGGCGGCAATGACCGCACATGGCCTAAAGGACGAGCGTTTCTGGAAAAGTCGCGCCGGAGAAACGGTCCGGGCGGTAGGGGTCCAAGTCGAACGACGAGCTGCCGGTGAGGAGCTCTTCCGCCACTGCGGCGCCGACCGCCGGTGCCTGCATGAACCCGTGGCCGGAGAAGCCGCAAGCCGCATAGACGCCGTCGCCGACCCAGCCGATGATCGGGTGCGCGTCGGGCGTCATGTCGTAGAGGCCGGCCCAGGCACGCCTGACCGCCACGCCGGCCGCGGCCGGGAACCGATGGGCGATTCGCTCGAGCCAGTCGGCGACAAGCGACTCGTCGACGACCTCGTCGGTCCCCCACCTCGGCGTGGGCTCGACCATCGCGAGCCGCAGGCCGTCGCCCACCCGCCGGAAGTGGAAGCTCGTCTCGTCCTCGATCGTCATCGGGAGGTCCGAAGGCAGGTCCGAAACGCGCTCCGTGTCGACGAGCTGCCGGACGAGCGGGCGGATCGGGACGTCGGCGAGCTCGGGCGACGCCGCACCACAGGCGATGACGAGCACGTCGCAATCGACGTCTCGCGCATCGGTGTGCTCATGCATCTCTGCCCCACCCGCTACGGCTCTCGCGACGAGATGCCGAGTGACCCCCCGAGGATCCGCGACGCCGTCCTCGCGGCAGATACAGGCGCCGAGGACATCGTCGACTCGCAGGCCGCTGACGAATGACGGGTCGACATCCTCCACCGGCACCCCGAGCTCGCGCTGGACGTCTCGTCGCGCCTCCATCCGCGCGACGCCCTCTTCGGTCGTCGCTAGGAAGACGTAGCCGACTTGCTCGAAGAGCGGCGAGCCGAGCTCGGCGAAGAACCTCGCGCTCGCCTGTGCGAGCCGCACCTCAGGTGCGGTCGAGAACTGTTGACGGACGCCGCCCATCGCCTTCCCCGTGGCGCCCGACGCAACCTCCGCGCGGTCGCAAAGAATGACGTCGTCCGCCCCACTCCGCACGAGGTGGTACGCGATCGACGCTCCGATCGCACCCGCCCCCGCTACGACGATGCGAGCCACTGCTCCAGCTCGGCGCGCTCATCTGGATCGAGCGCCCGCAGCGGCGCACGGACGTCCGGACGGACAGGCAGGTCGCGGAGGCCGAGGACGGTCTTGAGCGCCGACTGAAACGGAAACCGCTCGAGGACGGCACGCTTCTCGGCTCCCCCCTCCGGAAAGGCCGCCGCGAGTCCGGACACGCTCCCGGCCGCGCCGCGCTCGAGACCGCGTTCGACGAGCGTCTCCGCGCCGATGAAGACGTCGAGCCCTTCGAGCAAATAGGGCTCGACGGCCTCGAACGGCTGGTTCGAAACCTTGAGCCCCGCGACCCGGTCGCCCAGCCGCTCGATTACCGACAAAGGGATCGAGTACCCGGTCCTGGCCTTGAACTCGTAGAGATAGAAGGGCACTTCGCCGGATGCCTCCGCCGCCGCGGCGAAGTGACGGTAGAGCGCCTCCTCGTCATACGCGTAGTACGGCGGTCCGATGACGGCGACCGCGTCGGCGCCGGCTTCGACGGCGTGGCGTGTGAGCACGACTGTTTCCGCGGTCGTCTGTGCGCCGGCGTGAACCGCGACCTGGAACCGCCGGGCGGTCGAGGAGAGGAAGAGCTCGACGGCCCGCTTACGTTCCTGGGTCGAGAGCAGGATTCCCTCGCCGGTCGTCCCGAGCGCGAGGATTCCGTCGAGCCCGCCGTCGACGAGGAAGTCCACGTACGGCGCGAACGCGTCTTCGTCCAACGCCGCGCCGCCGTTCCGCAACGGCGTGATCGCGGCGGCGAGTGATCCGCGCAACATGCCCCGACAATAAGGTCCGCATCCGTGGCAGGGCTTCGGATCGAACGCGATGGGCCCATCCTGCGGGTGACGCTGGCGAAACCCGAGCGCCGCAACGCCTTCGACGCGGAACTGATTCGCGAGCTGCACCAGGCGTTCTCGGACGTGGGCGACGCGCGGGCTGTCGTGGTCGCCGGAGACGGGCCGAGCTTCTGTGCGGGCGCCGACGTCGAGTGGCAGCGGGTAGCCGTCGAGCTGTCCTACGAGGAGAACGTCCAGGACGCACTCCGGCTGTACCGGATGCTGGAGGCGATCGACACCTGCCCGGCTCCGGTCGTCGGGCGAGTCCACGGCTACGCCCTCGGCGGCGGGTCCGGCGTCGCGGCCTGTCTGGACGTCGGAATCGCGTCGGAGGACGCGGTGTTCGGCTTCTCCGAGGTGAAGCTCGGGATCATTCCGGCGGTGATCTCGCCGTTCGTCCTGCCGCGGATCGACGAGGCGGCGCGGCGCTACTTCCTCACCGGAGAGCGCTTCGACGCGCAGACGGCCCTGCGGATCGGGCTGGTCAGCGAAGTGACAGACGATCTGGATGGCGCAGTCGAGCGCGTGGTCGGCGAGCTGCTCACTTCGGGGCCCGAGGCGACGCGCGAGGCGAAGCAGCTCGTGCGGCAGCGCCCGGGCGGCGAGGACGCGGCGCAGATCGCCGCTCGTCTGCGCTCGGGCGCCGAAGGGCAAGACGGTCTGCGCGCGTTTCTCGAGCGGCGCAAACCCGCCTGGACGGACTAGCGCCCGCCAGTGCGGAAGCTCCTGCTGCTCGTCGGCGGCATCGTCTTCGTCGACACGATGTTCTTTGCGGCGCTGACACCGCTGCTGCCCGAATACGCGGACGATTACGACCTCTCGAAGGCGGGAGCAGGTCTTCTGGCTGCGGCGTACCCGGCGGGCGCTCTCGTCGGAGCGGTTCCGAGCGGCCTCGTGACGGCGAGGGTCGGCGCGCGGCCGGCTGCCGTCGCCGGGCTGGTCGTGATCGCGGTCTCGACCTTCGTCTTTGCAACGGCGGACTCGATCTGGCTGCTCGACCTTTCGCGGTTCGTGCAGGGCATCGGCAGCTCGCTCGCCTGGACCGCGGGACTCACTTGGCTCGTCAGCGAGACGCCGGCCGACCGCCGCGGGCAGACGATCGGATCGGCGATGGCCGCAGCGATCGTCGGGGCCCTCTTCGGCCCGGTCCTCGGCGGGGTGGCGTCGGTGGTCGGACAACCGGCGGCGTTCGGCGCCGTCGGCCTCGCCACGATCGCCCTCGCCGTGTGGGCACTTGCGACGAGTGCGCCTCCTCGAGCGCAGGTCCAACCCCTCGCTGTCTTGTTCACCTCCCTGCGCAATTCGCGGATCGCGCTCGGCGTCTGGCTCGTTGCGCTGCCGGCGCTCTTCTTCGGCGTCCTCTCCGTGCTCGCACCCCTTCGCCTCGAGGAGCTCGGGTTCGGGGCCGTCGCGATCGGCACGCTCTGGCTCTCGGCGGCGGCACTCGAGGCGGTCGTCAATCCGCTCGTGGGTCGCATCTCGGACCGCGTCGGCCGCTTCCGCCCGATGCGCGTCTCGGTCGTCGCCGGCGGAGTCATGGCCGTGCTGCTCCCGTGGCCGGCGAACGCATACGTGCTGGCTGCGCTCGTGATCGTGGCCAGCATCTCCTTCGGCAGCTTCTGGACGCCGGCGATGGCGCTGCTCTCCGACGAGGCTGAACGGGCGGGGCTCGACTACGCCTATGCCTTCGCGCTGATGAATCTGGCCTGGGCCCCAGGACACACATTCGGGGCGTCCGGAGGCGGTGCGCTCGCCCACTTCACGAGCGACGCCGTCCCCTACCTCGTCCTGGCCGCGTGCTGCCTGCTTACGTTTGGCCTGCTGTGGCGATCCAGAAGCTCCTCGTAGCGAATCGCGGCGAGATCGCGCTGCGCATCTTCGGTGCGTGCCGCGAGCTCGGGATCGCGACCGTCGCGGTTGCGGCGCCTGACGATCGCGGCTCGTTCCATGCCCGCTCCGCCGACGAGACGGTGGACATCGCCGGGTACCTCCACTCGGAGGAGCACATTCGCGCGGCGATGGAGACCGGCGCGGACGCGATTCATCCCGGCTACGGATTTCTCGCCGAGAGCCCCGACTTCGCTGCGGCGGTCGAGGCCGCCGGCCTCGTCTTCGTCGGCCCGACTCCCAAGGCGCTGAGCCTCGGCGGCGACAAGCTCGAAGCGAAGCGGGTCGCGCAGGAGCACGGTGTTCCGGTCGTCCCGACCGGTGAGCCGGTCGACGTCGGCTATCCGCTGATCATCAAGGCGGCGGCAGGCGGCGGGGGTCGCGGGATGCGTGTCGTCAGGCAAGCGTCGGACCTGGACGAGGCCGTGGAGGCGGCGAAGCGCGAGGCGAAAGCAGCGTTCGGCGACGATCGGGTCTTCTTCGAGCGTTACCTAGACCGGCCGCGCCACGTCGAGATCCAGCTGCTGGCGGATTCGTACGGCAACGTCCGTGCGCTGGGCGAGCGCGAGTGCTCGATCCAGCGCCGGCATCAGAAGGTGCTCGAGGAATCGCCCTCGCCGGCGCTCGATCCGGCCCTGCGCAGCGCGATGAGCGAGGCGGCGATCCGCTTCGCGACAGCGATCGGCTATCGCAGTGCCGGCACCGCCGAGTTCATGCTCACCGGGCGCGACTTCTATCTGCTCGAGCTCAACGGACGCATCCAGGTCGAGCATCCCGTCACGGAGCTCGTCACCGGCGAGGATCTCGTCGCCGCACAACTTCGGATCGCGAGCGGTGACTCGATCAACCCAAGTAACAGTCTGTTACTTGACGGGCACGCGGTCGAGGTGCGGCTCTACGCAGAGGATCCGCGCTCCTTCCTGCCTCAGGCGGGGCGGCTGGAGCGGCTGCGGCTTCCTCGCGGGATCCGGGTCGACTCGGGCGTCGAGGAGGGCGACGAGGTCGGGGTCGTGTACGACCCGATGATCGCCAAGCTGATCGCGCACGGGCCGACGCGCGAGGAGGCGTTCGCGCGGCTGCGCGACGCCCTGGCCGAGACAGAGGTGGCCGGAGTTACCACCAACCTCCCGTTCCTCCGGTGGCTGGCCTCCCACCCCGCGGTGCTCGCGGGACGCACGACGACCGCGTTTCTCACCTACTACCCGCCGCTCTCGGAGCCGCCGCTGCGCCTCCCCAGCGGCCCGTGGGACGGATCCTGGCGGCTGAATCTGCCCTCCCCTCCGCCCCACTCGCCCCCGGACGTGGACGAATCGGCCCACGGCGCCCGCGCGGGCGACGGCGCCGAGCAGAGCGCCCTCACCGCGCCGATGCCGGGGACCGTGATCCGCGTGCTCGCGAAGGAGGGCGACCGCGTATCGCACCGGCAGCCGCTGCTCGTCCTCGAGGCGATGAAGATGGAGACGCCGCTCGTCTCGCCCTACGACGCCGTCGTCAAAGCTGTCCATGTCGCCGAGGGCGATCGCGTCGCGGGCGGCGCCCTCCTCGTCGAGCTGGAGGAGTGAACTACGGGCGCCAATCTGGATCGTGCGCGAAATACGACCTCGGCGTAATCAGCCGGAACTGGCCGCCTCGCGCCGACACGATCCCAATTCTCACCCACGGATCGTGGTCGGGCCGAGGGTCGCTAACCGAGCTCACGAACGCGATCTGCGCCGCGTCGGGCGACCACGCCGGAGTCAGTGCGCCGTCGTCGGCGGTCGCGTCCCAGTAGCCGCCGTCGGTGACGACCCGACGGCCGCTTCCGTCGGAAGCGATCACGTGAACGAACACGTCGTGACCTCGGGACAGGCACGAGACGTAGCCCGCCCTTTCCACCTCGTAGGCGATCGACCTCCCGTCCGGCGACCAAGCCGGCTCCCGCGCCCAGCTTCCATGGCAGTCCGTGTTGCGCGACGACTCGGAGGTGATCCGCCGGACCGACCTCGTCGTGACATCGGCGGCGTAGATCTCGGCCGTCCCCGGCTCCGGATCTCGGGAGAACGCGATTTCGTGGCCGAGCGGCGACCAATCCGGCTGACCGTCGATCTCGGGTCCGGAGGTGAGCTGCGAGGGATCGGACCCGTCGATGTCGACCATCCAGATGTCCCCGTCCCGTTCAAACGCGAGCCGAGCGCCGTCGGGCGACCAGGTCGGCGCCCACCCGTCAACGATCACCCGCCGCTGATTCGTTCCGTCAGCGTCCATGACGTACAGGTCCGACGATCGATCCCGGGCTCGGCGGTACGCGATGCGACGCCCGTCAGGTGACCACGCCGGATCGAATTCCCCCACGTCGTTCGTCGTCAGCGCGCGGGCGCCGGTGCCGTCGGGACGAATGACGTGGAGGTCAAGGTCGCCGGCATCCAGCCGCCGGCCGACGTAGACGGCCTGTCCGGACGACGACCACGTTGGCTCGACCGTGATCGCGAAACGCTTGACCTCGGTCGTCAGCCGGCGCGTCCGTCTGGCCTCGGCAGACGCAACGACCAAATCGCGTCGAGTCGAAAACACCAACTGCCTGGAGTTCGGAGACCAGACCGGCGGAGCAGGCAGGGGTGAATGCGACGCCACGACTCCGACCCCCAGCACAACGAGGCGGTGTTTTTCGTGGATTGCCAGCCTTCCCTCCGGCGACCACAACGGAATGCCGGCGCCGGCGGCAACGCGACGAAGCGTGTTGGTGGCGAGGTCGAGTGTTCGGATCGTGGCTCGTTCGCCCGGAACCTGGGCGCTGAACGCGATCTTGCGGCCGTCCGGCGACCACGCGGGAGCGCCGGGCCGACCGCGGCCCGTGCGCAGACGTCGCATCCGCCGATCTGCGAGCCGCAGGACGACCAGCCGGCCGCGCACGGCGAACGCCAGCCGCCTGCCGTCGGGCGACCAACTGAGCCGCTCGCGTGGACCGAAGTCCCGGTACGGCGCAACACTCGCCGCCACCCGCCGCAATCCTCGCCCGTTCGACGCAACGACGAACACCGACAGCGCGCTCCTCTCGACGCCGAAGAAGGCAAGGCGACGACTGGAAGGCGACCAGAACGCAACGTTGTCGCGGTCGGCGAGCCCGCGCGCGATCCGCGTCAGCCGTCCGCCCGGCCGCGAGACGTAGAGGTCGCCGTTCTGGCCGGTAGAGGCGAGCGCTCGCCCGCCCGGCGACCAGGCGTGGTCGTAGGCCTCAGGGAGGGAGACGACACCGATCCTCCGGGACCGTCCGGTTGTGAGCTCGATCGAACGCGCCTCGAAGGGGATCAACGTCGAGGTCCGGGCGCTCGCGAAGACGATCAGGCCCGCATCCTGTCGCGTGCCCCCGCCCGCAGGACCTGCGAACAGGACCGCCAGTAGCACGACGACCCCCCGCTTGACCATGCCGAAAACGGTAGGGGCCGGGTGTGAGGCGTCTGTTAGCCCGGCGATCCAGAAGGAGCAGCATGAAGCCGACTGCGACGAGGATTACGCCCCGCCGACGTCGTCAGGACCAACCTAGAAAAGCTTCTGGAGCTTCATCGCCGCGCCCATGTCGCCCTTGATCTTCAGCTTCCCGGTCATGTAGGCGGTCGTCGCGTTCAGGTCGCCGGCGGCGATCTGCCCGAAGGTCTCCTCGGAAGCGGAGATCGTCGCGTCGGCGTCTCCCCCGCCCTCGGAGACCGAGACGCTCCCGTCCTGGACGTCCACCTTCCAGGTTCCGGCGCCATCGATCTCGAACACGTATGAGTTGGTCATCCCGGCCGTCTTGGACGGGTCGATCCTGCCCTCCAGGCCTTCGAAGAATTCACGTGCGGTCATCGCCACTCCTCGGGTCGCAGAACGCGCCGAGCCTACAACACGGGCTCCGGCGCCAGGCGACGCGGCGCACGCGGCGACGGCAGCAGGAGAGCGAGCACGATCGCGAGCGCAGGGATAGCGGCGCACGCGTACATCGCTGTCTCGAGATCGACGCTGTCAGCCAGTGCGCCGAGCGCGAGGGCCGCGATCCCGCCGAGCCCGATCGAGAAGCCGATCGAGATCCCCGACGCGAGCCCGATCCGGCTCGGGAGGTACTCCTGGCTCATGACCGCGGTGAGACCGAAGGTGCCGACCACGCAGACGCCGACGAGAGCCAGCGCCACGGCTCCGAGCAATCCCCCCACGACGACGAAGAGCAGGATCAGGGGCGGGGTGGCGACCACGCTGGCAAGCAGGACCGGCCGCCGGCCGAGGCGGTCGGCGAGGGGGCCGGCAGCCAGGGATCCGACACCGCCGGCGAAGAGCATCAGCGAGAGGAGGTTGTTCCCGTACGTCTCGGACCTGCCGAGCGAGACGGCCCAGAGCGGGACGAACGTCAGGAGCCCGAACCAACCGACGCTGCGAAGCGCGACCACACCGAGCAGGAGCGCAAGCGCCCCGGGCCGGTCTTCGCCGGCGCCGGCCCGCGCCGCGCCGTCCTCCGGCGCAAAGCTCTTCAGATACCGCGTCGCTGCCAAGAGCAGCCCGGTGACAGCGAGCGCGGGAACGGCGATCAGCAGGCCGCCCAGGCGACCGAAGCCGAGCAGGAGCGGCGCCGTCGACAGCGCCCCGAGAGCCACGCCCAGGTTGCCGCCGATCGAGAACAGCGACATGCCGCTCGCCCGGCGAGTACCGCTGACGTAGGCCGCGAACTTCGAGCCTTCGGGATGGTAAGCCGCCGTCCCGAGCCCGGAGATCGTCACGAAGGCCAGACACGCCCAGTAGGACGAGGAGGCAGCTGCCAAGGCCATCCCTACCCCGGCCAGCGCGACGCCGGCGGGAAGGAGCCAGACCGCCCCGCGGCGGTCGGACCAGACCCCGAAGAGGGGCTGGACGATCGAGGAGGCGAGTGCAGAAACGAGCATCAGCGCGCCGACCTCCGTGTAGCTGAGGTCGAAGCGGACGACGAGGAACGGCAGCAGCGCCGGCAGAGCGCCGTTGGAGAAGTCGGTCGCAAAATGGCCGGCAGAGAGCGCCGTAATCGCTCGTCGGTCGATTTCGCGTCCCATCTCGGGACCGTACCCATGCCTCGAACGGGGGAGGCCCGAAGATCAAGAACCCCTTTCGGTGAGCCGAGGACGGTCCTGGCGGCACCTCCAAGGAGAGCAGCTCACGTGAACATGATCAGAGGGCTGGCGCGAATCAGCCTGCTCTGGAAGATCGCAATCGTCAACTTGATCCCGATTCTCCTGCTCGGGGTCGTGCTCCAGCACTACCTGCACAGCCGCCTCCAGGCACGCGCGCAGTCGAATGCGACCCAGACCGCGCTGGCCATCTCGCGCAGCGAGGTCGAGCGTGGGCTCTCCGCGCGCGATCTCCAGAACGGGCTGACGAAGGCGGAGGTCAGAGCGATCCACGGGACGCTCGCCAATTCGGAGATCAGAAGCGAAGTTCGCGCGATCACGGTGTGGAACCGGTCGCTGCGGATCGTCTACTCGCAGCAGCCGGAGCAGATCGGACGCAAGATCTTCCCGCTCTCGAATGAGCATCATTCGGTGCTCAACGGCAACGTGGTCTCGACCCGCTCCGGCGGAAACCTCGAGGTCTACGTGCCGCTCTGGCTTGGCCGGGGCCGAGGGCCGGAGGGCGCCGTGCAGCTGGCCGTCCCCTACGCCGCGATCGACGCAGGCGTTCGCGCCGACACGCGCAAGATGTCGATGCTGATCTTCTTCGGGCTCGCGCTGCTGTACACGCTCCTCTTCCGGATCGTCGCCGGCGCCTCTCGGGCCCTGCGCCACCAGGCCGAGGTCAACGAGCATCAGGCGCTCCACGATGCGCTGACGAACCTCCCGAACAGGACGCTCTTCCACGACCGGGTCGGGCAGGCGCTCGCTATCGCCCGCCGCGAGCACGTCCCCGCCGCCGTGATGATCATGGACCTCGATCGCTTCAAGGAGGTCAACGACACGCTCGGTCATGCGAGCGGCGACGAGCTCCTCAGACAAGCGGCTGTGCGCCTCCACGCGGCGCTGCGCGAGAGCGACACCGTCGCTCGGCTCGGCGGCGACGAGTTCGGCGTCCTGCTCCCCAAGGTTGTCGACTCGGCCGCTGCCGCCTCGGTCGCCCGCAAGCTTCGCAAGGCGCTCGAGGAGCCGTTCACGATCCACGGCCTCGCCCTCCAGATCGAGGCCAGCGTCGGCATCGCCCTCTACCCGGAGCACGGTGACGACGTCCACTCGCTGCTCCAGCGCGCGGACGTCGCGATGTACGTGGCGAAGGAGCAGCCCGGCGGCTGCGAGATCTACGCGAAGGAGCGCGACGACTACAGCCCCGATCGGCTGACGATGCTCACCGAGCTTCGCCGCGCGATCGACCAGGGCGAGCTCGTGCTCCACTACCAGCCGAAGGCCGACCTCCGCACGAGCGAGGTGCACGGCGTCGAGGCGCTCGTTCGCTGGAGCCACCCGGTCCGCGGCCTCGTCCCGCCCGACGACTTCATCCCGCTCGCCCAGAAGACCGGTGTGATCGTCCCGGTCACGTTCTTCGTCCTGAACGAGGCGCTGCGCCAGTGCCGGACGTGGCAGCTCGAAGGGCTCGACCTCGGCGTGGGCGTCAACCTCTCGGCGCGAAACCTGCTCGACGTTCACCTCCCGGACACCGTCGGCGAGCTGCTCACGCGCTGGGAGATTCCTCCCTCGCTGCTCGAGCTCGAGATCACCGAGAGCACGATCCTCGCCGACCCGATTCGCGCGATGAACGTTCTCTCACGGCTCAGCGGCATGGGCGTCCGCCTCGCGATCGACGACTTCGGCACGGGCTACTCGTCGCTCGCCTACCTCAAACGACTGCCCGTGGACGAGCTGAAGATCGACAAGTCCTTCGTCCAGGGCATGGAGCACAACGAGAACGACGCGGTCATCGTCCGCTCGACGATCGACCTCGGCCGGAACCTCGGGCTGCGCGTGGTCGCCGAAGGCGTCGAGAGCGTCGAGGCCTGGCGGCAGCTGGTCGTGCTCGGCTGCGATGTGGCACAGGGGTACTACCTCAGCCGTCCCGTGCCGGCGTCGGAGCTGGCGGCGTGGCTTCGCGCCCGGCGCGAAGGCGGGCGGTCCGTCCGTCTGCGAAGCGCCTGAGTTCTAGGCTGCGGCTTCGGCCGCGTCCGCCGCGTCGGCCTTCGGCGGGCAGTGGCGCTCGATCAGGGCCAGCGAGAGGTCCTGATGCGCACGGACGAGTGCGATTCGGTTGCGCTCGAGCAGTCCGGAATCCGCCGCGTGGGTACGCAGCGACTGCCGCTCGAGAACGAGCTCGGCAATCCGGCTGACGAGCTCCTCAACCGTGGCAGAGATGTTCGGCCGCAGTTCCAACGTGGTCACAACAACAGTGTCTATCGGCGGAATCAGGAAATGGTTAAGCACCGGAAAATCTTTTCGGAGCCGTCACACAATCTCCTCGGTTAGCCTCTGCGCCCCGTTCATGGACATCACGGTCACCAACAAGCCTGAGGGAGACGTCATCGGAATCGCCACGGCCGACGGCGCGCTCACCGGCGAGGAGGGGCGGCAGCTCGAGGCCGAGGGCTTCCGACCGGAGGCCGGCGCGGCGACCCTGCTGCACGTCGACGGCAGGCGGATCGCGGTCGCAGGCCTCGGCGACGAGGTCGACGGCGACGCCTTCCGGACCGCCGCAGCGGCTGTCGCGCGCCTGACCAAGCACATCGGCGGAACCCTTGCCTGGACGCTCCAGGAGAGCTCGGCCCTTCCGGTCGAGGAGCAGGCGAGAGCCGTCGTCGACGGCGTCATGCTCGGCGGCTACGACCCCGGCCGCTGGAAATCGCGCGACCGCCCGGTGGAGTTCAGCCGCCTGGCGTTCGCGGGCCCCGAGAGCGTCCTCGAGCCGGCGCAGCGCGCAGCCGCCGTGGCGACGTGGGCCAACACCGCCCGCGACCTCGCGAACGAGCCGCCGAACCAGCTGACGCCTGCGGCGCTCGCCGATCGCGCCGAGGAGATCGCCGCCGGCTCCGATCGGCTGACCGCCGAGTCCGGAGGTCCGGAGCGCCTGGCCGAGCTCGGCATGGGCTCTTTCGCCGCTGTCGCGCAGGGAAGCGACAACCCGGCGCAGCTGATCGTGCTCCGGTACGACCCACCTGACGCGCGCGACGACCTCGTGCTCGGGCTCGTCGGCAAGGCCGTGACGTTCGACACCGGCGGGATCTCGATCAAGCCCGCGCTCTACATGGAGGACATGAAGGGCGACATGGCGGGCGGCGCCGCGGTGCTGGCGGGGATCGGCGCCGTCGCCGAGCTCGGGCTCCCGTTGCGCGTGCTCGGCGTTGTCGGCGCGACGGAGAACATGCCCGGCGGGCACGCGTATCGCCCCGGCGACATCCTCACCGCGATGAACGGCAAGACGATCGAGGTCGTGAACACCGACGCCGAGGGGCGACTGGTCCTCGCCGACGTGCTCTGGTACGCGCGGGAGCAGGGAGCCACGCACCTCGTCGACTTCGCGACGCTCACCGGTGCGATGAGCCGGGCGATCGGCGATCTCTACGCCGGTGTCTTCGGCAACGACGACGACTGGCGCGACCAGGTCGTGGCCGCAGGAAACCGCGCCGGCGACCATGCCTGGGCCTGGCCGATGCACCGGCGCTATCGGAAGCTCGTCGACTCGTCCTACGCCGACATCAAGAACTCGTCGGTGAAAGGGATCGGGATCCCGGTCTACGCGGCGTCCTTTCTCGAAGAGTTCGTCGGAGAGGGGCCCTGGGCCCACATCGACATGGCCGGGTCCGCTTTCCTCACCTGGCCGCGGCCCGACTATCTCCCGCAGCAGGGCGGAACGGGCTACGGCGTGCGCCTGATTGCCGAGCTGGCACGGTCCCTGACGTGACGCCGAACTACGACCTCTCGGAAGAGCACGAGCTCGTCCGGCGAACCGTGCGCGACTTTGCGGTCGAGCGCGTGGCTCCGGTGGCCGAGGAGCTCGATCGCGAGCACCGCTTCCCCTACGAGCTCATCGGTGAGCTGGCCGAGCTCGGACTGATGGGCATGACGATCCCCGAGGAGTACGGCGGAGCCGGAGCCGACACGCTCTCGTACGCGATCGCGATCGAGGAGCTGAC
>JBOHAU010000115.1:0-3568 GCA_050698015.1 Gaiellaceae bacterium
CCGTCGAAGGCGACCGAGCCGAGCATCACCGAGACGAAGGCGACGGTGCCGGGGTGCGAGTCGCCCGAGACCAGGCCCGAGAGCGGCGGGCGCACGAACGCCCTGCGCCTCCCGTCCTCCTCCCGCACGGTGAACGCCGAGATCCGCGCCAGCAGCCCGAAGTAGACGGCGAAGGCCTCGCCGTTCTGGAGCCAGGCACGGCGGCCGTAGATCAGCATCCCGGCCCAGGTGATCCAGCTGTAGAGGACGATCGCGAGCGCGAGCGTTCGCGGCTCCGCCGACCGCGGCCAGGCGAGCTCGAGCGTCGCGAACGCGAGGAACAAGACAGCGGCGGGCCAGCGGCCGAGCCATTCCGGGTAGTGCGCGGCGGGCTCCCAGTCCCGGCCGAGCTTCGCCCACGCCCAGGCGAGCCCGTCGGCAGCTGCGCTCCATGGGTTCAGGAGTGTCCAGACGTTCCCGAACAGCACCACGATCGGAACGAGACCGAGCCAGAAGACGACCCAGATGAACACCGGCGCGATGTTGTCTGCCTTGTCCGGCCTCCCGAAGAGCGCCGCCAGCCAGACGACGACCAGGAGCCCGAACGAGATCCCGCCGAAGATGATCCGCCAGCCCGGATAGAGGAGGAAGCGCTGCCAGTGGTCGGCGAGCGGCCTTCCGGCCTCGTGGCCGCTCAGCCGCGGTTCCTTCCACAGGACGGCGAGGGCGACGAAGGACAGGACCAGCGTCAGCGAGGCCGCGTAGTAGAAGAGCCAGCGAGGGATCGGCAGGTCCTGGATCTGCCCGATGCCGTGTGCGAGCGGAAGAGCGATCGTGGTCACTGCGCCCTGATCCGGGCGATCTGAACGCCGCGATCCTCGAGCTCGGCCTCGACCGTTCCCGGCCTCGTCGCTCGAAAGGCGATCCTCGCCGGCTGTCCGGGGCCGACGTCCTGCATCAGGTCGTAGCCGTGGAGGTGGACATGGTCCGAGACGTCGGAGGTGACGTTCAGGATCACCCGCCGTCCGCGGGCGACCGTCACCCGGCGCGGGCCGCCCACCGGAAGCCCGCCGCGGATGACGATCTGCACCCGCGCCGGAGGCGGCGGCCCGGGCGGAGGCGGTGGCGGGGCCGTTGTCGTCACGTTGGTCGTCGCCTCGGTGGTCGTCGCGACGGTGGTTGCCGGAGGCGGGTTCGCGCTCGGCTCGTCCGTGTCGTCCGGGCGGAACACGAGGTACAGCCCGACGGCGACCACGACTGCGAGCCCTACGATCAGAAATCGATTCACGATCGGATGGATACCAGGAGACCGGCCCGGAACTCGGCGGCACCGCCATGCGACGGGTGACGGACGTAGCCTCCGCCGAGCACGGCCTGGGCGACCCGGCCGACACCGATCGGGTGGCGGCCGATGAGCACCTCCTCCAGGAACGGCATGCCGTCACGTATTTCGGCCGATGTCGGCCGCCGGTTCGCGCGAACCGTCCCGGGATGGGTCGGAACGACGTTCCAGAGCAGCACGTCGTCCGCGATTCCGAGCTCGGCGAGCGTGCGCTGGACGATGGTCGCGGTTCCCTCCGCCGGCCCTGTTCCCGTCAGCTGGCGCTCCGACGTGAACGGGATGCCGCTCACGCGTGCGCCGCGGTAGCCGGCGGCCTCGCCGACGAGGAGGTAGCGCGCCTGCCTGCGCCGCCCGAGATACCCGGCGAGCCGGTCCCGGCAGACGGCCGATTCCGCGTACTGGTTGAACGTCCGGCCGATCTCCGCCTCCGACAGGCGGCAGACGAACGCACGCACGTTTAGCTCTCGACGAAGCCCGGAATCAGAAACAGACACTTCCGAGGAGGTAAGCATGCGTATCCGAGTACCGACGAAGTCGCAGCGCAGCAGAACACCGTGGGTGGTCGCAGGGCTTGCGGCTGCCGGAGTCGCCCTCGCAGGCGCAGCTGCGGCGCGCAAGTTCCGGTCTGACGACTAGCCGCGCGCTCGCCACGAGGCACCGGCATCCGGGAAGATGCGCGGCGTGCTCGAGGTGAGAACGCTGACCGACGGGGGCCAGACCCCCGTCGCGGTGGCGGAGCAGATCGCCACCTTTGTGGGCGGTGCCCGCTCGACGCTGGACTTCGCTCACTACGACTTCAACCTCGACGGCGACACGGCCGGGATCGTCGGCGGCGCGATCAAGGCGGCCGCGGCGCGGGGCGTGGCTGTGCGGTTCGTCTACAACCTCGACCACCGGAACCCGATCCCCGTGCCGCCGCCACCCGAGCCCGACGGGCGGCTGATCGCGTCCCTCGAGGTGCCCGTACGGGCGATCGCCGGCGTGCCTGACCTGATGCACCACAAGTACGTCGTGCGCGACAGCGAGTCGGTCTGGACGGGCTCGACCAACTGGACCGAGGACTCGTGGTTACGGCAGGAGAACGTGATCGTGATCGCGGAATCCCGCGAGCTGGCCGTGCGCTTCACCGAGAACTTCGACGAGCTCTGGGACACGGGCGCGGTCGAACGCAGCGGCTTCGTCGCCCCCCGGCCCGTGCCCGTCGGGAACCTCCGGGTACGGCCGTGGTTCACGCCGGGCAACGGCGAAAGCCTGTCACACCGAATCGGCAAGGCGATCGGACGGGCGCGCAGGCGCGTGCGAATCGCGTCACCGGTCATCACCGCGTCTCCCGTCCTCTCGACGCTCGCGGAGAAGATCTCCGAAGGCGTGGTCGACGTCGCCGGCTGCGTCGACCAGCCCCAGGTTCAGGGCGTCATCTACCAGTGGCGGCAGAACGGCAACATCTCGTGGAAGCTGCCGCTCCTCGAGCGGGTGATGCAGGCGCCGTTCTCGGGCAAGCCGTCCACGCCCTGGGGTCCGGGAACGCTCCACGACTTCATGCACGCGAAGGTCACGGTCGCGGATGACACGGTCTTCACCGGGAGCTTCAACCTGTCCCGGTCGGGCGAGCTGATCGCGGAGAACGTGCTCGAGTTCGTGGATCCGGAGCTGGCCGACCGGCTCGCCGGCTACATCGACGCCGTGCGTGCCCGCTACCCCGCCTTCGCCCTCATGAAGCCCACCGCTCCCAGCGGACCACCTCCGCTCGCGGCTTCCGTCGACGGGTGAAGACGCTCGCGCCGCTGCTCGGCTCGTCGGGTGCCTCGGCGGGATAGCCCATCGTGACCACGGCTACGAAACGCACGTCGTCCGGGATCGCCAGCGTCTCGCGGAGCGCCGGCAGGTCGGTGACGCCGAAAATCGCGGTGTCGAGGCCCTCGTCGATCGCGGCCAGCATCAGGGCCATCACAGCGGCGCCGGCGTCGACGAACCAGTACGGCGCGGGCCAGTCGATCTCCCTGCCGCCCGTGATCTTCAGCTTGTCCTGCTGCCGGTACCGGTCGTGGTAGTCGTCCTCGCGGGTCAGGACGACCATGTGGACAGGAGCGGCCGCCTTCCAGCGCGGCCGGCCCTGCGCAGCGAGCTCGTCCTCCTTCGCGGCCGTTGCGATCCGCTTCCGGGTCTCCGGATCCGTGACGACGACGATGCGGAGGCCCTGAGAGAAGCCGGCGCTCGGCGCCCAGACGACGGCCGCGTCGGCGATCC
>JBOHAU010000116.1:0-1788 GCA_050698015.1 Gaiellaceae bacterium
GTCCAGCCGGCCTCCACCTTGTGCGCGTCGCGGTATCTCCGCCGACGCTCGATATGCACCACGAACGCCGCGTCGACCTCCGGGTGGATCAGCGCGGGAAAGTCGTAGTCGTACGCCGCGAAGACGCAGCCCTCTCTAAGGATCCGTGCTGCCTCGGCGAGGACAGGCCCGCGCTCCATCCAGTGGAACGACTGCGAGCAGGTGACGACGTCGGCGCTCGCCGCTTCGAGGCCGGTGTCGCTCGCGAACGCCTCCACATATCGAACGTTCGGCTGCTCGGTCCGGCGCTCGGCAACCTTCCGCATCTCCGGGTTCGGCTCGACACCGATCACCTCGCCCGCCCGATCCCCCCACGCCCGCGTCGAAAGCCCGGTGCCACTCCCGAGATCGACCACCCGGGCAGGTTTCGGGGTCTCGGCGTACCGCGACAGGGCCTCCAGCAGGATTGGCGGCGGCGAAGGCCTGAACGCGTCGTAATGGTCGGCGAAGCCTGATCGGAGGTAGCCGCTCTGGCGAATTGCCTGGCGTGAGTAGTCCGTCATCGCAAGCTTCGGTACCTCCGCGCCCGAGAGTAGACTTGACCGCTTGAGCGCCGCTGCCGCAGCCGTCAGCCGTCAGCTCCCCCGCGGATGGCTCGATCTCTTCCGCCAGCTCCTGATCTGGTTCGGATTCGTCCTCGCGTACCAGGTCGCGCGTGGCATCGCCGACCGGGACGATAGAGCGGCGTTCGACAATGCCCGCGGGATCGTCGACCTCGAGCGGCGCGCCACCGGCCTCTGGGAGCTCTCGTTGCAGAGCTGGGCCGAGTCCTCGTACTCGGTCGCGGTCTCCATGCAGTGGACGTACTGGCTCTCCCAGTTCGCCGTCGTGGGCGTCGCGCTCCTGTGGGTCTATCTCCGCCGGCACGAGTCCTTCATCCGCTTCCGCAACGTTCTCATGCTCGCGAACGTGATCGGCCTCGTCGGCTATGTGCTGCTGCCCACGGCGCCGCCGCGGATGCTGCCCGAGTTCGGCTTCTCCGACACGCTCGCCTCGCTGGGGGCGCCGAACCACGGCTCCAGCTTCATCCAGCTCGCGTCGAACCCCTACGCAGCGATGCCGAGCCTCCATTCCGCGGATGCACTGATCGTCGGAATCGGGCTGGCCTTCTTCGTGCGCTCGTGGATCATGAAGGCGATCTGGCTCGCCTGGCCGGTCTGGGTGTGGATCTCGGTGATGGCGACCGGTAACCACTTCTGGCTCGACATCGCCGCCGGGATCCTCGTCGCCGGCATCGCGGCGCCGATCGTCTACCGGGACGAGGTGCGGCGCTTCTTCGCCCGGCGAAGGACCCCCGCCGCCGCGACCTAGCGTGCCGCGCGAGACCGCGCTCGTGCGCGTGAAGGAGGGCTACACCACCGGCGTCCGCCGCCTGGCCTCCCGTTCCATGCGCGGGCTCGCGCGGACCCGGGTGACGCCGGACGCGCTCACGGCGCTCGGCCTCGCAATCTGCTTCCTGGCGGCCGTCTCCGTCTATTTCGAGTACCGCAACGAGATCCTCTGGTTCTGGACCGGGGCGATCCTCTTCTGGGCGGGGTCGCTCCTGGACGTCCTCGACGGCGCGCTGGCGCGGCAGAGCGGTCGCGGAACACCATTCGGCGCCTTTCTCGACTCCACGACCGACCGGATTGGCGAGGCGGCGATGCTCGCGGCGATCGCGCACGTCTTCGCGAGAGACGGAAACGAGGTCGCGCTGCTGGCCGCCTTCGCGGCGATGACCGCCTCGTTCCTCGTCAGCTACACGCGGGC
>JBOHAU010000117.1:0-5510 GCA_050698015.1 Gaiellaceae bacterium
GGAGAAGTGGCCGAGTGGCTGAAGGCGGCGCCCTGCTAAGGCGTTAGGTGGGGAAATCCCTGCCTCGAGGGTTCGAATCCCTCCTTCTCCGCTAGGAGGGGTGCCGGAGCGGTCGAACGGGGCGGTCTCGAAAACCGTTAAGGGTGCAAGCCCTTCGAGGGTTCAAATCCCTCCCCCTCCGCTGAGCGCATTTCCTTCGACGACGACGATCTTCACGCGACCGAGCTTGATCCGGCCTAAGCGCTCCTGCTCGCGCAGGACACGGTTGACAGTCGCGCGCGACGTGCCGGCGAGCTCGGCTAGCGCTTCCTGTGGAAGCGGCACGGTCCCACGGTAGAGCTCGGCGAGCTCGGCGAGGCGGCGGAGCACTCGAGCCTCGGCCGGGAGGTAGTACGCCTCGGCCACCTGCTCGGACAGCCGACGGACACTCTCTGCGAGGATCGCGACCAGGACAGCGTCGATTCCGGGATGGTCGCGGCGCAGTCGCGCGAAGTCTGCTAGCAAGACGGAACGTGTCTCCCCCCGCTCGAGCGCCGACACTGTCGCCGAACGCTCGCTCGATGCACCCGAGACGAGCGCGAGGTCTCCGAAGGCCTCGCCCGGCCCGCGGACGCCGAGCATCGCCGTCTCCCCGAGCGGCGTCGTGATCGCGACGGCGAAGCGCCCTTCGACGATTAGATGGAGCGCGTTCGCCGGATCTCCCCGGTGGAAGACGACTTCGCCGCGGCCGAACGTCCGGCGGCGGGCGATTGCGAGCAACCGTCGAACGTCCTCCGGAGGAACGTCGGCAAAGAGCTGCCACTCCATCGTTCTGTAACGAGTTTGACACTTCCTGCGTCGCGCGCGCGAACGACACGGCGAGTGGCGAGCCGTACCGTCGAACCATGGCAGCCACCACGGAGGAGGAACTAGAGATGAAGGGCAGGAAGCGACTCACGATCAAGCTGGTCGCGCTGGGGCTCGCAGTCGCCGCGATCGCACCGACAGCGTCACAGGCTTACTTCGACGAGGGCGGTTCGGGCGGCACGCAGATCGTCGGCGTAGATGACCGGCCCGTGCACGGCATGTCTTACTCGACGTACTCGGATCCCAACGTCGTCGTCAGCCCCGACGACCGCGCGGTCACCCGGATGTCGCCGACCACGAACCAGCCGAGCTTGGTCAGCTCCGACGACGGCTTCGAGCTCGGCACGCTCGGCATGACCGGAATCATCCTGGCGCTCGGCGCCGGCGCGGCGTTGATCGCCGTGCGCGAGACTCGCAGGCACAGGCTCGCGGGCGTCTGACGCGCACAATCCACGACCACCAAGGCGAGCCCCGGAAGGGGCTCGCCGCCTGAATGAGGCGATACCCTGTCCCGTCCGGGAGAGGTGTCCGAGTGGCCTAAGGAGCGCGACTGGAAATCGCGTACGGGCCGAAAGGTCCGTCGCGGGTTCAAATCCCGCCCTCTCCGTTGAACGGCCTCCCCCGCTCGGGGGAGGCATGCGTTTCGTGCCAGTCCTGGGTGGACTAGTTGGACGTGAGGAACGCGACGAGGTCGTGGAGTTGCTTGGGCGAAAGCTGATCGTCGTAGGTCTGCGGCATCACGCCGGGGCCGTAGCCCTCGGCGATGTCCGCGTTGGGTTCGACGATCGCGCGCTCGACGTAGGCCGCGTCCTTGCCGGCGAGACTCTCGTCGAGGTTGGGCCCGGTGGTCCCGGAACTTCCCGCGGCTTCGAAGGTGTGGCAGCCCCCGCACCCGGCCTCGGCGAAGACGGCCCTTCCCGCCTCGGGCGTCCCTGAGGGCTGCTCGGCCGTAGTTGTCGGCGGTGGCGGCTCCGGCGAGGGCGTAGGCTCCGGCTCCGGCTCCGGCGCCGGCTCGGGCGTCGTTTCACCCGGCTCCGCGGCGGCCTGGTGCTCTTCCTTGGCGAAGACCTCGACCGCTCCGAGCATCGCGATCATGAGGATGAGGGTCACGAGGATGAACGGCACCAACCCTCGGCGGCCGGGGAAATCGGGGTTCCGGCGCGGGATCACCAGCGCGACGATCAACGAGAAGGCGATGAAGACCGCGGCCGTGCCCGCCAGGCCGAACTTCTGATCCGTCGTCAGTGCTAGCAGCACCGGCGCCAACCTACATCAGGGTCGAGGGCAGGGTCGAAGCTAGAGTCCAGGCCCATGCGGCCCGCACGCTTCGACGTCGCGATCGTCGGTGGCGGGCTAATCGGGCTGGCGACGGCATACCGCCTGCTCGAGGCGCATCCCGACCTTCGGCTCGTCGTGCTGGAGAAGGAAATGCAGCTCGCGCTTCACCAGAGCGGCCGCAACTCCGGCGTCATCCACGCGGGGCTGTACTACCTCCCCGGCTCGCTGAAGGCCCAGCTGTGAGCTACCGCTGCGATGCCGCAGACTGCAGCGCCGGATGGACGAGGGAGCTTACGGCCGAGCATTACCGAACTCGCCTTTGTGTCCGTTTCGTTTGCCGCTCGGACCCGGTCACGGCAGACCCGTCACTGCGCAACCGCACTCGCCGCCTTCTCGAACTGGTCCTCGCGTACATACACGACATAGCCGAAGGCGCCGCGGCCGTCGGTGACACCAGAGGACGCGAAGTATGTCGACGCCGGCGGCGACCAGGCGGGCGTGCACCGTGGCCAGTGCGCCGAGCTCATCGTCGCCCTGGACGAGCAAGGCGTGGTACGGGCCGTCGAGCGCAAGCCCGGCGCTGCGCCCCTGGGCGACGAGCTTGTCCGGGTCCTCAGGGAAGAGTGTGAACTGGGTGAGGCTCGGCCCACTCGGCACGGCGGTGAAGGCGAGCAAGTTCACGCCGAGCCCGGCCAACTGCGAGAGGACGCCATACGCCGCCCCGAGCTCGTCTCGGACGTTGACGTAGTAGTACTCGACACTCCGAATCGTGAACGCCATTGCGATTCTCTCCGCCAATAGCTTCGCCGATGGGGCTCGACCTAGTCCAGCAGCAGTCGTCGATTCTCCACAGGCTCTTCGTCCTCGACAGTGAGGTACGGCGGACGCCGTGAACACCGTTAGCGCTCAAACGCCCGTGCCCGCTGTAACAGGTTTCCACCAGACCCTTTTCCACTGCGCTCGCGGCTGACCCCGCGCAGTCAGGATTTCTCTCCCCGATTTTGAGTGTCACTGGCTGAGACGATGAAAGCGAAGACGACTCTTCGCGGCTATGGCTGGAAACATCAGCAACTGCGCCGAAGCTTCGCGCGGTTAGTGGCGGCCGGCCTCGCGACCTGCGCTCGCTGCGGCCGCCCAATCCTTACCGGAGAGCCGTGGGATCTCGGCCACGACGACTTCGACCGTTCGGTCTACACCGGCCCGGAGCATAGGCGCTGCAACCGGGCGACGAACCGGAAGCTACGGACGTCGCGGCAGTGGTGACGCGCGATATCGCTATGCGCCGCGGCGACAGATCCGAAGGCCGTGCGGTATGCGGAAAGAGGGGTGAGCGCCTGCCGCAACCGCCGTAGTTTAGGCGCTCTCCCCATCCAGCAAACGGCCGCCGAACCTTTACAGGGGCGGTCGGGCGGCCGTCTTGAGGCTCAGAGTCGGTCCCGAACCTCGTCTCTACGTCCCCGGCCTTCTCTCTGACGTCGCCCACGGGGGTCGAGGCCGCTCAGGGCTCCTCCATCTGCGGACTGGGTCCCGCGGCCGCCGCACGGGCTAGCGTTGGCCGTGGCCCATGCGACAGATCGTTCTTCTGCGCGGGATCAACATCGGTTTCAGGAACCGCATTCCCATGCCCGCCCTCCGCGAGCTGCTCTCGAGCGCCGGCTTTCGGGACGTGCGCACGTACGTCTAGAGCGGGAACGTCGTGCTCTCAAGCGACCTGTCGCCCGGGAGGTCCGCGCCCGCCGCCTGACCGACCTCCGGGCCGATGTCGGCACGCTGGTTCCGTCGAGCTCTGCGCCTCCGTCGGCCGCTACGACGCCGGGATGCATGTGATCGTGCCCGAGTCGTAGACGGCGCCGCGCGCGTCGACCTGGCTGAAGTCGGCCGCGCCGCGCCGCAGGACGAGTCGCGTCGCGGTGGCGACGCCCGTCTTCGAGGCGGCGACCGGGTGGTGCTGCGATCCGAGGGAGCGCAACCCGTGACCGCCGGCCCCGGAGACGATGACGGTGACGCCGCCGAGCGGCGCGAGCCGGCCGTAGATGTGGTTGTGACCGACGAGATTGATCGCAGTCTTGTTGACGATCCTCGTCCACACCGACTCCTGGCTCGTGTTGTCGCTGTGTGAGGTGTCGGCAACGACGTGGCGGCCCTCGTGGGCCATCACAATCCTGCACGTCCCCGGATGCTTCGCGACCTCTCCGCCAACCCAGGAGCCCTCGGCCGTCATGTCCGTTTCAGAGGAGTAGGCGATGATCTGCCAGCCCGAGGCGGCATCGACGTACGAGCGGTGCTTCGCTAGCTCCTGCGTCCATCCACGCTTCTTCATCCAGTACGGGTAGTAGCCGCTGCTGCGGTTGGCGTATTCGTGGTTGCCGATCACCGGGTCGGTCTTCGGTGCGAGCGGGCCGTACAGCGGCTCGTAGTTGTTCGTGAACTCTGCCGCGGTGCCCGTCTCGTAGACGTCGCCGAGATAGAAGAAGCGATGGGGGTTCTGGCCAATAACGTAGTTCGCGAGCGCCCGCGATGTTGCGCTGCCGTCCGCGCCGTCGCCCAACGCAAACACCACTGTCTGTCCGCTCGTTCCGCCGCCGCCGCCTCCTCCTCCGCTGGGCGCAGTCTCGACGACGAGCTGGGGTTTGTTCGAACCCGCCTCGCGCGAGGGATACGTGTTCGACGACGTCGACGTACGCTTGATCGCCATGCTCACGGGGCCGCTCCCCGCCACGAGCGGCGTCACGTTCACTGAGACGTAGGAGCCTCCGGGATAGGAGCCCGACGCGGCCACCTGTGCGCCGATCGCGGGGGCGTTGTTGTAGGTCGTCGTCGTCTCGCCCCAGGTCGTGTCGGCGACGGCGTGGACGGTGAAGCCGGAGCCCGAGCTCGACGGCGCGTAGAGCCTGAGCGTCGCGCCCGTGACGACCTCGCCGGTCGGGATGCTGACGTTGAAGCGCAGGTACCCGTTCGTCCCCGGGCTCCCGTCCACCCTGATCCCGGTTGACGTGCCGAAGTTCGCTGTCGGCTGATCGGCCCGAACGTAGGTGTCCGCGAACGGCAGCAGGGTCGACGTCACCGTGCCGGCGTGGCCGCTCGCGACCAACACCGAGCCCGCGAGCAGCGTAGTAACGGCCAAACCGACCACAACGGCGAACAGTCCACGAGCGGTGGGTCTTCCCGACACGGTGCGCATCCCTCTGAGTTGTGAGCGAGCGGTCGCGAGACCTTAACGGGAACGCACGACGGCGACGTCAGTCGGCGAGCCAGACGTACGCGAGCCCGTCCGACGTGCCGTTCTGGAAGTCGGCCGCGCATACTGGGCACCTCCGCGCACGGCCGTTCGGCAGACGGCGTTGAGCTCAGCGCTCGCGCCGCCGTGCGCGGCGCAGAGCGTCGAG
>JBOHAU010000118.1:0-1889 GCA_050698015.1 Gaiellaceae bacterium
TAGTAGTCCGGCATCGCGAACGGTCCCTGCGTGGTCGGCTCGCGCGTGTCGAGGAGAGGATGGGGGACGTCGTACGAGCCGACGAACCTGCGGACATCCTCGTCGCCGAGGAGCGCCACAGGCTCGGCCGAGTGGGTGATCGTGAAGCCGTCGAGGCAGACGAACACCGGCAGCAGGACGTCTGGGTGCTCGGCCAGCCGCGTCGCGAGCAGCGTCACGTCGTAGGCCTCCTGCGCGTTCTCGACGAAGAGCTGGATCGCCCCTGAGTCCCGGATCAGCATCGAGTCGGAGTGATCGCAGTGGATGTTGATCGGGCCGGACAGCGCGCGGTTCCCGAGCGCGACGACAACCGGGGCGCGCATGGAGGCAGCGATGTAGACGACCTCCGCCATCAGCGCGAGACCCTGGGAGCTCGTCGCGGTCATCGTCCGCGCGCCGGCCAGGGCTGAGCCGATCGCGGCGCTCATCGCCGAATGCCCCGACTCGACGTCGACGAGCTCGCCCGAGGCGCGGCCGTCGGACACGAACTTCGCGAAGGTCTGGATGATCGGGGTCTGGGGCGTGATCGGGTACACGGGCACGACGTCGGGATCGATCTGGCGCATCGCGTGCGCGACGGCCTCGCCACCGGTCAGCAGCTCGAGCGCGGCTTCGGTCCTAGCCGACATTGCTCTCCTCCGAGACCATGTCGATCGCGCCTGCCGGGCAGATCTCGGCACAGATCTCACAGCCCTTGCAGACCTCGTAGTCGATGCCGACGAACGTCTCACCTTCGACGCGGATCGCTGCGTCTGGGCAGTAGAGCCAGCACAGCAGGCAGTTGACGCAGGCGTCGAGCTCGACCCGCGGTTTCAGGCCGGTCCGCCAGCCGCCAGTGCGAGGATGCGGCCCATCCTCGGCGGGGATCGCGCCACCTGCGGGCAGCTCCTGCCAGGGCCTCAGGACGCCCATCGGAAGCCCTCCTCGACCGCCTTGCGTACCGCGTCGCCGTCCGCCTTCGCGCCCAGCGCTTCGGCTGCGGCCCCCGCGACCTGCTCGACCGGCGGGTAGCCGAGAACGGCGGCCAGCGCTCCGGCCATGACGAGGTTGACGAAGCCCGTCCCCGCGCCGGCGGCGAGCCGGCCGGCAGGCACCGAGACAATCCGCGTGCCGTCGAAGTGGGGTGGGTTCTCGACGTCGGCGAGCACGACCGTCCTCGGCGTCAGGCCCTCGGCGACTGTCGGGTCAGCCAGGAGCGACGAGTCGAGCACGACGACGGCGTCCGGCTTCGTCACGGAGTCGTGGCGTCGGATCGGCCGGTCGTCGATGCGGGTGTACGCGCGGACGGGCGCGCCTCGGCGCTCCGGCCCGTACTCCGGGAAGGCCTGCGCGCTGCGTCCCTCTCGCAACGTGGCGAGCGCGAACAGATGGGCGGCCGTCTTGGCGCCCTGTCCTGCCCGAGCGTGCCACCGGATCTCGATCACGGGGTGCTCCTCAGCTGCACGTCGATGGCGCGAGCCGCGATCTTGGCGTCGCGGACCGCCTGGACGACGGTGGCGCCGCCGCTGACTGCGTCGCCGGCTGCGTAGTACTTCGGGTTCCCGGTTCTGCCGGTCGCACCATCGACCCGCATGCGCGAGCCGTCCAGCTCGAGGCCGTCGATCCAGAAGAGGAGGTCGCGGCGGGGCTGCTGGCCGATCGCTACGACTGCGGTGTTCGCGGGGATGACGAACTCGCTGCCCGGAACTGCCTCGGGCCGCCGGCGGCCGCTTTCGTCAGGCTGCCCGAGCTGCATCAGGGAGCATTCGACGCCCGTCAGGCGGTGCTCACCCAGAAATCTCGTCGGGGCGGAGAGCCAGTGGAAGGTCACGCCCTCCTCCCGCGCCTCCTCGACCTCGTGGTCGTACGCG
>JBOHAU010000119.1:0-1730 GCA_050698015.1 Gaiellaceae bacterium
ACCGGCAGGAGAGCGAGCGCCAGCGGGGGGAGATCGTCAACGCGGCCCGCAACGAAGCTCGGCAGCTGCTCGCCGATGCGAACCGACAGGCGACTCAGGAGCTCCGCGAGGCCGAGGCCCGCGGCGCCAAGCTGCTCGAGCAGTCGCGCCATCAGGCGACCGAGCTCACGAACTCGGCCCGCGCCGAGGTGGAACAGACGCTGGAGTGGGCGCGCGCCCAGGCGAACGCGATCATGGTCCGTGCGCAGCAGGGCGCCGAGCAGCTCCTCTCCGCGGCGGGGCTGGGCGAAGAGGCGGTCTCGGGCGTTTCCGAAGCGATCGTCCGGGCGGCGCAGGCCGACACCGGGTCCGAGGCCCCGGCCGAGATGCCCGACCGTCCGGCCCCTGTTACGGCGGCATCGGAGCCGGAGACGCCACGCGATCCCGCTCAGCAAGACGAAGACGAAGACAGCCCCGCGCCGCAGTAGCCTGTCTCGACAGTGCAGGGAGGATTTGGGCCGCGGTTCGCGCTCGAGGCCGGCTTTCTGATCGCGGTTGCGGTCGCAGCCGGGTTCGCCGAGCTCAGCGCCACGGTGATCGTCGTCGTCATGGCGGCCGCCTGGCTGCTCGTCTGCCTGTTCGAGCTCGCGGTGTGGGCCGAGGGGCCACGCTTCCCCCGCTTCACCCGGGAGCGGACGGTCGTCGACGAGCCTGTCGAGGAGCCGGACGAGGTGACGGATCCCGAGCCGGTCGCGGCCGCAATCGAGTCACGGCGAGAAGCAGAGGGAGGCTAGGCGATGCACGGCTTGTCTCGTGCGGCCGTTCGCCTGACCATCGAAGCGGCCTTTCTCGCGCTCGTGGCCGTCGGCGCCGTCCTCGCCGGATTCGAACCGGTGGTGATCGTGGCAATGGTCGCGGGTGCGGCGGTGCTCGTAGCAGTCGTGGAGCGCGCCTACGTCCGACAGGCAGCTCGCAGCGCTGCGTCGCCTCCTGAAGAGGCACCGGCCGAGGAGATCGCCGCGCCCGGCCACCCCGACGTGGTGGACGCCGGGCCCGAAGCCGAGCCGGTAGGGCAGCCTGAGCCGCGGAAGGAGCCAGAACTTGCTGTCAGCGAGCGCAGCGCGCGGGCCATCCTCGCGAGCGGACCGCCGCCGATTCACGAAGCGCCACGGCCCATCCCGGCGTCGGAGCCTGAACCGAAGCCCGAGCCGCTGCCGGACACCGGGCCTGCGACGCTCGACAGTGACCTTCCGTACGAGTGGAACGTCTGGGACCTCCAGCGCCTCGTGCGCGACCGGCCCGACGACGACCGTCAGGAGGAGTGGGCGGCAATCATCGTGTCGCTGCGCGACTTCGCCAGGGCCGACGGGACGCTTCCGCGCGAGTTCGACGAGCTGGTGCGCGACTCGTTCGGCGAGCTGCTCGCCGAAGAGAGCGCCCGGACGGAAGCGGCGGCTGCGTGGTGAGCCCGGCTTTCGCCCAGCGCGCCTTGATCCTCGCCGCGGTGACACTCCTCGGTGGCGTGCTCGCGCTCAGCCTGGCCGACCGCATCGGCGACTCGGGGACGGCGAAGAATCTTCCGGAGGCAGTCCCGCCACCCGGCGGGGGCTGGTACGAGGCGGTTGCAGGAAGGGAGCGCCGGCGCTTCTACGGACGGCCGACGTCGTGCGGCCACGTCGTCGAGCGGTCGACCATGGGCTTCGCGCACCCGGTGCTGCCCTGCGGCGCCAAGATCTACCTCGGCCACGGCG
>JBOHAU010000120.1:0-7227 GCA_050698015.1 Gaiellaceae bacterium
GTTCACGAGGGGCTCTTTTCCAACGCTATCCAAGCCGATAACGCTGCTAGCGTCTTTCGTTCCCCGTGCCTACCTATGAGTACAAGTGCCCGAACGGGCACCTCTTCGAAGTCTTCAAGCGGATCGCCGAGCCCGCGCCGGACGCGTGCCCGGTCTGCGGCGCATCACCCGTCGAGACCGTGCTCTATCCCGTACCGGTTCACTTCCGCGGCTCGGGTTTCTATTCGACGGACTACGGCCGGGGCGGCCGCAAGAAGGAGACCGCCAAGGAATCCAGCGACTCCGATTCCGGCGGCGGCGAGAAGAAGGACAAACCCCCGGAGAAGAAAGCCGCAGAGGCCTAGTGCCCCTCCCGGCAATGCATGTCGGCCTCTGGCCCGCGATCACGCGGCGCCAGAGTCCACCCTCCGCCTCATCAAGGTCTTCAGACCTTGGCCCGTTGGAGTGCGAACTCTGGCTTGAGACGGCCGTACCGGCAAAGCCGACACGGCCTCTTCTGGTCGGCGCCGACGAGTCGGCGCCTTCGGCTCGCGACCCAGAAACTCGGCGGCAGTACCGGCCGGAGCACTAGTTGTCCGACCGCGTCGTCGTCGAGGTCGGACGACGCGGGCGGTTGGTCGTCGGCGAGCCGTTCTTCACGCCCGGCGTCCCGCTCGTCCTCGACCGGCGCGGGCTCGCCGACGTCCGTCCTGGCCAGCTCGCCGTGGTGGCGCCGCAGCGCGGGCGAGCGCGGCTCGAGAAGGCGCTGGGGCCGGCGGACTCGGTCGACAGCGTCCTCGACGCCCTCCTCGAGCAGGAGGGCCTCGTCGAGGAGCACGAACCCCACGATCCGCCGCCCCCCTCGCTCGAAGGGCGTGTCGACCTCCGCGAGCGATTCACGTTCACGATCGACCCGGAGACGGCAAAGGACTTCGACGACGCGATCTCCGTCCAGCGCGAGGGGGAGGGGCTTCGGGTTTGGGTGCACATCGCGGACGTCGCGCACTTCGTCCCGGCCGGCACGCCCCTCGATCGAGGCGCGGCGCGTCGGTCGTTCTCCGCGTACGTCCCGGGCCGAGTCACACCAATGCTTCCGCCTGAGCTCGCTGACGATCTCTGCAGCCTGCGTCCGCACGAGGATCGGCTCTGCGTCACGGTCGAGATCCCGTTCGACGAGAAGCTCGACTCCGGCGAGCCGGCGTTCTATCGCTCGGTGATCCGGAGCGACGAGCGCCTCACCTACGGCCAGGCGGAGCGAATCCTGCAAGGCGGCGAGAAGGCCGCGGGCGAGGTCAAGGAGGGCCTGGAATTGGCGGAGCGCGTCGCGCTCGAGTTGCGGCGCCGGCGCTTCGCGCGTGGTGCGCTGCGGATCACGACGCGCGAGATCGTCTTCACCTTCGACGGCAAGGGTGGCGTCGAGCAGGCGCGGCTGGAGTCGGAGCCGCACGCGCACCTCTTGATCGAGGAGCTGATGATCCGTGCCAACGAGGCCGTCGCCGGGCTGCTCTCAGACCGACGGCGAGAGACGCCCTACCGAGTGCACGAGCGCCCCGATCCAGCTGCGATCTCGCTGCTGATCGCCAAGCTCGCGGACCTCGAGGTGCCGACACCGCCCGCCCCGGACGCGAAAAGGCTCACTCCCGGACTGGCGGCAAAGCTCGCCGGCGAGATCAGCGAACGGGTGAGCGAGTACGTCGAGAGCTCGCGGCGCGGGATGGAGGCCTTCCCCGCGCTCGTGCTGCGCGCCTTGAAGCAGGCGCGGTACGACCCGAAGAACCTCGGACACTCGGGCCTCGCGAGCCCCGCGTACTGCCACTTCACGTCGCCGATCCGCCGCTATCCCGACCTCGTTTGCCATCGCACGCTGCTGCGCGAGCTCGGGCTCGCCGACGAGCCTCCGGCTGAAGACCTGGACGAGCTCGCGGAGCACGCTTCGACCAGGGAGCGGGCGATTGCGGAGGTCGAATACCGCGCCGACGACATCTGCCTCGCGTGGCTGCTGGAGGCGCTGCTCTTCGATCGCGGCTGGGAGGAGACGTTCGAGGGGGAGATCACCGGCGTCATCGCTTCCGGCCTCTTCGCCCGGTTCGGGGAAGTCTTCGAGGGTTATCTGCCGGTGCGGAAGCTGCCGGGCTACTTCGAGCTCAACGAGCTCGGGACGGCCTTGGTCGCCAGGCGCGGGGGGCGCAAGTACCGCGTTGGCGACCCAGTCGAAGTCCGAGTCACCGACATCGATCGGCCGGCCGGCAAAGTGGAGCTGGCGCCGGCTAACGCGCCGGCCGCCAGCCGGCGATCCGCTTGAAGCGAGCGTTCGACACCCGCTCTCCATCGCGGCAGACGTTGTAGATCCCGCTCGGCACGCCGAGAGCGGCGACCAGCGCGCGCGCCGCGTCGCCGACGTGAAGCGTCGCACCGTAGAAGTCGTTCGGCTGCTCGCGCCTCGTTCCGGGCCCGTCGAGCAGCCCGAGGCGAAGAACGACGCCGGTACGGCCCGTCGCGGCAAAGCGCAGTGTCTCGGCCTCGGCGTCGAGACCCGAGCGAAGGTGAGGCTGGACGTCACCGATCGCCGTCTTCTCGTCTACGGGACCGTCCGGGTATACGAAGGTGACCGTCGGCTGGACGTAGACGTCCACTTTCGAGCTCAGGCCCGCCTCGACGAGCAGCCGCGACGCCTCGGTCCGCAGGCGGTCGTTCTCGTGCCACGCGTCGGGGTGCTCACGTGGATCCTCTCGTGGGATGCGCGTGGCCAGATGGAGCACGGTGTCCGCGCCGGCGACTGCTTCGGTCACGGCCTCTTCGTCGAACAGATCAAGTTCGGTCCGCGACGGCGCGAAGACGTGGTGGCCCTCGGCGTCGAGAAGGGGGATCGTCGAGCGCCCGAGGACGCCGCTGCCGCCTGTCACGAGGATGCGCATCGACTGTACTGTGAACGTCGGTGAGGCTCGAAGGCATCCACCACATCACGTGCATCACGGGCGACGCGCCGGGCAACGTCGAGTTCTATGTGGGCGTCCTCGGGCTGCGGCTCGTCAAGAAGTCCGTGAACCAGGACGACCCCACCGTCTACCACCTCTTCTACGCGGACGAGAAGGGGAGCGCCGGCTCGGACATCACCTTCTTCGAGTACCCCGGCGCGCGCCCGGGGCATGCGGGCGCCGGGATGATCCATACGATCACGTGGCGGGTCGGCTCGGAGGAGGCGCTGGACTCCTGGGAGGAACGGCTTCGGACCCACGGCGTCGAGTCGGTGCGCGAGGACGGACGCCTGCGCTTCCAGGATTCGGAGGGGCTCGGCCTCGAGCTCGCCGTCGTCGAAACCGGCGACGAGCCTCTGATCGCCGACCATCCGGAGATCCCCCCGGAGCTCGCGCTGCAGGGATTCGACAGCGTCCGCGCCTATGCTCGCGAGCCCGACCAGAGCCGCGCTCTCCTCGAGGGGACGCTTGGCTTCGAACCGAAGGGAGACGACGAGTGGGAGGCTCGGGGGGAGCAGCGCGGCGGCCTCTACGCCTACGACGAGGCGCCCGGGGAGGCGGGTATCGGCGGGGCGGGAACAGTCCACCACGTCGCCTGGGCGAGCACGATGGACGACCACGAGGCGTGGCGGCAGCGCGTCGCGGAGGCCGGGGCCAGGCCGACGCCGGTGATCGACCGCTACTACTTCCGCTCGGTCTACTTCCGGGAGCCGAGCGGCGTCCTCTTCGAGATCGCCACACTCGGGCCGGGGTTCACCGCCGACGAGCCGCTCGAGTCGCTCGGCGAGCGCCTTTCGCTGCCGCCGGACTACGAGCCGCTGCGTGATCGGCTCGAGGAGGTTCTGACGCCTCTGCCCGATCCGCGGGCGGCGTGGAGTACGAAGTAAGGGAGGCGGCCGGCGAGCCAGCCGGCGCGCTCGTCCTGTTTCACGGCCGCGGCGCCGACGAGCACGATCTCTACCCGCTGCTCGACCTCCTCGATCCAGAGCGCCGCCTGCTCGGCGTAACGCCCCGAGGGCCGCTGTCGTTCCCGCCCGGCGGCGCCCACTGGTACGCGGTCCGCGCGGTCGGCTATCCGGATCCGGAGACGTTCGTCGCGACCTACGAGAGCGTCGGCTCATGGCTCGACGGGTTCCTGCGGGAGCACGGCATCCCGCATGACCGGACGGTGCTCGGCGGCTTCTCCATGGGCGCGGTGATGGCGTACTCGTTCAGCCTCGGCGCGGGCCGGCCGAGACCGGACGCGACGATCGCGTTCTCCGGCTTCATCCCGACAGTCGAGGGCTTCGAGCTCGATGTCAGCGAGATTCCGCCGGTGGCGATCGGGCACGGAACCCACGATCCGATCATCCCGGTCGAGTTCGGCCGGCAGGCTCGACAGTTGCTCGAGAAGGCCGGCGCGTCGGTGCTCTACCGCGAGTATCCGCTGCCTCATGCGATCGACCCGGGCTTCCTCATGGAGATGCGGGACTGGCTGGCACGCGTGGCTGCTGTTGCGTCGGAGCAGACGGACGACGCCACCGGCGGTCGAGCATCGCGCCACCGGATCAACCCGGACGCGCGCAAGTAGCGACAATCAGGGGGCATGGCCCCCGACGAAAAGCTGATCGCGGAAAACAGGAAGGCGCGCCACGAGTACCACCTGCTCGAACGCGTCGAAGCCGGCCTGGTCCTGACCGGGTCGGAGGTGAAGTCGCTCCGCCAGGGCGGCGCGCAGATTCAGCGCTCCTTTGCGGACATCCGCGACGGGGAGCTTTGGCTCGTCGGCGCACACATCGCGCCCTATGAGCAGGCCGCGGTCGAGGATCACAACCCCGATCGCGACCGGAAGCTACTGCTCCACCGCCGGGAGATCGACAGCCTGAAGGGCAAGGTGCACGAGCGGGGCTTCACGCTCGTTCCCACCCGCCTCTACTTCAAGGACGGCCGTGCGAAGGTCGAGCTCGCGCTCGCGAAGGGAAAGGATGTTCGTGATCGACGTCGCGAAATCTCGAAACGCGAGTCGGACCGCCAGATCGAGCGAGCCATGAAACAGCGCTCCCGCTGAGCGGTCAAACCGCAGCGGCGGCTGCCCCGTAGGGGTCCCTCGGAAGCGCGACTTCGATGTTGCGGCAGAGGGGGAAATTGCATGCAACGACCTCGCTTCATCCGCGCGGCCGTGCTGGCTGCGTCGGCTGCGACCACCGCACTTCTCGCCGGAGTCTTGGCGGCGCCCGCAGCGGCCCAGCCTTCGCTCGTCGATCCCAACCTGGGCGTGCGGACAGTGACCAGCGGCCTCGTCACCCCGAGCACGATGGCCTTCATCGGGGCCAGCGACTTTCTCGTGCTCGAGAAGAACACCGGCGCGGTGAAACGCGTCGTCAACGGCGTCGTCCAGGACACGGTCCTCGACCTCTCGGTCAACTTCGGCTCCGAGCGGGGGCTGCTCGGGATCGCGCTGCATCCCGGCTTTCCGATGAACCCCGGCGTCTACCTCTACTGGACTTGCCGGAGCACGGCGGAGCTCGACGTTGACCCGTTCACGCCCGAGGAGCCGGCGTGCTCGGACGCTCCCACGGCGATGTTCGGCCAGCCGGACACGAGCGACCTCCTGCGTGTCCCGTTGCTCGGGAACCGGGTCGACCGGTTCAGGTGGACCGGGTCGATGCTCGTCTACGAGCAGAACGTGAAGAAGCTGCTCGCTTTCCAGCACGACGGCGCTCCGGATCCTCAGGGTCAGGGCGACTCCGCCCAGCCGCCGCGCGGAAACCACGACGGCGGGCCGATCGCCTTCGGGCCCGACGGCAAGCTCTACGTCGCTGTCGGCGACCTCGGTCGCCGCGGACAGATGCAGAACTTGACCATGGGACCGACGCCGCCGACCCCCGATGATCAGTTCGGCGGTCCGGCTCCGGACGCAGCCCACCTGAGCGGCGTCATCCTGCGGCTGAACGACAACGGCACGACGCCGGTGGACAACCCGTTCCTCACCTCGGGTTCCGCGGTGGGGGACGTGTTCGCCTACGGGCTCCGGAACACGTTCGGGATCGCGTTCGACCGGGTGTCGGGAGCGCTGTGGGACCAGCAGAACGCCGACGACGCCTTCGACGAGATGAACCTCGTGGAGCGCGCGATGAACGGCGGCTGGGTCCAGATCATGGGGCCTGTGGGACGCATCCAGCAGTTCAAGCAGATCGAAACGACGCTTCCTCCGTCGGGCGGCCTGCCCGGAGCGACGCTCCAGCAGATCCGCTGGCCGGCGATCAACATCGCCGACAGCCCGCAGGAGGCGCTGTCGCGGCTGCACGTCCTGCCGGGATCCCACTACAGCGAGCCGGAGTTCAGCTGGAAGTTCGCGACGCCCCCCGCGGGCATCGGCTTCCTCTCCAGCAGCGCGCTCGGACCGCAGTACCGCAACGACCTCTTCGCGGGGGCGGCGACGCCGCTGACGATGGGCGGCTACCTGTTCCGCTTCAACCTGACGGGGAACAGGCGCAAGATCGCAGTCGACGACCCACGGCTCGAGGATCGGGTCGCGGACAACAACGCAAAGCACGACATCACGGAGAGCGAAAGCCTGCTCTTCGGAACCGACTTCGGCGTTGGAACGGACGTCGAGACCGGCCCGAACGGAAACCTGTTCGTGGTTTCCCTCACGCAGGGCGCGGTCTACGAGATCTTCCGCCGCTGATGTTTCTCCCCGGGGCGCGGCTTCGGCCGCGCCCCTCTTTCGGGGCTACAATTAGGTACGTGGAGCCAGACTGAAGTCTGGCACCACGATAGAACCACAACATACGGGGGCGATCAGGTTTCGACGTGGTCGGTTCTCCGGCAGAGCTGCAAGCCGAGGTCCCCGGTCGGCCTCGTAAAACAACCGGGAACAAACGCAAGTGCGGATGACAACTCTGCACTCGCTCTCGCTGCCTAACCAGTAGCGAAGCGCGTCGCTCCGAGCTCGGCCCGTGGTTCGGTCAGCGGCGTCAACGAACGGGCTCGGCACCGACGGAATGTCATCGCCCGAGGTGCGACACCCAAAGGATGACTAGCCCGGCGGTTGGTCGGCTGCCTACCGGCCGGCGGGTGAAATCCAATGGCAGCCTACGCTTGTAGACGCTCTGACCGGTGCGTCCGCGGACGCGGGTTCGATTCCCGCCGCCTCCACTTTCCCCCGCTATCGGCGCTTTTTCGATCGGAACGATTCGGTCGAAAGGGCGTCGATCGGAATCCTTGTCCGCAGCTACACGCCCCAGACCTTGCGGAGCTTCTCCTCGAGATCGGCCGGGGAACCCTGAAC
>JBOHAU010000121.1:0-1657 GCA_050698015.1 Gaiellaceae bacterium
GATCAGCGGGCTGCGCCTGAGCATCACGCCGAGCGCGCCGGTCGCGAACAGGAAGCCCGAGACCGCGAGGTACCAGGTGACGTCCGGGCCGATCACGGCTCGCGCTCCAGCGCCTCTTGCCGCCGGACCTCGCTGCCGAGCACGACGCCGCCGACGGCGGCCGCCAGGAGCACGATCGACGTGATCTCGAAAGCGAGCAGATGGTCGGTCAGGAAGACCTCGCCGACGAGGGCAGGCCCGCCGAAGGCGGCCTCGACGTCTGCCGAGTCCGAGAGACGGCCGCCGGCGCTCAAGCCGATCGCGATGACGACATCGACGAGGATCACGCCGGCGGCGACGACGGCGGCGATCGTCATCCAGCTCGGCCCGCCGGCAAACGGTGCGTCGGCGTCGCGCCCGATGTAGGCGATGACGAAGAGGAACATCACCATCACCGCGCCCGCGTAGACGAGCACCTGTGCCGCCGCGAGGAACTCGGCCGACAGGAGCAGGTACAGGACGGCCAGTGAAGCCAGGTTCCCGATCAGGGCGATCGCCGAGTAGAACGGGTTCGAGAACGAGATCACAGCGACGCCCGAGCCGAGACAGCCGACGGCGGCGACGAACCAGACGAGCCAGACGAGTGCGTCGCCCATCGACTATGACCGGGCCTTGTACGCCGGGATTGGTGTGTCGTAGATGTCGCGGTCGGCGACCGGCATCCGCTTGACGGGCGGGGCGAGCAGCATGTCCTTCGTGTAGATCAGGTCGTCGCGCGAGTACTCCGAGATCTCGAACTCGGCCTCGAGCGTGATTGCGTCGAACGGACAGGCGAGCTCGCAGTAGCCGCAGAAGATGCAGCGGCTGAGGTTGATCTCGTAGATGCGGGCGTAGCGCTCGCCGGCGGACACGCGATGCGCGGCCGTGTTCTCCTCGGCGACCACGCGGATGCAGTCCGCGGGGCAGGCGGCCGCGCAGAGCGAGCAGCCGACGCACTTCTCCAGCCCGTTCTCGTGCCGCCAGAGGCGGTGTCGGCCGCGGAACCGCGGGTACACGGGCCGCTTGTACTCGGGGTACTGCTGCGTGATCGGCTTCTTGAAGATGTGCTTCAAGGTGACGCCGAAGCCCTTGATCGAGTCGAACGGCTGCGGGCTCACGCCATCGGCCGCCTTCGGCTCCCGCCCGGCGGAGCCGCGGAAGGCCTGTTGCGGTCGCGCGAGATGAACTCGCGCGACCTTGGCCGAAGGCTGATGACGCTGGCGGCGGGATGCTGCGCCCGAGCCGCTTGTCCGTGCGACTCTAGGACCCGTAGCGTTTGCGCGGCTCGGGCTTGCCTCCCTTGCCAGCGCCGCCCCGGTGACGTGAGCGAGCTCACAGGGCCACCACCAGCGCCGCCGTCACGAGCGCGTTGATCGTCGCGACCGGCAACAGCACCTTCCAGCCGAACGCCATCAGCTGGTCGTAGCGGAGCCGCGGCAGCGTCGTCCGTATCCAGATGAAGACGAAGACGACGATCAGGACCTTGATGAGGAACCACACCGGGCCGAGCGCGTCCGAGTCCCACGGCCCGAGCCACCCGCCGAAGAACAGCGTCACGCACAGGCTGGAGAGCACGATCATGTTGATGTACTCGGCCATCTGGAAGAGGCCGAAGCGCATGCCGCTGTACTCCGTGTGA
>JBOHAU010000122.1:0-11511 GCA_050698015.1 Gaiellaceae bacterium
CGAGAAGGTTCTGGAGCGGCTGGAGGAATACCAGCGCGACCTGGAACAGGAGCTCGCCGACGTTTCCGATCTGATCAAGCGACTCCAGGCCGGCGAGCAGGAGCCGCAGACGACGACAGTCTGAGACGATGGCGCCTAGATGGCGTACGAGCTCATCGATGTGGCGCCCGGTCTCTGGGTCTGGCGGATTCAGCATCCGGACTGGGCGCCTCACGTCGACTGGGAGCCGCTCGTGGCCTCGACGTGCGTGGAATCGGGCGGCGAGGTGGCCGTGCTCGACGCTCTCGCGCCGCCTGAGGGCGCCACGGAGATCTGGGAGCGACTCGATGCACGGCCGCCGACGCTCGCCGCCATCCTGAAACCCGATCACGTGCGCGACGTGGACCTCTTCGTGGAGCGATACGGCGCGAAGGCGTACGGGCCCTACCTCTTCTGGCGCCACAACATCCCGGAGACGGAGCTCGAGGGACTCGAGCCCGGGAGCGAGCTACCCGGCGGCCTCGTCGCGCTGTACGACGGGCGCGGCCGTAACGAAACGCCCCTGTGGCTCACCGAGCAACGGGCAATCGTGTTCGCCGACGCGTTGACGGAGCGCAGTGGCCGGCTGCTCGTCTGGGGCACCCCCTGGCACGAGGAGCGCGTCCTCCCCGCGCTGCGAGCGCTGCTCGAGCTGCCGTTCGAGCACGTGATCGTCTCGCACGGCGAGCCGGTGCACGACCGCGCGGCGTTCGAGCGCGCGCTCGAACTGCCGCCCTGGATGGGCTAGCGTCGCCGGCGCCAGCGGTGGAGGTGCTTGGACTTCGCCGCTGCCTTCCGCACCTTCGGGTCAGGCGGCGGGTCGTGCTCGGCCAGCCAGCGCCCAGCCTCGTCATCCGGATCCAAACCAGCCAGCCGCTCCCGCTCCCCGCGCTTCTCCGCGCCGCGGTGGGTGAGGCGATGCCTCAACGGCCACGCCGGCCAAGCCGCCGGGCCTCTTCTGGTCGGCGTCGCCCAGTCGACGCCTCAAGCCTTGACCTCCTCCTTCTCCTTCTCCGCCTCGGCCATGACCTTCTGGGCCACGTGGCTGGGAACCTCCTCGTAGCGCGCGAAGGCCATGTGGTAGTCGCCCCGGCCGCCCGTCATCGAGGTGAGGGACTGCGAGTAGGTGAGCATCTCCGCCATCGGGACCTCGGCCTTGATCATCGTCATCCCGCCGCCGACCGGCTCCATCCCGTGCAGGCGTCCCCGCCGGGAGTTGAGATCGCCGTTGACCGAGCCGACCGCGTCGTCCGGGACGGTGACGTCGACCTCCATGATCGGCTCGAGCAGCACGGGGTCGGCCTGCTCGTAGGCCTGCTTGAACGCCATCGAGCCGGCGATCTTGAACGCCATCTCCGACGAGTCGACCGTGTGGTACGAGCCGTCGACGAGCCGCACGCGGATCCCCTGGACGGGTGCGCCCGCGAGCTCGCCGTGCAGCATCGCCTCCTGGATCCCCTTGTCGACCGCGGGCCGGAAACCCTGGGGAATGACGCCGCCGACGATCTTGTCGACGAACTCGTAGCCGGTGTGGCCCTCGATCGGCTCGAGGACGATCTGGCAGTCGCCGAACTGCCCCCGGCCGCCCGTCTGCTTCTTGTAGCGGCCGTGACCTCTCGCCTCGCGCCGGATCGTCTCCAGGTAGGGGACCTTCGGCTGGTGCAGATCGACGTCGACGCCGAAGCGGCGCTTGACGCGCTCGATGGCGACCTCCACGTGCATCTGCGAGAGGCCGGAGAGCAGCTGCTCGCCCGTTTGCTGGTCGCGGCGCATCACGAGCGTCGGATCCTCCTCGGAGAGGCGGCGCAGCGCCGTCCCCAGCTTCTCCTCGTCCCCCTTCGCCTTGGGCTCGATCGCGAAGCTCATCACCGGCTCCGGAAACTCGATCTTCGGCGGCTCCACGTCCTTCTCCGCGTCGAGCAGGAGATCCCCCGTGAGGACGTCCTTGAGCTTGGCGACGGCCCCGATGTCGCCCGCAGCGAACTCCTCGGCCTGCTCGTGCTCCTTGCCCTGGAGGGTGAGCAGTTGGCCGATGCGCTCCTTGTTCCGCGAGCGGGTGTTCACGAGCGTCGAGTCCGAGCCGACCTTGCCCTCGATCACGCGGAAGACGTTGATGCGGCCCGCGAACGGGTCGGCGACGGTCTTGAAGACGAAGGCGGCGCTGCCGGCGCCGTCGATGTGGACGTCGAAGTCCTTCTTCGCCGGTGAGGGGACGCCTTCGACGAGGAGGTCGAGGACTGCGGTCGTGCCGAGGTTCTTCGTGGCGACGCCGCAGGCGACCGGGAAGATCTCGCCGCGCGTGACCGCGTCCTTCAACGCGTGCGCGACCTCCTCGTCCGACAACTCCTGGCCCTCGAGGTAGCGTTCCATCAGTCCCTCGTCGGTCTCGACGACGGAGTCGAGCAGCTTCTCGCGGTACTCGGCTACCTGGTCGGCCAGCTCTGCGGGGATCTCGCCCGGCGCGCCCTCCTTGGCGCCCTCGGGGCTCGTATACGCCTTCATGTGCAGCAGGTCGACGATCCCGGTCAGCTCGTGCTCGGCGCCGATCGGCAGATGGATCGCCACCGCGCGCGGAGACAGCGACGTCTGGAGCCCGTTGAGGACACGGAAGAAGTCGGCCCGCTCGCGGTCGAGCATGTTGACGAAGAAGACCCGCGAGAGGCCGAGCTCCTCGGCCCGCGCCCAGACGCGGCTCGTCTGCACCTCCACGCCCATCACGCCCGAGACGACGATCAGCGCGCCCTCGACGACGCGGATCGACGAGACCATTTCCCCCTGAAAGCTCGGCTCGCCGGGCGTGTCGATCAGGTTGATCTTGCGCCCCTGCCACTCGAGGTGGGCGAGCGAGGCGGAGATCGTCATCTGGCGCCGCTGCTCGTCCTCGTCCCAGTCGCCGACTGTGGAGCTCTGCTCGATCGCGCCGAGCCGGTTGACTGCGCCGGCCTGGAAGAGCATGGCCTCGACGAGGGAGGTCTTCCCCGTCCCCCGGTGGCCGGTGACGGCGACGTTGCGGATCTTTCCGGACTCGACAGCGGGCATACGAACAGGTCCTCCTCGCTTGTTGGGAGGTCGGAACTTTATCGGCGGAGCGCGTCCTCCAAGCCCGAGGCTCGGGCCATGATCTCGCGGATGACGGCGGTCTTGGCGTCGGCGTACTGCTGCGTGTACTTCCACTCGCGCGTTGCGAGCTCCCGCTTGGCGCCGGCGTAGAGCTCGCGGTCGGCTGGGACCGTCCGCAGCCAATCGCGGAACAGCAGCATCCGGCCCACCTCGACGCAGCCCGCAGTGAACACGTGGATGTTGACGTCTCCGTCCGGGCTCCTGAGGAGGCGGTGCTCGAACCACTCGGGTTCCCGGATCCTCAGCACGTAGCCTGCCGCTTCCAACGCGGGCACGTATGCGGGCTCGGCCGCCGAATCTCGGACCTCGAGCGCGATGTCGATGATCGGCTTGGCGGCGAGCCCCCGCACGGACGTGGAGCCGACGTGCTCGATTCGAACGACGCGCTCGCCCAGGCTCGACCTGACCCGCGCCTGCTCTCGCTCGAAGCGCAGCGGCCAGCTCGGGTCGTAGTCATGGATCTCGATCGGAGCCCTCAGCGGCTGGACTCCGCCGATCGTCACCTTGGGCAGCTGTGCGTCGTACGCCGCGACGTCCGTTGGGTCGCGGGAGGCCACTCAGGCTTCGGCTTCCGCCCGCTGGGCGGCGCCTGAGAGGCGGGCTTTGAGGCGCAGGATCGCCTTGGTGTGGAGCTGCGAGACCCGCGATTCCGTCACCCCGAGCACCTCTCCGATCTCGCGCAGCGTCAGCTCCTCGTAGTAGTAGAGGGTGACGACGAGCTTCTCGCGTTCGGGCAGGCGGGCGATCGCCTCGCCGAGCGCCTCCTTGAGCTCGGTCGCCTGGAGCGAGCTCTCGGGCGCAGGCGCCTCGATGTCCTCGATCGTGTCGATCAGGGCGATCTGGTCGCCGCCGGAGCCGCCGATCGTCCAGAGCTCGTCGAGCGCGGCGATCGACGAGCGCGAGATGTCGGTGAGGCTGTCCTCGAGCTCCTCGACGGTGATGCCGACCTGGGCCGCGATCTCCTCGTCGCTGGGGGGCCGGTGGAGCTTGGCCTCGAGATGGGCGATCGCCCGCTCGATCTCGCGCGCGCGGGCACGCACCGACCGCGGCACCCAGTCGAGCGAGCGCAGCTCGTCGATGATCGCTCCCTTGATCCTGGCGATCGCGTAGGTCTCGAACTTCACGTCCCGGTCGGGGTCGTAGCGCTCGATTGCGCCGATCAGGCCGAGCAGGCCGTACGAGACGAGATCCTCCTCCTCGACGTGCGCCGGCAGGCCGCTCCCGAGCCGCCCCGCCACGTACTTGACCAGCGGCGCGTAGGTCAGGATCAGGCGATCGCGGAGTCCTTGGTCGTCCGACTTGGCGCGATAAGAGCGCCAGAGCTGCTGGGTCTCGTCCTGGCCCATGGGTAACGGGGAAGGATAAGGGGCTAGATGGCCGGCGCCATGAGATCGCCCGTTCGGGGCGCGAGCTGGTCGGTGCGGGAGCGGCCCACACGCGCCAGATCGCGCAGCCGGACGCGCGAGATCGTGGCGTCGACCATCTATTAGCGGGTCATCCCCTCACGGGCTGCGCGGAAGGTGCGAATCGCGAGGCCTCCCATCCACACCGTGAGAACGGCGCCGGCGAGCGCGATCGGCCAGACCTCTGCCTGGTATGCCGCCCACGCAATCCCCGCGAAGAAGACGGTCAGGAACGCGAAGAGCGTCCCCTGGACGCGACGCTGCCCGGCCCGAGCCACCGTCGGAGGGTATCTCTACAATCGAAGCGCCCAGGGGCGTAGCTCAATTTGGTAGAGCACCGGTCTCCAAAACCGGGGGTTGCAGGTTCGAGTCCTGTCGCCCCTGCTGGGTAGAACCGCCGGGATGCAGGGGTTTCGCAACGCCCGCGTTGTCTAGTCGGGCGCCGTGCTACCCAACCGTGCTACCCATTCGCGCCGTTCGAGCCGGTCGGCGTGCCGAACATGCGCGTTTCGGCGGCTTCGGCTTCGTCGCGGAAGAGCACGCCGGCGAGGTCTGCGGCTCCAGCCGAAGGTGGTGAACGTGATCCAAGTCGGCGGCCGCCCGTCTTTAAGACCGCAAAGTCATGGAAACAAGAGGGGCCACACGTCGTCGCCCCTCAGGGATCGCTTGATCGACTACGGGCCTGATCCGCCGACGTAGCCGGGGCAATGCTGAAACGCGGGGGAAGTCGTCGTTGGTCGTCCAAGGGGTGATCCAGACGTTTCCGAACAACGGCACAGGAGCACCGGCAGACACGACCTTGATCGCCGGATGGTCGAAGTTGAACTGGACGAGCACGGTCCCAGGGCCTGCCCCATTTGGCACGCGGGTAGCTACCCCAGAGGCAAACAGTGGCCGAGCGAAGTTCGGCTTCGTCGCGTCAGAAATCCCCGGCGGCGCAAGGTCGCCTTGGCCGCTGCACCACTGACCGACGATCTCGTGAACCGTCGCCCCTGAAGGCAACACGAACACAAAGGATGATGCCGCAGCGACTGCCGCCACGGCGAGCGTGAAGCGCAGTCTCATCCGAACCTCCTTGTCGCTTACAAGGTCAGGGAGTATCAAGGACGAAGGTTTCTGCGCCAACCTGCCAAAAACTCCGCCGGGTTACGGCCGGATTTCGGTCGCGACTTTTTCTCGCGGCGGCAGTGACCGCCGGGGGCCGGCCCTCCGTCGAGGGAGGAGCTGGCCGGGCCGGCGACGAGCGCAATCACGCGTGACCCGGATGCGTCTGGTCGAGTTCGCGCAGTCCATCCTCAAGCTCAGCGACGTCACGGCCGCGAATGAGGTCGAGGACAATCCGTACAAGCGCCGTAGCTCGCAGATGCCACCACTGGGCGTCGCTAAGCGAGGCGCGGGCGTCGCGGTTACGCAAGAGGTCGCTCGCGTGCCATTTCTTGCGGCCTGAGCGATGAGTCCTCAGCAGCGCTCCCGCACAAACAGTGGGATGCCCCCGGCCGGAATCGAACCAGCTCTGTCAAGAGCTTGACTCTTCTGGTGTCGCGGCTGCGAACGACAGCAACTCATGCCCGCCGTACGGTCGAGATATGGCAGAAAACTCGAGAAAGGGAGTTGAGATGGAACGCAGGAAGCGGTTCACCATCAAGTTGATCGCTCTCGGATTCGCCGTCGCGGCGATGGCAGCGCCGTCGGCGCAGGCGCGGCTCGACCCGGGCGACGGAACGAACAACGGAACGAACATCGTCACCTCGCAAGATCGTCCTCGCGCCATTCCCCGAGTGTCGCCGTCGCGGGCCAGCTTCGACTTCGGAGCTTGGTACCGACGCCATTGGAGAAATATTCCGGAGTAAGTACTCGCCGAACACGTATCTCGCCGACGCTCTGAGCGCGGAACGGTCCCGCGCTCAGAGTCCAGGTCGTCGATGACGTCTGAAACGGGGGGTTCGTGCTACCCAAATTGCTACCCATCTGAGCGAATCTGAGCGACTTGAGCCGAGCGGAAACGGCTTGAGCATGCGGTTTGCGACCGGGCCGACCCCGGCAAAACCGACTCCAAAACCGGGGGTTGCAGGTTCGAGTCCTGTCGCCCCTGCTGGGTAGAACCGCCGGTTTGTAGGGCTTCACGGCGACGGCGTTGACTGGCTGTGGCCCAATTGGCCCAGCGATCACCCGAGCGGGTTTTCCAGGACGGGATCATCCACCGGGGATACGAGCGGCGGCCCGCGAAGCTGCCGCAGGCGCGGCTCGATGCGTCCCTGACTGGGGCATGGGCGCCAACAGAAACGCCGTTTCCACCCGGTCAATAGGCCCGACGAACCCGAAGATAGGCCGTTCGGCCCATTGAAACTAGACGCTGGTGATGGCACCTTCGACTCGTGTCGCTGAAGAGACTTGCCGTCGCCTGCCTGCTGGCGGCCTCGCTCATGGCGGTCGGCTCGGCGCCGGCGGAGCCTAGGGATGACTGCACCTGGGGCGCCTCCTCCGTGACCGTCGAGCAAGTGGCCGGTCAGTACGTTCCGACCGAGCCTGTTACCACAGGCTGTATCCCGACCGCGCCCTGAGCCGGCCAGTCAACGCGCCGGGCGCCGGTTCTCCTACTCGAGCGGCTGGACGGCGTAACCGTCTCTGCGAGCGATGACGAGAACGCCGTCGCCCTTCGCGAGCGGCGCGACGATTTCGCCGGTGAGGCCGAGGACCGCCGCCTCGTTCGTCGGGCTGTGGCCGACGACGAGGACGTGGCCGCCCTCCGGCACGTAGTCGAGTACACGGCGCAGCGCAGCGCCAAGACGCTCCGAGTCCTCGGCGACAAGTTCGGGGTCGGCGTCGCGTAATGCCTGGAGCGAGCCGGTTCCCGCGATCTCGTACGCCGAGCGCCAACGGTCCTCGACCTCCGACCGCAGGGCGGGCTCGACGACGACGCCGCCCGGCACGTGCTGGCCGAGTGCCGCGAGGAAACAGGCAAGCGTCTGCGTCGCGCGCTGGGCACCGGTCGAGACGGCCAGTTCGTACCCGCCGCTGAGACGTGCGCCGATTGCCAGCGCGGCCCGGACACCTTCGGCAGTGAGAACGTCGCCATCGGCGTCCGTGTGCCGTCGGATCTCGATCTCCTTGCCGCCCCTGACCATCGAGGCGACGCTAACAGTCGACGAGCGGAGGCGGTCGTGCCGGCAGGGGGCCGAGATTGCAGGGCGCTCTGGGCGGAACCGCCGTCCGCGGCCCCTCAGTCATAAGTCGAAACAGCCGGTCCCGAAACAGAAGACGTTTCGGCCTTACGACTTGCAACTCGGGCGCCAAGCTGCAATAACTGTCGGCCGCTGCAGCGCTGTTGACCTTTTGCGGCTCGACCGAGGGGGCTCATGATGGAAGATCCGGAGAGAGACGTCGCGGCGGAGCAGCGCGACACAGAAACTCCTGCCGACATCGGCACGAAGGTCAACGCGATCATCCAGGCTGCCGAGGGGGCTGCGAAGGAAATCGAGCGGAACGCCAGCCGGAAGGCGGAGGAGGTCCTCGAGCGGGCCGAGCAAAAGGCCGTCGCGCGGATCGAGGAGCTGACCCGAGAGGCGACGCTGCTCAGAGACGACGCGGATCAGTACGCGCGCGACATGCGGGAGGCCGCCGACTCGTACGGCACCCAGCACCGCCGGAGCGCGGAAGAGGAGGCCCTCCGCGTCGTCGCGACCGCCGAGTCGAAGGCTGCTGAGCTGCAGGAGACGGCGCAACGACGGGCGGACCAGATCGAACGTGAGGTCGGTGAGCGCCACCAAACCCTGAAGCGGGAAGCGAGGATGCTCGAAGAGCGAAGGCAGCGCGTGCTCGAGAGCCTGCGCGACCTTGCGGCTCAGCTCCAGGACGCGCTCGTCGAGCCTACGCCGCAAGCGCCTCGCGACGAAGCACTCGTCGATGCGCTGAGCCTCGAACGCCCGCGCTGACCGTCAGTCGGGGCTGCGCGGCTCGTACCGGAGTTCACTGACCGTGTAGTCGAGGTACCAGCGGTCGCTGCCTTTCTCGTGGCCGACCGTCCCGTCCGCGACGACCCAGGCCGGGTTCCCCTCGTCGTCGGTGTCGTAGTCGGACACCGTCAGCGTCATCCCGACCTCGAGGGTAATCCTCGCCTCCTGCAGCTCCTCGAGCGTCGGCCCGACCAGGTAGACACGGCCGGTGTCGTCGGCGGTCCCGCCGTACTCGAAGTCCGCCACGATGCGTTGCTCGTCGGTCATTTCGGCCACATGTCGCCTTCGGCGACCTCCAGCATGTTTCCTGCCGGGTCCTTGAAGTAGAAGGAGCGCGGCGTGCTCGGCCACTCGATCTCCTGGGCGATCTCGACGCCGTTCTCCGTCAGCCGCTCCTTCCAGCGCTCGTAGTCCTCGGGCGCCGTGAGGAAGCAGGTGTGGACCCGTGCGTCGCGCGCGCCGTGCGGAGGCGGCGAGTCCTGCACAGACGACTCGTCGGCGTTGAAGACCAGGAGGAGACCTGTGCCGATCCGGTACGCCACGCTTCCCTCACGCACCGGCTGGAGCCCGAGCACGTCGCGATAGAAGCGCCTCGTCTCCTCTTCGTTCTCGGTCGTGCAGTAGACGACCGTCTCGAGGATGCCGCTCAGCTCCACCTGGTGATGTTCTCAGCTCAGGGCAGCTGGGTGACGATCACGTAGATCACGCGGCGCGTCGTCCCGATGATGAAGTCGGTGACCCGCGACTTCGGCTCGCCGGTGCCGAGCCGGCAGCGGCGGTAAAACGGCGGCATCGCGGCGCATTTGAGGCCCGGGAACGCCGCGCGAACTTCCGCCTCGGACGAGTCCACGCCGAGCCCATTCGCGAGCCGCTCCGTGCTGCGGGTCGTCATCAGCTCCACGACCCGCCGGTTGCGGAACGTGACCGTGACGCGCGCATAGAACCACTTGAAGCCGCCCTTGGCGACGGGACGGCCGAGCTTGGCCTGCACCTGGGCGGCGTTCATGCCGAGCTCGACGCGGGACATGCCGCGGCCGGGCTTGATCGTGGCGCCGGCTGTGCCGGCGAGACAGAGGGCGGCGAGCGCCGCCGCGAGAAAGCGACGCATGGAAGGGTGATCGGCGCGGCGTGCCGCGCGCACCATCCCTCAGTCGAGAAGCTCGGCGCCCGACCCCGGGTGGACCGCCTCCCAGACGCGGAGGTAAAGCGCCACCTCCAGCCGCGCCTGCTCTTCGTCGTACGCCTTCGGGACCACGACTTCGACCGCGAGGCCCTCGGCATGCGCCTGGACAACGCCAAGGTCGGCGATGCAGTCCGCACGCCGAAGAAAGCCGACGAACTCGTCGGCCAAGGCCGCATCGCTCAGTCTGACGAACACGTCTCTCCCACTTTCCGTGACGAGCGCCCGCCTCACAAGTCAGGACCTTCAGGTCCGATCGCCCGGCTAGGCTGGCCTCGTGGCGGTCCTGAGCTCGCAGGTCGAGCGCGAATCTGAGGTCTTTATCGCCCGTCGCGAGCGCATGGAAACTCTCGTCTCGGAGTTGCGCGAGCGAACCGAGGCAGTTGCGCGAGGCGGAGGCGAGAAGTCGCTCGAGCGCCACCGTTCACGGGGGAAGATGACCGCGCGGGAACGCGTCGACCGGCTCGTCGATCCCGGCAGCGCTTTCCTCGAGTTGAGCGCCCTCGCAGCGTGGGAGCTCTACGACGGACAGGCGCCCGGCGCCGGGATCGTCGCAGGCATCGGAGTCGTCGAGGGCCAGGAGTGCGTGATCGTCGCCAACGACGCCACCGTCAAAGGCGGCACCTACTTCCCGTTGACGGTCAAGAAGCATCTCCGCGCACAGGAGATCGCCGCGCAGAACCATGTGCCCTGCATCTACCTCGTCGACTCGGGCGGGGCGTTCCTGCCGCTGCAGGACCAGGTCTTCCCCGACCGTGAGCACTTCGGGCGGATCTTCTTCAACCAGGCGCGGATGTCGGCCGCGGGGATCCCTCAGATCGCCGCGGTGATGGGCTCGTGCACGGCGGGCGGCGCTTATGTGCCGGCGATGAGCGACGAGACGATCATCGTGAGAGGCACCGGGACGATCTTCATCGGCGGCCCGCCGCTCGTGAAGGCAGCGACCGGGCAGGAGGTAAGCGCGGACGAGCTCGGCGGCGCCGACGTCCACACACGCCGGTCAGGCGTGGCCGACCACTATGCGACCACCGACGAGCACGCCCTGGCAATCGTCCGCTCGGTCGTGCGGCACCTCCATCGCCGCAAAGAGGCCCCTTGGGACGTCGCTCCGCCGGAGGAGCCGGCCGCCGATCCGTCTGAGCTCTACGGCCTGATCCCCGAGGACTTCCGGCAGCAGGTCGACCCGCGGGAGCTAATCGCGCGGATCGTCGACGGCAGTCGGTTCCACGAGTTCAAGGAGCTCTACGGCGAGACGCTCGTCTGCGGCTTCGCGCGGATCGAGGGCTTCCCGGTCGGCATCCTCGCCAACAACGGGGTGCTCTTCGCCGAATCGTCCCAGAAAGGCGCGCACTTCATCGAACTGGCGGCGAAGCGGCGCATCCCGCTCGTGTACCTGCAGAACATCACCGGCTTCATGGTCGGGACGGAGTACGAGACCGGCGGGATCGCGCGCGACGGCGCGAAGCTGGTGATGGCGACCGCGTGCGCAGACGTCCCCAAGTTCACGGTCGTCACGGGCGGCTCGTTCGGCGCCGGCAACTACGCGATGTGCGGGCGCGCCTACGGCCCGCGGCAGCTCTGGATGTGGCCCAACGCCAGGATCTCGGTGATGGGCGGCGAGCAGGCGGCGACGGTGCTGACCATGGTGGGCGACGCCGATCCCGACGAAATCCGCGCGAAGTACGAGGCCGAGGGCAACCCGTACTACTCGACAGCGCGGCTTTGGGACGACGGGATCATCGATCCGCTCGATACGCGGCGCGTACTCGCACTTGGGATCTCAGCCGCGCTGAACGCGCCGATTCCCGAGAGCCAGTTCGGCATCTTTCGGATGTAG
>JBOHAU010000123.1:0-23450 GCA_050698015.1 Gaiellaceae bacterium
GTACATGAGCCCGAGGTCGACGATGTCCATACCGAGCTCCGGGTCCTCGACCTGGCGCAGGGCCTCGACTACATCGTCCCGTGACGGCACGGGCCCAGATTAGCTGGGACGGCCGCACCGGCGAAGCAGGTACGGCCTCTTCTTCATCGGCGCCGCCAAGTCAGTCAGCGCCTCAGAACCCGGGTAGCCGAACCTCCTCCCGCCGCTCGCGCTGGAAGAAGTGGATGCCCTCGACGAAGCGCACCCAGTTGCAGCGCGTGCACATGACGAGCGTGTGCGTCCAGGCGCTGTCGGCCCGGAAGCGGACACCGCGGAGGAGGTCGCTGTTCGACACGCCGGTCGCGGCCACGATCGCCTCTTTCGGAGCGAGGTCATCGGTCGTGAAGATGCGCTCGACGTCCCCGATCCCGCGCTCGCGCGCCTCGTCGATCTCCCGGCGCGTAACCGGCCAGAGTTGCGCCTGGAGGTCGCCGCCCAGGCAGCGGAGCGCAGCGGCGGCGAGAACCGCCTGCCGCGTCCCTCCGATCCCGATCGCGAGGTGGTCGTTCGTTCCGCGGATCGCTGCGGAGATCGAGGCCGTGACGTCCCCGTCCTGGATCAGCTTGATCCGGGCGCCGGCGGCACGGATCTCCTCGATCAAGTCGTGGTGTCGGGGCCGGTCGAGGACGATCGTGGTGATGTCCCCCACTCTGCGGCCGAACGCCTCGGCAATTGCCTCGATGTTGTCCGCGACGGGACGGAGAAGGTCGATGGTCCCACGCGCGACCGGTCCAACGGCCATCTTGCGCATGTACATGTCCGGCAGCGTTTGGAGAGAGCCGGGCTCGCCGACGGCGATCATCGACATCGCGCCGCTGCCGCCGCGCGCGACGATCCCGCTGCCTTCGAGGGGATCGACCGCGAGATCGACCGTCTCGCCGCCGCTTCCGATCCGGCTCCCGCCCTGCAGCGTCTCGCTCTCGCCGGGGCCGCCGATGACGATCTGCCCGTCGATCGGCAGGAGCTCGAGCTCGTCTCGCATGCCGGACGCCGCCGCCTCTTGCGCGGCAACCTCATCGGCCCGCCCCAGCCAGCGAGCCCCGGCCAGCGCGGCGCGCTCCGTCGTTCGCGCGTAGCTCTCACACAGACACCGGCGGTGCGTCGCGTTCTCCGACGCAACCGCTTCGGGCTTGGCGGCGACGTCTGTCACGCGTGCACCCTCCGCGCGCGGTCGGCGGCGGCGAGGACCAGCTCCATCACGGCTGCGATCGACTTCTCGCGATCGCTGTTTTCGATCACCGGCACCTGCTCGACCTGTGCCCGCTCGACGATGAAGTCCTGCAGGTAGCGGATGTCGCCGATCCGGTCGAGGTACTTGTCGAGCGGGCGGACGCCGTCCGAGGACTGGTCGCGGATCCAGAAGTGCCCGGCGTGGGTCTCTTCGTTCTCGATCGCGACTACACATTCCACGACGAGCGCGCCCGCGATCTCGTGCGGGAGCATCCCTGGCACGATGTGGACGCCCTCGAGCACCATCGACCAACCCTCTTCGAGCGAGCGGTCGATGGCTGCCTGCACGCCGACGAGGACGTACCTCGTCTGCTCCAGGAACCCGTGCAGGAGCGGGTCGATCTCCTCCTCCTGCGCGGTCGGCAGCGCCTTCCCCGCGTCGAAGCTGGACATGTGGATCGCCGGCAGGAACTCCGGCGTGAAGAGCGCCCTCATCGTCTGGCGCACGAAGTCGGTGGACGTGACGCGAGTGATTCCGAGCCGGTAGGCGACCCCCGTCGCCACCGTCGACTTCCCGGTCCCGGTCGCGCCGCCGATCAGGACGATCAGCGGCATCTCCAGCTCCGTCAGTTCGTGGTAGCGGCGCAAGTGGCCGATCACACGCTCGCCCTCGGTGTCCCCGAGGACTTCCATCGCCAGCTCGCGCAGACGCTCGAGATCGATGATGTGCTTGCCCCGCGCGGAGAGGTCCTGCTCGACCTTGCGGGCGAGCTCGACGGCGCGCTCCGCCGTGACCCCCGCGCGGATCAGCGCGCGGGCCATCAAGCCCTTCGAGTACGGCTGCTCGTCGCTTCCGAGCGGCAGCGGGTCGGTGTACCGGCGCTCGGGCTTCATGCGACGGCCTCGGCCGCGGGCAGCAGCTCGCGCAACGTGTCGTCCAGGTCGGGCTGCCCGGGGAGCCTGATCACCTCGTTGTCCGCGAAGACCACGTCGATCCCACGCTCCTTCGCGTTCTCGCAGACGACGTCGATCGCCGCCGCCTTGATCTCGACGACGTAGACGTCGGCTTCCATGTGACTGAGGTCCTCCCGGAGCTTCTCCCGGTTCGAGAGGTTGCAGGAAACGGCGACGTCGGCAGCGCCGTGCTCTTCCCGAAGGTGACGCTCCAGCAGCTCGCCGGCGGACGCCGAGGCGGTCGTGAAGAACGTGACCCGCTTGCCTTCGATCGGCTCCACCGGCCTCGGCCGAAGCACCGTCGCCACCACAGGGACGTCCTTCACCTCCTGGATCGCCTGACGGACAGCCTCGTGGTCCGTGCCCTCCTCGGCCATGGTCAGCACGGCGAGGTCGGAGATCAGGATGCGGAAGGCGTTCAGGTACCCGGTGACGAGCCCGGGATCCTGGTGCGCACCGGCGACGAGGATGCGTCGATCCGTGGCTACCGGCGGGATCGCCGCGCCGCTCCCGTCGAAGACGACGAGGTCAGGGTTGCGCTCGAGCGCTTTGCGCATCCCGGCGGCGATGTTGGTCGTCCACGGCGCGCCGGCCAGGCCTCCGCCGGCGCGCCGGCAGCCGATCGTCGGAACGCCGGCCAAGGCGGCGGTCTCGAGGTAGTCGGAGGCGGCATGGGCCCCGGCGCGCGAGAGCTCGAGCAGGTCGTCCAGCGTCGGAGCCACCTCGGCGAGCTCCGGCTCGGCCGGGCCACCCCGCCCCATCGAGACGACGACGACGTCACGCTCCTCGGCCAGGAGTCGCGCCGCATAGCCGGTCACGGCCGTCTTCCCCATCCGCTTGCCGGTGCCAATGATCGCGATCGACGGGAGCTCGAAGGGTGCGAGATCCGGCGGTCGCAACGAGAAGTCGGCGCCCTCGTAGGCGATTCCTCGCGCGAGAAAGCGGCTTGCGAGCCGGAACCGTTCTCTGGGCCCGAGCACGGGCTCGTCGGAGATGTCGAGTGCGACCTCGGGCTCGAAGCGCGCGAGCGCCTCGTCGAAGTCCTTCACCAGGGGAACGCGGTAGTCGTCGTCGCCGCGCAGCTTCTCCGTGCCGCCGACGAGCAGTGCGCCCACGACGTCGTGCTCGATCTCTCGCAGCGCGTCCCGGACCACAGGAGCGTAGTGCTCACCGTCGATCAAGGCCAACGCCCTCACCGGGTCGTTACCTCGGTCTCGATCCGCCCGGTGTACTTCTCGAAGGCGCGCGTCTCGAGTGAGAACTGGATGATCTTCTCCTGGCCGTGGAAGGGGTACTTCCGCCAGACGTCCACGTGGTTGCCGGTGACCTCGACGACGTTGTAACAGGGCCTCGTGTTGCCGCGAAGTCGCAGCGACGAGACCGTCCCGGTGTTGACGACGAACATCTCCTCCAGCTTCCAGGCGTACGGAACGTGCTTGTGTCCCGAGAGAACGAGATCGACACCCGCGCGTTGCAGGCACTCGATCACGTCGCCCGCGTCGTAGACGACGTTGCGCTCGCGGCCCGTGCCCGGGACCGGCAAGAGGTGGTGGTGCATGACGAAGATGCGGAAGTCGGCGGGCGGCGAGAACTGCTCCTCGATCCAGGCGTAGCGGCCGCGGCCGATCTGGCCGTGATCGAGATCCGGCTCGCTCGAGTCGACCGCAATCACCGAGACGCCGTCCACGTGGAGCGCCGTGTGGCGCTCCCCGAACAGCTCCTCGAAATGCAGGTAGCCCACGTTGCGCGAGTCGTGGTTGCCGGGAATCACCACGAGCCGCTCGCAGCGAATCATGTTCAGGTACTCGCGGGCCTGGAGGTACTCCTGCTTGAAGCCGAACGTGGTCAGGTCGCCCGAGCAGATCACGATCGCCGGCTCGAGCTCGTTGATCTCGGCGATCGCGCGCTCCATCAGGCTGGGCACGAAGTTCGGATCGCCGCAGTGGATGTCGGAGAGGTGGGCGATCGTGAACGTGCTCGTAGAACCGTCTCGACCCGCCATGGTCCAAGTCTAGGCCGTCCGGCCTCCCAGCTACTCTTTGATTTGGGTGGCGGGAAAAGTTCCCGATTTCCAGGCATATCGTGGCGAGGGGGTGCCCCGCTTCGCCAACGACGTTGAGCTTGAGTGCGCGAAGCTCTTCGACTACTACGGCATCCCCTGGGCCTACGAGCCGCACACCTTCGTGCTCGAGGAGGACGCCGACGGCCGGGTCGTGGAGGCGTTCACGCCCGACTTCTTCTTGCCTGAGCAAAACCTCTACCTCGAGTTGACCGTGATGAAGCAGTCGCTCGTCACGAGGAAGAACCGCAAGCTCCGCAAGCTTCGGGAGCGCTACCCCGACGTCAATGCCAAGCTCTTCTACCGGCGCGACATCGAGCGCCTGGCCCAGCGATACAGACTCGATCTGGCCTCCTAGACGTCGACGAGCGCGTCGGCGAGATCTACCTCTCGCGGGAGGAGCTCCAGGCGCGCGTCGAGGAGCTCGGCGCCCAGATTGCCGCCGACTACGACGGCCTCGAGCCGATCCTCGTCGCGTCGCTGAAGACGGCGCTCGTCTTCGTCGCCGACCTGTCGCGCGCGCTGCCGATCGTCCACAACCTCGACTTCATCGATCTCGCCGCGTACGACGGCAACGGCGGCGGGCCGGGCGGCCAGGTGCGCCTGCTCAAGGACCTGGGCATGAGCATCAACGGCCGGCACGTCCTCCTCGTCGAGGACATCGTCGACACCGGGATGACGCTCAACTACGTCGTCAAGACCCTCCAGCTCCGCGAGCCTGCCTCCCTCGCCGCGGTGACGCTGCTCGACCGACCCTACCGCCGGCTCGTCGAGGACATCCCTGTGCGCTACGTCGGCTTCACCGTCCCGGACGAGTTCTTCGTCGGATACGGCTTTGACCTCGACGAGCGCTACAGAAATCTGCCTGACCTCCGGCTACTGAGCCCCGCGTAGAGAACGACCGGCCGCCCCGTGCCGGGACGGCCGGCGCCGTCGGGAGACGACATGTCGCAAGCAGAAGCGCGCGAAGCTTGCGACCGGGAAACTATAAAGGCATTCGTTTGAAAGTGTGGCGCGTTTCCACGGAGCCGTGGCGTAGCCCGAATTGGGGTCAGGTCTTGCACTGCAACATCGGCCGTCTGAGATCACGGTTTGTGGCAGTGCAAGACCTGACCCCGGCGTCTGACGCCTCAGTGAAGGCGGTCGTTACAGATAACCCAACGGGTCGACCGCCGCGCCGTTCACGCGCACCTCGAAGTGCAGGTGCGGCCCGTAGCAGTGGCCGGTGCAGCCGACGTACCCGATCGTCTGGCCCTGGGAAACCGCCCCGCCGCCGATCGCGAAGCTCGACTGGTGGGCGTACGCCGTCGCGAGGCCGCCGCCGTGGTCGATGATGATCAGGTTGCCGTAGCCCCCCATCCAACCGGCGAAGATCACGACGCCCGAGGCTGAGGCAACGATCGGGGCGCCGTAGCCGGCGCCGATGTCGATGCCCTCGTGCATCCGGCCCCAGCGCCAGCCAAACGAGCTGACGACCGGGCCGCCGACTGGCCAGATGAAGCCACTGGTGGACGGCGTCGTGTCCGACGTCGAATATGTGACCGTGGCCTGCGACGACTGGATCTGGGCGGCCACCGCCGCGCTCTGCGACTGCAGCGCCGCAGCATGGGCCGCGTGCTCCTTCGCGTCCGCGCGCGCGTCTTCCAAGGCGGAGCGCTTCCTCGTCCGAGCCGTCGAGAGGCCTTGCTGCGTGGCGACCAGCTGATTCTTGATCGCCCGTTGCTGCTCCGTCCGGATCCGGACGACCCGCGTCACGGCGGCGACCCGCGCCTTCGTCTTGCCCGTCCGCGCGCGCAGCTCGCGCATGTGGTCGCGCGCACCCGTGACGTGCTTCACGATCCCGCGGTCCTGCGCGGCGATCGAGTTGAGGTAGTCGAGCTGCTCGAGGATGTCGCCGAAGCTCTGCGCCTGGACGAGGACGTCGAGCGTCGACAACTCACCGCCCTCGTAGACCGCGACCAGGCGGGCGCTCAGGCGCTCGACCGCAAGCTCGTACTGGTCACGGAGGAACGCGAGCCGCTCGGACTGCAGCTCGAAGAGCTCGGTCAGCTTGTCGAGCTTCGCCTGGTGGAGCGCGAGGTCTTCTTCGAGCGCCACGAGGCGGGTCGAGACGTCGCCGACCTCGGCCTCCAGCGACTGGATCCGCTGCGAGACCGAGGCGATCTCCGCCGCGAGCGAGGCCTCGCGGGCCCGGGCTTGCTCGAGCTTGGACTGCGTCGCGGCGAGCCGGTCCTGGATCGACTGCTGGCGGTCGTAGAGGCCTCCCGCCGCGGGAGCGGCGGCGACCAGGACGAGAATCAGGCTGCAGACAAGACGTCGAGCCATAGGACCGGATTCGCGGGCCGCCGAGACCTCCCTCCCGGCCCGTGACGCGAGATGCTAGCGATCTAATCGGCTGGACGGAAGAGAACTCTCGGAAAACCGCTGCTCCGAGGAATGTTCTGCCGTCTGTCCTGACAACGAAGCCCCATTCTCCAGACTCTGTGCCGCCCGCCTTCGCAAGGGCTGGACGAGCGCTCGATAGTCCTGGTCGGTGATCTTGCCGGTCCGATGGTCGAACTCGAGCTCCTTGAGCTCGGCGAGGGCGCGGTCGCGCTCCTCGGCCGCTACGAGGGCCTCCTGCTCGGGCTCGGCGACGGACTGCGGTTCGTCGGCGCGGAGGAACGGCACCGCAACGAAGAAGACGACCGCGGCGGCGAGCAGCGCGGCCAGAAGGAGGTCGGTCATGCTTTCGCGAGAGCCTCGTGCCGGCCGTAACGCAACGCGAGCCGCCGCTGTTCGCGCGCGTCCGGCCAGAGCGCGATCAGCGCGCCCCCGACGAACACGAAGCCGGCGATCCAGATCAGGTTGACGAGCGGCTTCACGAGCGCCTTCAGGAAGACCGCGTTCGGCGAGATCTGCTCCGCGATCAGAAAGAGGTCCTCGCCGCTCAGCTTGTCCGACCGGATCGCGGCTTCGTTCGAAACCTGCTCCTCGGCCACGTAATGGTTCTTGCCGGGGCTCAGCGTTCCGAGCTGCTTTCCGTTGCGTTCGACGTCGACGACCGCCCGCACCTCGACCGCGTTGGGGCCACGCTCGCTCGTCGCTCCGCGATAGGTCAGGCGGTAGTCCGCGACGGTCATCGTCTCGCCCGGCCGGAGGCGCTGCTCTTGCGTCGTGTCGTACGCGCTCGACCCGATGACGCCGATCGCGAGCAGGACGATCGCGGCGTGGACGACGTAGCCGCCGTAGCGCCGGCGGTTGCGTCCCACGAGCTGGGCGAACGCCTCCGGCCACGAGCCCTCGGCGAGCGCATGACGCGCCCTGGTGCCGCGGGCGAACTCGAAGACGATCGAGGCGAGGACGAACGCGCAGAACGTGTAGCCGACGAGACCGGGGATCGACGAGCCGGCGCCGAGAGCGAGCAGGGCCACCCCAGTGAGAACGGCGACCCCGAGTGGCCACGCGAAGGTCCGGCCAAGACCCCGCAACGACGCCCGGCGCCAGGCAATCAGCGGGCCGATCCCCATCAGGACGAGCAGCGGCAGTCCGAATGCCCTCAGGAAGAAGTTGTAATACGGCGCGCCGACGGTGACCGGCTCGCCGCGGAGAGCCTCGGTCAGGATCGGATAGAGGACGCCCCAGAGGATCGTCAGACAGAAGGCGACGAGCAGGAGGTTGTTGTAGAGGAAAGTCGCCTCCCGGGATACCGGCGACTCGAGCTTCGTCTGCGACCGCAGCAGCGGGAGCCGCGAGACGATCAGCAAGGTCGAGCCCGCGATCACGAGGCCGATGAAGGAGAGGAACCACGGCCCGATCGACCCCTCCGTGAACGAGTGGATCGAGCTGAGGATTCCCGAGCGCGTCAGGAACGTCCCGAACAGGGCGAGCGCGAATGCCCCCACCACGAGCAGGACGTTCCAGATCTTCAGCATCCCGCGCTTCTCCTGGATCATCACCGAGTGGAGGAAGGCCGTTGCGGCCAGCCATGGCATCAGCGCGGCGTTCTCGACCGGATCCCACGCGAAGTAGCCGCCCCAGCCCACCTCGACGTAGGCCCAGTGCGCGCCCAGCAGCTGGCCGAAGCCGAGCAGCATCCAGGCGACGAGCGTCCAGCGCCGGGTGACGACGACCCAGAGCTCGTCCGAGCGACGAGCGGCGAGCGCCCCCATCGCAAAGGCGAACGGGATCGTCAGGCCGACGAAGCCGAGGTAGAGAAACGGTGGATGCGCGAGCATGTACGGGTTCTGGAGGCTCGGGTTGAGCCCGAGACCGTCGGCCGGCGCGGCCTGGGTCGCGAACGGGCTTGCGACCGCGACGAGAAGGAGCGAGAAGAAAGCGATGACGCCGCCGAGGACCGGAACCGTCCACGCGAGCAGGCTCCGGGCCGAACGGCGGCCAAGCAGCACCGCTGCGGCCGAGAAGCCGGTCAGGATCAGGAGCCAGAGCAAGAGCGATCCCTCCTGTCCGCCCCAGAACGCGGAGAACGTGTACGGGCGAGGCAGTTCGAGGCTCGTGTGCTTCCAGACGTAGACGAAGCTGAAGTCATGCCGCAGCAACGCCGCCAGGAGCACGCCGGAGGCCACCAGCGCGGCCAGGAACGATGCAAGGATCGCGTTCTCGGCCGACTCGGCCAGTCGCCGACGGCGCGTATAGGCGGCGAAGGCGCCGGCAGCGACCGCATAGACGGCCAGCCCGAGACAGACGATGAGCGCGGCGCGCCCTAGATCAGGCATTACGCGGGCTTCTTATCGGTGTACTTCGAGGGGCATTTCGTCTTCATCGTCCCGGGGACCGCGACGAAGGTGCCTTTGCGCAGCTCACCCTGGACGAGGATGTCGCGGCCGCTGCGGAACATGTCCGGAACGGAGCCGCGATAGACGACCGGTACGCTCGCCGTACCCTCGACATCTCGAAGCTGGAACCGGAGGCCGCCTCGGTGCGCGTCACCCGAGGGGCGGCCGACGACCTTTCCCACCAGCGCCACTTCCCCGGTCCGGCCCTTCAGCTCGCTCGGTCGAAGCTGCGGCGTCCCGCCCGCGATCGAGTTGTAGACGAGAAAGACCGCAAGCATCGCGGCGATCCCGAGCGCGATGACGAGACGGGCTGGCGAAGCACGGCGCCCCACGCCGGAAAGTCTAGCCCTGGCTCTAGGAGGCTTCTCGCGAAGGTGCGGGGCGCCGTGCGGGGATCCGATAGCCGTGCTCCTCGCAGAGCGAGCCCGGCTGATCCTCGGTCAAGGCGTCGCAGTACCCCTTGCCATAGGCCGCGCGCATGAAGGCCGCGGCGATCTCGAGGCTCCACTCCGAGACGTCGGCCGCCTCACGCCATAGGTCGGTCAGACGAAGGTCGATGTCGAGCTCGAGCAGATCGATACGAGATGGACGCTTGGACATGGGAATCAGGGTAGGAGGGGCGTCGGACAGCTAGTCGATCGCTGCCGCGATCAGGACGCGACCGGCGAACGCCACGCCGTGTTGATCGGCCTGAGCGCGCGATCGGTTGAGTAGCGTTGGCCGCGTGGGAGAGCTCCGATTCGGCCCTGCGCGGGTGCCGTCGCGCGATTCGCCCGAGGCGGCGATCGAGCTCCTGCTCGAGCGCGGCCACAGCGCCTGCGAGATTGACTTCGAGGGCAAGTTCTGGATGGACTACCCGTGGGCCGAACGCTTCGGTGAGCTCGCGCGCGAGAACTCGATCGTCCTGTCCGTCCATGCGCCCATCGCCGGCTTCGTCGGCCATGCCGAGCGCGGCAAGAAGCTGAACATGGCGATCGGGATGCTCGACCACTCGGCCGGGATCGCCGTCGCCGCAGGCGTCGAGCTCGTCGTCTTCCACCCAGGCTTCCTGCTCGGCCGCGATCGGCAGCAGGCGCTCGACGACGTGGTCGAGCAGGCCGGCGAGCTGCGCGAGCGGCTGGAGAAGAAGGGACGAGCGGTTCCCTTCGGTGTGGAGGTGATGGGCCGCGTCCGCGAGCTGGGCACGATCGACGACGTGCTCGAGATTGCTTCACGCGTCCCCTGGATCCGCCCCGTACTCGACTTCGCCCACATGCACGCGACCTCGGACGGCGCGTTCACGGAGGTGGAGGCTTTCGCGTCGGTGCTCGAGCGCGCGGACGACGTGATCGACCGCGGTGCCCCGTTCCACGTCCACTTCTCCGACATCGCGTACGCGAACCGGAACGAGACGAAGCATCTGAGCTACGGCGAGGGCACGCTGCGCGCGGAACCGCTCGGCGAAGCGCTGGCCCGCTTCGACCGCCCGGCGACCGTGATCAGCGAGTCTCCCGATGAGGAGTCACATCAGGCGATTCGCGCCGCTCTGACCCACTCGCGCGTCTAGATGCATACCAACCACGAACCGACGATCGATCGCGAAGCACCTGTCGTCGGGTCGAGCGAGATCGTGATCGAGGCCCCTCCAGACACGGTCTGGGACGTGCTCGCGGCGATCGACGACTGGCCGTCGTGGAACCCCGACGTGAAGGAGTCGTCCCTTCAGGGACCCCTTTCTGCGGGCACGCAGTTCCGGTGGAAGGCGGGCCCCGGCACGATCTCGTCGACGTTGCAATACGTCGAGCGGCCGCGGCTGATCGCCTGGACCGGCCGCACTTTTGGGGTGAATGCGGTCCACGTCTGGCGTCTAGAACCCAAGGACGGAGCGACCCAGGTCCGAACTGAGGAGACATTCGACGGACTTGTTGTGCGCCTCCTTCGCGGGCGGCTGCAAAAGCAGCTCGACGACGGCCTCGCGGGCGGACTTCGGCACCTGAAAGCTGAAGCCGAGCGCCGCGCCCGGGGCTGAGATCAGGCGATCCGGACGGCGGTCTCTTCGGGCGCCGCGCCGGCGCGAAGCTCCGAGAGACGCTCCTCGAAGGCGATCGCGTCCTCCACCCGCCCGCGCTCCTCGAGGAACTGAATCATCGCCTTGAGCGGCTCGGTGAGGAAGCGCGTGTACTCGCTGCGCTCCAGGATGTCGATCGACTCGCGCAGGAGCGCCTCGGCCTCGTCGTCTCGACCCTGCGCCGCCCGCACGATCGCCAAGGTCTTGCGGGTCGTAGCCTGTGAGCTGACGTCGTGCGGCCCAACCGTCGCCATGGCCTTGAGCGCGTAGACCTCGGCGGCGTCGATCTTTCCCTGCTTGAGCAAGGCCTCGGCCAAGCTCCGCTGGACCTCGCAGAGTGTGCCGATGTCCTCAAGCGGCTGAAGGATCCGAATCGCCTCGCGGAACAGTTTCTCGGCCTCTACGACCTCACCCCGCCTGTCGAGCAGACGCCCGATGCGCATGAGCGATCTCGCGATATTCGTCCCCGCGCCGATCTCCGCATAGATGTCCCGCGCGCGCCCATACTCGGCGAGCGCTTCTTCGTGCTGCCCGCGGAAGGCGTGCAGCTCGCCCCGTGCCGACAATGCCTTGGCCTTGACGCTCAGGGAGCCGCTCTGCTCGGCGAGCTCGATGGCCTGCTCGATCAGCGGTTCCGCGCGCTCGCCCTCCCGGCGCGACGTGTAGATGGTGGCGAGCTGGAGCAGCGCGTCGCTCTCGAGGTCCTGGCGCTCGAGCCGGCGCGCGATCTCGAGCTGCTCCTCGGCGTAACCCTCGGCCTTGCGCAGGTGTCCGCGCCACCATGCGGCGGTCTCGAGGATTCCGAGCGCATCGAAGCGGCTCTCGTCGTCCTCCGACACCTCGACCGCCTTCCGCGCCAGCTGCTCAGTCCGAGCGACGTCTCCCTCGCGTAGTAGAGCGACCTCGGCCAACGCCGTGAGCGCGCGCGCTTCCAGCTCCTTGTTGCCTTCTTCCCGAGCGCCGAGCAAAACGTCTTCCATCTCGTTCGACACGACCGGGAAGTCGTGCATTCGCCAGGCCGCCCGGGCCGCCTCGAAGCGTCGCCGCAGCGTCGGCTCCAGCTCGACCGAACGGTGAAGGAGGCGCCGCGCGGTTGCGTTGGCTTCGCGGGCGAGCGCCCGCTTGCCCGCGTGAGCGAGCGCGTCGGCCGCCTCCGCCGCGAGCTCTGCGGGCGGTGCGCCGTCGAGCTCCGCGAGCAGCGAAGTGGCTTGGTCGAGGTGGTAGGCCCGGACCTCGAGCATCTCCTCCTTGGCCCGCTCGCCGAGCCACTCGGCGAAGCGACGGTGATGGCGCGCGCGGGCAGTCTTCGAGAGACCGGCGTACGCGACCTCCCGAATCAGGACATGTTTGAACCGATACGCGTCCTCGCCGCTGATCGTCGAACGCGGCTCATTCAGGACGAACTCACGCAGAAGCAGATCCTGAAGCAGGGGATTGAGCTCCGCGTCTCCGTCGCCGCCCAGGTACTCGACGGCGCCGGCCCAGAAGATCCGGCCGATCACGGCGGCGCGCTGCAACACCGACTTCTCTCCGTCGGGAAGATGGTCGATCCGGGCGGCGATTAGCGCCTGCAACGTATCCGGGATCCGCTCGACAGCCGCCCCGTTCGCCTCGGACAGCATGCGGATCGTCTCCTCGACGAAGAGCGGATTTCCCTCGGTCTTCTCCAGCAGCGCGACCCTCGCCGGCGCAGGGAGCTCGTCGTCCGCGATGAGCGCGTCGATCAGCGCCTCGCTCTCGATCGCGCCTAGCGGCTCGAGCTCGATCGCCGTCGCGCGCACCCGACCGCCGCCCCAGCCCGGCCGGATGTCGAGCAGCTCGGGCCTCGCGAGACAGAGCAGCAGCAACGGGACGTTGCGGACCCACGTGCCAAGGTGCTCGATCAGCTCGAGCAGCGGCTCCTCGCCCCAGTGGATGTCCTCGAACACGAGGACGAGCGGCTGCGGCTCGGCGAGCTTCTCGGCCCAGGCGCGCGCCGCCCAGGCGATCTCCTGTTGCTGGCGCTCGGCCTGGACGGCCTGGAGCACGCCCGAAGCGAGCCCCATCAAATCGGCGACGGCCTCGTCGGGACAGCAGTCGCGCAGCTTCTCGAGCGCCTCGTCGAGCGGGTCGTCGTCGGCGATTCCGGCGGCGATCTTGACCATGTCGGCGAGCGCGGAGTACGTCACGCCTTCGCCGTACGGCGGTGCGCGGCCGAAGAGAACCGTGGCCGACTCGAGACCGTCGATGAACTCCCGCGCCAGTCGGCTCTTGCCGACCCCCGGGTCGCCGAAGATCGTGAACAGGTGGGAGCGACGGTCGCGGAGCGAGCGCGCATAGGTGTTCTGCAGTAGGTCGAGCTCGGCCTCCCGGCCGACGAGCGGCGCCGAGAAATGACGCGTCGCCTCAGTGCGCGTGACGCCCGTGACGCGATACGTCCAGACCGGATCGGTGATGCCTCTGGCCTCGATCGGCCCCTCGTCCTCGACCTCGAAGCACCCGAGCGTCAGCCGGTGTGCGCCGGGGCCGATCAGGATCGTGTTCGGCTCGCCCGCCTGCTGCAGGCGGGCTGCAACGTTCACCGCCTCGCCGGTTGCGAAGGTGGACTCGACCGAATCGACCACAACCTCGCCGGACTCGACTCCGATGCGCGCTTCGAGCCCGAGCTCGGCAACCGAGTCGATGATCGCGAGCGCAGCGCGAATCGCGCGCTCTGCGTCGTCTTCGTGGGCCTGCGGGATCCCGAAGGCGGCCATGACCGCGTCGCCGGCGAACTTCTCGACGATCCCGCCATGGGAGATGACGCACTGCTGGACGCGGTCGAAGTACTGCTGCACGCGGCGGCGCGCCACCTCGGGGTCGGTGCCGGAGACCAGCGCCGTCGAACCGACGAGGTCGACGAAGAGGACCGTTGCAAGCTTGCGTTCCACGCCCACAAGTGTAGAAACGACCGGAGACGCCGAAAACGTCCCGTTTCCTCGTTTCCCAGCGCGAGAAATTCTGCTGGATAGAGTCCCGCCGTGCTCGACCCTAAGGTCTTCAAGGCCTACGACGTCCGCGGGATCTACCCATCGGAGCTCGACGAGGAAGGCGCGTACGCGATCGGGCGGGCCTACGTCGAGCACTTCCAGCCGAAGCGGATCGCCGTCGGGCGCGACATGCGGCTGTCTTCGCCGGCGATGGCCGCGGCGACGATCCGCGGCGCCGTGGACGGTGGTGCGCAGGTGCTGGACATCGGCCTCGTCGGTACGGAAATGCTCTATTTCGCCGTCGGACACCTCGAGCTGGACGGCGGCATCGAGGTCACCGCCTCGCACAATCCCAAGGAGTACACGGGGCTCAAGATCGTCCGCGGCGGTGCGCTCCCCGTCGGCGGCGAGTCGGGCCTGCTCGAGATCCGCGACCGGGCGCTGCAGGGGTTCGGCGATCCCGTGGGTGGTGGTGCGGTCGAGGAGGTCGACATCTGGCCGGCGTTCGTCACACGCGTCCTCTCCTTCGTCGACATCGACGCGATCTCGCCGCTGAAGGTCGTCGTCGATGTCGCGAACGGCATGGCCGGCGTGATGCTGCCACCGGTGCTCGACCGGCTACCCCAAGTGGAGACGGCTCGCTACTACTTCGAGCCGGACGGCACCTTCCCGAACCACGAGCCAAATCCGCTGCTGCCCGAGAACCGCGAGTTCATCATGGAGCGGACGAAGGCGGAGGCGGCCGACTTCGGCGTCGCGTTCGACGGGGACGCCGACCGCTGCTTCTTCGTCGACGACGGCGGCGAGTTCGTCCCCGGTGACTTCGTGACCGCGCTCCTCGCGGAGTCGATCCTCGAGAAGGAGCCGGGCGCCAAGATCATCTACGACGTCCGCGCCAGCTGGGCGGTGCCGGAGACGATCGAGCGCGCCGGCGGGATCCCGCTCGTGAACCGCGTCGGCCACGCGTACATCAAGCTCCGAATGCGGGAGGAAGGCGCCGCCTTTGGCGGTGAAGTCTCGGGCCACTACTACTTCCGGGACTTCTACCAGGCCGACTCCGGCGTGATCCCGTTCCTGCTGCTGCTGGAGCTGGTCTCCCGCAAGGGTCAGAAGCTCTCCGAGATCCTGAAACCATTCCGCGAGCGCTACTTCCTTACCGGCGAGCTCAACACGCCGGTACCCGACGTCGAGCGTAAGCTCGAGGAGCTGGAGCAGACGTTCGCCTCCGAGGGCGAGGTGTCGCACCTCGACGGGATCTCCGTCGAGGCGGAGGACTGGCGCTTCAACGTGCGCCCGTCGAACACCGAGCCGCTCCTGCGCCTGAACCTCGAGGCGCGCTCCGAAGAGCTGATGGAGCAGAAGCGCGACGAGGTGCTCGGAGTCATTCGTGCTTGAGCTCGGGCGCGTTACCGATCGCAAGCCGCCGTTCAAGTACGCGTCGCTGACGCGGGTCGGATTCTCCGACACCGACGCGCAGGGGGTCGTCTATTACGGCCGCTACCTGCCGTACTTCGACCAGGCGCGAGTGGAGTACGCGCGGCATCTGGGCATGCTCGCCACAGGGCCCGCAGAGCACGAATTCGTCATGCGGGCCAGCACGATCGAGTATCACGCTCCGGCGCGATTCGACGATCTGCTCGAGGTATTCATCCGCGTCTCCAGGATCGGAAGGACGAGCGCGACCTACGAATGCGCCGCCTATCGAGTCGAGGACGATGTCCTGATGGTCACCGCGCAGCAGACTGTGGTGCTGGTCGACCTCGAGGAGCGGAAGGCTTGCCCGATCCCGGAATCGTTCAAAGAGCGGATCCGAGAGCTGGAGCGGGACGACCTCGAGGCCTGACCCTGATAGCCGCGCGGCCACCCTCTCGGATGGCCGCCGCAGGCTTGCCCTCTCCCCCTGCACACGTTGTAGTCGGTTGCGAGCGCACGTCTATCCCCCGTCCGAGGTAGCTCTCTCGTTCGGGGGACGATCCCCCAAAAGGGTGATTCAGGTGATTTGCAGGGACTTTTAGGAAGGTTCGCGCCTGAGGTTCCCTCGGATGAGGGACGCTAGGACGGCGTGACGCGGTACGCGTCGAAGACGGCGTCGACGTTCCGGAGCGAACTCAGGAGCGCCCTCAGCGACTTCACGTCGCCGATCTCGGCCGTGTACCAGTTCTTCGCCAGCTGATCCTCGACGGTGCCGCCGTACGAGACGATGTTCGCGCCGTGCTCGGCGAAGGTCCGGGCGACGTCCTCCAGCAAGCGGGGCCGGTCCCAGGCGTCGACCGCGATCTGGACCCGGAAGCTCTGCGTGGTGCCGCCGTCCCAGCTGACCGGTGTGAAGCGTTCAGGGCTCCGCCGCAACGTCTTGACGTTCGGGCAGTCCTCCCGGTGGATCGTGATCCCCTTCCCGAGCGAGATGTAGCCGACGATCTCGTCGCTCGGCACCGGCGTGCAGCATTTGGCGATGCGGACGAGGACGTCCTCGACGCCCTCGACGGTGATCCCGACGGCGCCGCTCGGCGCGGTGGTCTTGGGCTTCTGCGGGAGGACCTCTTCCTCCGCGACCTCGCTCGTCTTCAGGCGCTGCAGCACCTTGTCGACGATCTGCGTCGCCTGGAGCTTGCCGGAGCCGAGCGCGAGGTAGAAGTCCTCCGCCTTCTTGTAGCCCGCCTCGCGGATCACCTGAGCGAGCACCGCCGAGCCTGCGACCTTGCGGTACGGCAGCTTCTGCGCCTTGAGGGCCTGCTCGAGCGACTCGCGGCCCTTGTGCTCGGTGTCCTCGCGTGTCTCGCGAGAGAACCACTGGCGGATCTTGTTTCGCGCGCGGGAGGACTTGGCCAGGTTGAGCCAGTCGCGCGACGGGCCGCGCCCGCCGGCCTTCGAAGTCTGGATCTCGACAAAGTCGCCGCTCTGGAGCTGGTAGTGCAGCGGGACGATCCGGCCGTTCACCCGCGCGCCCACCGTCCGGTGACCCACGTCGGTGTGGACCGCGTACGCGAAGTCGATCGGAGTCGCACCGGACGGAAGCGTCTTCACCTCGCCCTTCGGCGTGAAGACGTAGACCTCGTCGGTGAACAGGTCACCGAGCATCTGGCGCTTGAACTCGCGCGGGTCGGCCTCGTCCTGCCACTCCATCATTTGGCGGACGCGGGCAACCCACTGCTCGTCCGGCGCCCTCCCCTTCCCGCCGCGCTTGTAGACCCAGTGCGCCGCGACGCCGAGCTCGGCGGTCTCGTGCATGTCGGCGGTGCGGACCTGGATCTCCAGCGGCCGGCCCTGCGGCCCGATCACCGTCGTGTGCAGGGCGCGATAGCCGTTCAGCTTCGGCATCGCGATGTAGTCCTTGAAGCGGCCGGGCATCGGCTTCCACAGCGAGTGGATCAAGCCGAGGGCGCCGTAGCAGTCGCGAGTCCCCTCGTCGGCGGCGCGCTCGACGATCACGCGCATGGCCGTCAGGTCGTAGATCTCGTTGAACTCCTTGCCCTTCTTGGCCATCTTGTCGTAGATCGAGTAGAAGTGCTTCGCCCGGCCCGAGATCTCGGCCGGGATGTCGACTTTGTCGAGCTCAAGTTGGAGCACGTAGGCGGCCTCGCGGACGAGCTCCTCGCGATCGGCTCGGCGCTCATTGACCATCGCCTTGATCTCGGTGTACTTGCGCGGATGGAGCGCCTCGAAGGCGAGGTCTTCGAGCTGCCACTTCATCGTGTGGATGCCGAGGCGGTGGGCCAGCGGCGCGTAGACCTCGAGCGCCTCGCGCGCCTTCTGGACCTGCTTTTGCTTCCCGAGGTACTCGATCGTCCGCAGGTTGTGCAGCCGGTCGGCGAGCTTGATCAGGATGACGCCGGGGTCCTGCGCCATCGCGAGGATCATCTTCCGGTAGTTCTCGGCCTCGGCCTGCTCGCGGCTCTGGAAGTGGACCCGGGTCAGCTTCGTCACGCCGTCGACGAGCTGCCCGACCTCCTCCCCGAACTCCGCGTTGACCTCGTCGAGCGTGACGTTGGTGTCCTCGACCACGTCGTGGAGCAGGGCGGCCGCGATCGTGAGCTCATCGAGCTGGAGCTCGGCGCAGATCCTGGCGACCGAGTAGGGATGGTGGATGAACTCCTCGCCCGAACGGCGCTGCTGACCCTGGTGGGCCTTGGCGGCGAAGCGAAACGCGCGGGCAAGCAGCTTCCGATCGACGTCCGGGTTGTACTCCGCAACCTCGGCGATCAACTCGTCGATCAGGTCTTGATGTCGTTCCGGAGCCTCGAGAACTGCCATGGATTCAGTGTACTTCGGAGGCAGGAGGTGAGCTCCTCAGCCCGAAATCGGGCGGTCCGTGCGTTCCCGCCGTCGCCACAAGCTCAAGGTGCTCGCCGTCGCTCGCCTGCTCGCCGGCCTCGATTCGCTGGCGAGGCGCTAGGCCGCCGCTGCCAGCGGTACGTCTTCGAGTAACGCTCTGAAGGCCTCGGATTCGAGCAATTGCCGGCGGGGGCCGCCCTGCTCCAAGCCGAGCTCGTCGAAGATCGCCTGCGCCTCGGGAGAGCGCGCTTCCTTGCGGAACTCGTCCGCGAGCCACTTCCGCAGGCTCTCGTAGCGCTCCGGTGTCTCGTGCAGGTCGCGGACGACGAGCTGCGGCGCGACGGTGCCGTTCCAGCGGTTTTCCTCGAGGCGGAAAAGCACGTCGTAGCGAACCTCGCGCCTCGCCCGGTCGAGGTGCCTGCCGAGGCCGAAGCCGATCGCGCTTCCGGCGGGTCGATCGCGATGCCGCACGCGGAAACGGAGGTGCTTCCCGTCAGCTGTCGTTGCGACTTCCCCGAGCTCGCTCGATGGGAGAAGCAAGGTGACGCCGGGGTTACCGAGGCCGAATGGAGCAAGGCGGCCGAGCTCGGCGCAGAGGTCGAGGGTGAGCTCGTCGCCCGCGACCACGGCGTCGACGGTCGTGGGCGGCCGGAGGTCGGATTCGGTCAGCGCCTCATCGGCCCGGGCGGCGAAGGCCTCGGCAAAGGCGTCGATTTCCGCCGGTTCGATCGAAAGGCCGGCGGCGGCGCGATGGCCGCCGAAGCGGGCCAGGTGGGTGCTGCAGGCGACGAGCGCGCCGTGGAGGTCGAACGCTGGGAGCGAGCGGCCGGATCCCTTCCACTCACGGTCGGTGCCGGCGATGAGGACGACCGGGCGTTGGTAGCGCTCGACCAACCTCGAGGCGACGATCCCGATCACGCCCTCGTGCCAGCCTTCGTGCGCGAGCACGTAGCCCCGATGCGCGCGCCTGGCCTCCGGCCACTCCTCGACCTGTGCGACCGCCTCGCGCAGGATCCGGTCCTCGACCGCCTGCCGCTCGCGGTTCAGCTCCTCCAGACGGCCCGCAAGGTGCGCGGCGACCTGCTCGTCGTCGGTGAGCAGGAGCTCGAGCGCGGCCTCGGGATGCGAGAGCCGGCCGGCCGCGTTGATGCGCGGAGCGAGTCGGAACCCGACCGAGCCCTCGTCGACCGCGGCCGGGTCGACCCCCGCGGATCGCATCAGGGCGCGCAGGCCGGGTTTCTGCGTCCGCGCGAGAGCCCTCAATCCCTCGCGGGCGAGAAAGCGGTTCTCGTCGACGAGCGGAACGACGTCGGAGATCGTTGCGAGGGCGACGAGGTCGAGGTGGCGGCGGAGCGACTCGGAGTCGGCGCCGGCGAGCGCCTGCGCGAGCTTCCAGACGACGCCGGTCCCGCACAGCTCCGGAAACGGGTACTCGGATGGGCGAGTGGCCACGATCGGGCACTCCGGAAGCTCCTCCCCGGGCCGGTGGTGGTCGGTGACGATGACGTCGAGGCCCAGCTCCTTCGCGCGCGCGACCTCTTCCGCGGCAGTGATGCCGCAGTCGACGGTCAGGACGAGGCCGCAGCCCTCGGAGGCGAGGCGCGTGAGCGTTTCGCCGGCGACGCCGTAGCCCTCCTCGAACCGGCTCGGGAGGTGCCAGTCGACGTCGGCGCCGAGGTCGCGCAGGACGAGCACGGCGAGTGCCGTGGCGCAGATCCCGTCCGCGTCGTAGTCGCCGTGGACGCAAATTCGCTCTTTCTTCGCGATCGCGTCACGAATGCGTGCGGATGCGGCGGCCATGTCACCGAGCGCGAACGGGTCGTGGCCGGGGTCGCCCCCTGCGAGGAAGCGGCGGGCACCTGCGGAGTCGCCGTAGCCTCGCCGCACGAGGACGCGGGCAGTTGTCTCGCTGATCTCGAGCTCTTGCGCGACCCGTAGCGCCTCTGCCTGCGAGCACGGACGGATGTACCAGCCTCCGGACACGGGGTGATGACGGTACGGAGGGGCGCGGACGGCAGACCTCGCGCGTATCCTCAGAAGCAGTGTCCAGCGAGGTCAACTACGTGTCCGGGGACGACTACGTCGTCGAGTTTCTCGGCTACCGCTTCGCCTTCAACGCCGAGGACTTCGAGGAGCGCGTGATCGCGTCAGCCGTGAAGCTCGGCCTGGTCGAGGACAACGACCTCGACGAGGAGGAGGCCGCCGACCTCGTCGAGCTGACGGCCGACCAGCGGATCGAGGAGGCGCGCAGCAGCCTCGGCCGGTACCTCGTCCGCCACTGGGAAGCGCTCGCGGCCGTCGACGGCGAGTCGCTCGTCTACTGGCTGCGGAAGCTCGTCTTCCGCGGCGCCTGGCTCGACCAGCGCGTCAAGCTCGGACTGCTGGACGTGGACTGGGACGAGGAGACGGCGGTGTTCGGCTACCGCGACCCGCGCGGCGACCGAGCGTTACTCGAGCTGGCCCCGGTCCCGAGCTGGCACGAGCTCCAGTTCAGGCGCTAAGGCGCAGACGGCGGCGCGCCACTCCAGGGGGGTCAGGTCTTGCGTTGCCACATCGCTGCGGGCGGATCGAATCTTGCAATGCAAGACCTGACCCCAACCGGACCCTCCTTGCGGGCTGTGGTCGAAAGCCCACAGCCAGCCGAACGGCATCTGTCAGAACAGCGCTGCGTTCGCCGGCTCGGCGACCGAGCCGATGTGAGTGCGGCCGCGCTCGGTGACGATCCGCCCGCGGGGCGTCCGCTGGATGAAGCCGAGCTGGAGCAGGTACGGCTCATAGACATCCTCGACCGTGTCCGGCGACTCGCCGAGGGCAACCGCGAGCGTCGACAGGCCCACCGGGCCCCCGTCGAAGCGCTCGACGATCGCGCGCAGCAGCTCACGGTCTGTGCGCTCCAGCCCGCAGCCATCAACCTCGAGCAGTTCGAGTGCCTCGGCCGCAACCGCGGAGGTGACGACTCCTTGATGGCGCACGTCCGCCACGTCCCGTACACGCCGCAGGATCCGGTTTGCGACCCTCGGCGTGCCGCGCGCGCGCTGTGCGATTTCCTCGGCCGCGTCGTCCTGGACCTCGACCCCCAGGATCCCGGCCGAGCGGCGCACGATCACCGTCAGCTCGCCAGGCTCGTAGTAGTCGAGTCGGAACGTCATGCCAAAGCGATCGCGAAGCGGAGTCGTCAGCAACCCGGTCCGAGTGGTCGCGCCGACGAGCGTGAACGGCGGCACGTCGAGCGTCAGCGTCCGAGCGGCGACCCCCTGTCCGACGATGATGTCGAGCCGGAAGTCCTCGAGAGCCGGGTAGAGCACCTCCTCGACTGCAGGGCTGAGACGGTGGATCTCGTCGACGAACAGCAGGTCACGCTCCTCGAGTGCGGTCAGGATCGCGGCGAGATCGCCTTTGCGCTCCAGGGCAGGGCCGGCCACCGTCCGGATGCCGACACCGAGCTCCTCGCGGAGGATGTAGGCCAGGCTGGTCTTGCCGAGCCCCGGGGGGCCGACGAGCAGCACGTGGTCGAGGGCCTCCCCGCGCGTGCGCGCCGCTTCGAGCGCAATCGCCAGCTGCTCCTTGACCCGAGCCTGCCCGACGAACTCGTCGAACCGACGCGGGCGCAGCGAGCGCTCGACCTCGTCGTCCTGGGGTTGCAGCGCGGGCGCGAGGAACTGCTCGCTCATGCCGCTCTCAGCGCCTGCCGGACGCGCTCCTCGGGCGGCAGCTCGGGGTCGGTCCCAGCCAGCGCGCGCTCGGCCTCAGGGATGGAATAGCCGAGCTCGACGAGCGCGTCACGCGCCACGAGCTCCTCGACAGGAGCCTCACCACTGACGTCGACTGGGCCGAGCTTCTCCTTCAGCTCCAAGACGATCCGCTGCGCGGTCTTTTTGCCGATGCCGGGAATGGCGACGAACCGCGTCTCGTCCTCCAGCGCGATCGCGCGACGCAGGTCGGCCGGCGTCGAATTGGAGAGGATTGCGAGCGCCACTTTCGGCCCCACGCCGGAGACGGAGAGCAGCAGCTCGAATAGCTCGCGTTCCGCGGGCTCCGCGAATCCGTAGAGCTGGAGCGCATCCTCCCGGACGTGGAGGTACGTGTCGAGCGAGACCTCCTCCCCGCGCCTGGCCTTCGCCAGGGCCCGCTGAGTCGCGTTGACGAGGTAGCCCACGCCGCCGACGTCGAGCACGACGCCGTCGTGTCGCCGCGCGATCACGCGGCCCCGCAGCCCGGCGATCATCCCGCGATTGCCTGTAGGAGCGGCGGCGCCATCGCGTGGCAGATGGCGACGGCGAGCGCGTCGGCCTCGTGCGACGAGGCCGGCGGTGCCTTCAGCCTCAGGATCGCCTGAACCATCCGCTGGACCTGCGCCTTCTCAGCGCGCCCGTACCCGCAGACCGCCTGCTTGACGTGCGCCGGCGCGTACTCGACGCACGCGACTCCGGCGCGTGCGGCCGCGACGAGCACGGCGCCGCGGGCCTGCCCGACCGAGAGTGCGGTGCGGGCGTCGGCGCCGACAAAGGACTCCTCGATGGCGACGGTCGCCGGATCGAACTGACGGATGAGGTCGACGACGGTGTCGTGGATCGTCTTCAGCCGCAACTCCGGGCGCATGGTGGCGCGTGTGTGCCACGAGCCGAGGTCGACCGCCTCCAGGCGGCCTCCGGTTTGCGAGACGACGCCGTATCCGCACGCAGCAGTCCCTGGGTCGATTCCGAGAACCGTCACGACCCGAGGTTAGGCACGCGGCCGGACGTTCCTCCATCCACTCCTGGAGGCCTCGGAGCTCCAAACTAACGACGCCCCTCGGACGTAGTACCGATCGATGAAGGCGGTGGCCTTCCTGTCGACCTGTTGCGCGGCGTGCGTCGGTCTCACGGCCGTCGTCGGCGGAACCGCGGCACCAGGGCCTTGCCAGTCCGGCGACACGCTCGTCTCGATCAGAGGTTTCGCCTTCTCCCCGTCGTCGGTGACGGTTGCGCCCGGAGCCACTGTGTGCTGGACGAACCAGGACGGGACGACGCACACGGTCACCTCGGACGCAGCCGGCGCTTTCGATTCGGGGCCCCTTGCGAACGATGAGTCGTTCCGCCACACGTTCGGCTCGGAGGGCTCCTTCCCCTACGACTGCGCGGTCCCAGGGCACTACATGCCCGGAAGCGTCACGGTAGCCGCCGCGCCGCCGCCGCCACCACCACCAC